>JAHJJH010000198.1 GCA_018823105.1 Verrucomicrobiota bacterium | reverse complement strand
CGGCGGCGACGATGATGACGCGCGCCTGCCGCCGGCCGATCAGCTTGTGCACCATGTCGCGCAGCGTGAAGGTGAACGGGTAGATGAAGGTCCCCATGTCCACCGCCAGGCCGGCGACCAGGCCGATCTTCAGGCTGGCGATGTCCGCCAGCATCTGCGCCGCGATATACGCGGAGATGACGATGATTATCCCGGTCGTCACCGGCGACCGGCTATTGTTTGTTGAATCCATTCTGTCTACCCGGAGCGATCCGGCTGACGGCATACCACAGCCGGCCCCCGCCTGCAAAGCCAGGATCGAATGCCGACCGGCCTGATGGATTGACATGGGGCGGAATCCGGTAAGAATGAAATGGGAAAAATTCCAAGCACAAACCGCGGGCGGACTATCCCGGGGAGGCGGCATGAGCGAAGCATCCAGCGGATTGGCCGGGGAGATCGTGGACAGGGCTGTCACCGCGGCGGCGGTGTTCGGCCAGCTCGACCAGGAGCAGACCGACCGGATCGTGCGGGCGGTGTACGAGGCGGGCTTCAATCAGCGCGTGCGGCTCGCTCGCATGGCGGCCGAAGAGACCGGGCTGGGGATCTGGCAGGACAAGGTCATCAAGAACGTCGTGGCGACCCAGTTCGTCTACGACGATATCCGCGACGTAAAAACGGTGGGTATCATCGCGGAGGACCACGAGCGCGGCATCGTGGAAATCGCCCAGCCGATGGGGCCGATTCTGGCCATCATTCCGGTTACGAATCCGACGTCCACCGTGCTTTTTAAGATCCTGATCGCGCTCAAGACGCGCAACCCCATCATCATCTGCCCGTCCAAGAAGGCCATCCGCTGCTGCACGGAGGCGGCGCGCCTCTGTTACGAGGCCGCGTTGGGCGCGGACGCTCCGGAGGATTGCATCCAGTGGCTGGAGCAGGTCTCCCGGGAGCAGACCCACGAGATCATGCACCACCCGAAACTGGCCCTGATCCTGGCCACGGGCGGGTCCGGCCTGGTACACGAGGCCTACAGTTCGGGCACCCCCGCCCTGGGGGTGGGCGCCGGCAACGTGCCGGTCTTCATCGAGGCCAGCGCCGATATCCCCTTCGCCGTCGAGCAGATCATGATCTCCAAGACGTTCGACAACGGGACTATCTGCGCGAGCGAACAGGCGCTGGTGGTCGAGGCGTCAGTCGCCGCCGCCGTGGAAACGGAACTGAAAAAGCGCCAGGCCGTCTTCCTCTCCCCCGAGGAGACGGCCCGGGTGGAGGCGGTCGCCTGGGACAGCGAAAAAAAGTCCATGAACGCCGGGATCGTCGGGCAGTCCGCGGTCCGGATCGCGGAACTGGCCGGCGTCTCCGTGCCGGGCGACACGCGCCTGCTGATGGCTCCCCTGGGCGGGGTCGGCGCCGCGTGGCCGCTTTCCTCTGAAATCCTGGCGCCCGTCCTGGCCTACTACGTCGCCCCGGATTTCCGGGCGGCGGTCAATCTCTGTATTGACCTCAATTACCACGGCGGGGTCGGCCACACGGTCAGCATCTTTTCCAACGACGAGGAAAACATACGCCGGTTTTCGCTGATGATGAACGCGGGACGGATCGTGGTCAACACGCCGTCTTCCCAGGGGGCCGTCGGAGGGATCTACAACAAGTTGAATCCGTCGCTGACCCTCGGGTGCGGGACGGGCGGCAAGAACATCACCACCGAAAACGTGACCGCGCGGCACCTGCTGAACATCCAGCGCATTACGCGTCGGCGCACGAACGAGCGGTTCCAGCGTTTCGATGCGCGCCGATACTACGACGAGTCCCTCGACGCCTGCGCGATCGAGGCGGAATTCAACCGTAACTTCTAAACAACCGCATCAAGGAGCCCCCCATGATCCAATTCGCCAAGGAAGCCGATCAACTAGTCTGCACGCTGCCCGCCCGCTTGGACACGACCGCCTGTACGACATGGCAGGATGGTCTCTTGAAGCGCATCGAGGAGGAAAAGGCGCCTGTGGTGTTCGACATGGCCAAAGTGGATTACATCTCCTCCGCGTTCATCCGCATTTGTCTGCAGGTCTTCAAACAGGTGGGCGAGGACCGGTTCCGGTTGATCAACCTTTCTCCCGATGTAAAGAAAGTGTTCAAGATCGCAGGATTGGATGAACACCTGGCCATGAGTTGACGGCGAAGGTGGACCGGCCGACCTCAACAAAGCAGGCCCGGAAGGAGAGTCAAAGACCCGCCAGTTTCCGATTGCCTTCCGGGGTGGCAGGCTCATCTTTTCGGCATTCTTGATGAATGCCCGGGCCTGTTTACCGACTTCGGGCAGGTCGCGGATGCCCTCTGTTCATGGGACTAGTTTGATGAACGCAATGGGTTCGTCCCACTGCAGCAGGCCGTTGGTCTCCGCCGTAATGAACTCAATATGCTGTTGCGTGAGCTCTCCCAGGTGCACATCGCCCCCTTCCACTACGCCGGGAATTTCGTCATTTTCGACAACGGTTTTGAATGCTGCCAGGTCTGGCCCCCAGACGACCACCTGATTCTTGTTCTTTGCGATTTTGCCCCAGATATAGCGGGTTGAATTGGAGGCGTCGGCTATTTCCAGGCTGGCAAAGGTCCACCCGCCGCCTTCGCGAAGAAATATCTTGGTGGACTCGTATTTCAAATCGTGCGGTTCAGTTCCCACCCATCCGATCTTGAGAACGCCATTCGAGCCGTCCAGTACCTTGACGGTAAAGGTGCCATCCGAGTGCAACCAGGTGCCCTCCCATTCATATGGCTGAATGTTTGCAGGGGTGGTCCCGACGGGGTGCGGGCTATACACTGCACTGCAACCGCACAGCAACAACGCCATCGAGGCCGCGAGAATCTGCTTCATTTCGCGCTCCTTCCTTTATCCGGCCAATAGGATAGCATGCCTCAACGATGGCATCCCATACAAATGCCACCCGGCGTGTACTCGTTCGACACGCCCCCTCTACCCCGGGCCTATCCTGCGAAATAGCGCCACAATGCGGAAGACCACGGGAGGGATGCTATGCGTCGGGACGGCCCCAGAGGACAAGGAGTAGGAACATCCCGCATCCGCCGGGAATCCGCTCATGTCTGGCGCCAGACTACTCCGCAAGAGACAAGGTAGACAATCCAGAATTCCGCCGCGCAACACCCCGGCCAGGATGACTATCGAGCACGTTGCCCGTTTCACAGGCAGGGCCGCGCGTCCGCGCTGCATGGAAGCGGTTACTGACGAGCAGCGTGGCGAATTCATCGGAACACATACAGCACTTGGCTACACAAGGGAAGAAGAAGCGTTTCCCCCCGTAACATTAAGTGGAAACGCTTGAAAAGGCTGGTGGCCAGAGTCGGGATCGAACCGACGACACACGGATTTTCAGTCCGTTGCTCTACCAACTGAGCTATCTGGCCACGCGCGAGAGTGGGATAGTAGGCTTTTTACGCTCGATGTCAACGCCCCGGGATTTATACTCGCGCCGATGAATGCCTGCCCGTTTTGCGAGATGACGCCGGATCGCATCACGGCCGAAGACGGTCCGTGCATCGCTGTGCTCGACCGCTATCCTGTGTCCCGCGGCCACCATCTCATCGTCACGCGCCGTCACGTGGCGTCGTTCCGGGAGTTGACCGATGAGGAATGGCTGGCGATCCATCGCCTCGCCCGGATCCTGGTGCTACGAATGCAGTCGGACGACCCCGCCATTCAGGGCTTCAATCTCGGGATCAACGACGGGCCGGCGGCCGGGCAGACCATCGCCCATGTGCATGTGCACCTGATTCCCCGCCGGACCGGCGACGTGCGCCGCCCGCGCGGCGGCATCCGCGGCGTGATCCCCGGCAAGCAGGACTATCCCGGCGGCGAGGACAAGCCGCAACATCCGTAACCATTCCCGCATGGCACACCCGTTACTCTCCAACGTCCGCATCCCAAACCCTTACAACCTTATGCGCATATGCGCATAACATAATAAGCCTAACGGGATGACGGGGGGAGAATATAAAAAGGCGCAGGGATATGCCTCGTCCTAATTCCCGGGCTCCAGGAATAGGCCCGGCCGCTCCCCCGTGAGCGCGCCGCCGGACAGGACCGGCACACCGTTGACCAGCACCGCGTCGATGCCACGCGCCAGTTGATGCGGATGCTCATAGGTAGCGGTGTCCCCCACCCCGTCCGGATCGAAAACGACCAGGTCCGCTTTCCGGCCCGGTGCAATCTCGCCGCGATCCTTGAGATTGAACTGCCGCGCGGGCAGGGATGTCATTTTGCGGATCGCCTCGGGGAGGCTCACCGTCCGGCCGTCCAGTGCCGCGCGGAGAAACCGCGGGAACGTTCCGTAGGCGCGCGGATGCGGATGATCCTTGCTCAACGGGCCGGTGGGCGCGCGCAGGGAGGCGTCCGAGCCGATCATGACGTACGGTTCGGCCAGGATCTTCCACATATTGGGTTCGCTCATTCCGAAGAAGATGCCCGAGGTATGCAACTCGTCGGTGTCCATCAAATGCAACGCCGCGTCCACAGGCTCCAGGCCCAGTTCGCGCGCCACCTCCGGCATCAGCCGGCCCTTGAACCGCGCGTTATCCGGATGCCAGGTGGAGCCGATGCGCAGACTTTCCCAGTAGGCGGCGTCGCGGGCTTCGGAGAGTTCGTCGCGAAGGCGTGCGCGGGTCGCCGGTTTGTGCAGACGCTTAAGGACCTCGTCGCGGCCGCCGCCGGAAGCCCACGCGGGTAGGATCACATCGAGTTCCGTACAGGCGGCCGTGTAGGGATAGCGATCCGCGGCTACGTCCAGGCCTTGCGCCCGCGCGGACCGCACACGTTCCAGCGCCGCGTCCACCAATCCCCAGTTCGCCCGGCCGGAGGTTTTCAGATGCGACACCTGGACTCGCACCCCGGTTTCGCGCCCCACACCGATCGTTTCGTCCAGCGCCTCGAGCAGGCGCTTGCCCTCGCTGCGCATATGGGAGGTGTAGATTTTCCCGCGAGCCGCGACCCCGCGGACCAGTTCGACGATTTCCGCCGGCGCCGCAAACATCCCGGGCGAGTAGATCAGGCCCGTACTCAACCCGGCCCCGCCCTCGTCCAGCGATTGCGCCAGCAGATCGCTCATGCCTTTCAATTCGTCGGGATTCGCCGCCCGCTCATCGTACCCCATCACCGACGCGCGCAGGGCGTTGTGTCCTATCAACAGGATCACATTGACCGCGGGCTTCACCTGCTCCAGGAGCGCGCGGTACTCGGCCACGGTCCGCCACGTCCCGGGGTATTTCATCGCGCGCCAGTCGGAGGGCATGAGGTAGCGGTCCAGGCGCGGGGCGGCCGACGCGCCGCAGTTCCCCACCACCTCGGTGGTCACGCCCTGGAATACCTTGCTCGGCGCGGAGGGCTCAAGGAGCAGGTAGGTGTCGGAATGCGAATGAACATCTATGAATCCGGGACAGACGCTGCGCCCTATCGCGAAGATCACGCGGGCGGCTTCCACACCGGCGAGGTCCCCAATGGATTCAATCCGGTCGCCACAAATTCCAACGTCGACGGAGCGCGGAGGTGCGCCGGATCCATCGAAGAGCCGGCCGCCGCGGATGACCACGTCGAAAATCATGGGGGCTCATCGGCGCGACGGTTCCGAAGGCGGTCGAGATACGCGCGAGCGTCGCCGGCGCCCGGCTCCGCCGTCAGCACCTGAAGAAATTCTTTTTCGGCCTCGTCCATTCGCCCGGCCTCGAAGAGGGCGCGGCCCAGGTTGAAGCGCACCCGGGGCCGTCCCGGGGGGCCGGCCAGTGCCGCGCGCAGCACGGCCACGGCTTCGTCCGGACGGCCCAGCCGGCACAGCAGCACACCCAGCGTATTGTTCAACTCGGGATCGCCCGGGCGGGCCGCCAGAGCGGCTTGCAGGCGCTCCAGGGCTTCGTCGCCGCGGCCCAGTTCCGCAAGGACGTGAACCAACTGGGCAAGAACCCGTGGATCATCGGGCCTGACCCGGCAAATGATCTCCAAGTGCGGGAGCGCATCCTCGTACCGCCCCATTTGCTCATAGACCGAACCCAGGTTGTGATGAATTTGCGGGCTGTTGGGTTTCAGGCGCAGCGCTTCCTCCAAATGCCGCGCGGCCTCTTCGTATCGACCAAGCTGCGCCAGCAGCGTGCCGAGGTTGTTGTGGGCATCCACGTAGCCAGGCTTGAGCCGCAATGCCTCCTGATATTGCGCCACCGCTTCAGTCGTTCGCCCGGCCTCACGCAGCGCATTGGCGTAGTCGTTGTGGGGCTCGGGGCTTCCGGGCACTTTCCGCACGGTGTCCTCCCAGAGAATCAGCGGATTGCGATAGTCGACATTGCGCCGGTGGGCGGCCACTCCCAACCCGAACGCCGCCGCCACACCCAGAAGCAGAAAGACAGAAACCGCCGCGCGGCGGCCGGTCCTGGTCATCGCGGCGTATACTCCGCCTGCCACAAGGGCGATCAGCGCGGCCAGCGGCGCATACATTCGATGCTCCGCCACGGGCTGGCCGAGGATCGGGATAAAGGTCGACGAGGGCGCCAGCACGCCGAAGAAGAAGAGCCCGGCAAATCCGACGCGCGGCCAGCGCGCAAGCGCCCAGATCGTTCCGCCCGCCAGGGCCAGCAGGAACAGCGCCTGGGACCAGACCGTGAGCGGGTCGGCGACCAGGCTCATGCCGTAAAAAAACACCAGCGGGTGAGGCCAGAAGGCCAGCCGGATCATGCGCGCCAGGCCCCAACATTGCGTCAACAGGTAGTGCCAGCGTATTTGCAGCGACCACGTCTCCGGCGTGACATGGGGCGAGTACGCCAGGTGCCGCGAGATGGGCCAGAGGGCGGTCAGCCAGAAGACCCCGTGCAGCCATCCGCGTTTCCGCAGGACTTCCCGCCACGAAGCCGAGAGGAATATTCGATCAAAGAGCAGCGCCAACAGGGGCGCGACGAGCATGGTTTCCTTGCTCCCCATGCCCAGCCAACAACTGCCCACGGCGGCGGCCTGCCACTCCCATGCCCGCTTCGGCGCGGAATCCGCGGCGCGCAGCAGGCTGTAAAGCATCACAAAAATGAAAAGCGCCACGAGCATCTCGGCACGCTGGCTCAAGTAATTGACGGCGGCCGTATTGAGCGGATGGACCATCCATACCAGCGCGGCGACAAAGGCGACCAGTCGGGCACCATCCTGAAAGATATCACGTAACCAGGACGGCAGCCGCTCCGGCTCGGTCCAAACCGGCCCGTCGGACGGCGCGAGGCGCCGCTTGAGCACGCGGCTCAACAGGATGAACAATATCACCCCGGCGAGCAGGTGCAGGGTCATGTTTGTCCGGCGGTATCCGGCCACATTTTCCCCCGAATGGGCATAATCCCAGGCCAGCGTCACGTTGACGATCGGCCGCGTCCAGAAACCGATCGGACCCTTGGGTGGATTCAGCGCCGCGCTCAACGGCCAGAGCCGGCGTATGCCGGTATTCTTGATTATGCTGTTGAGGTCATCCAGCATGAGCGTGCTGTGAAAGCTGTTGCGGTAGACGAGAAAGCCCGCAAGGACGAGAATGGCCACCGGGATCAGGCGGCCCCAGGAGGAGCTGCGGCTCGGGGAGAATCCCGGTACGTCAGGCGTCGGATTCGGTGGGCTGGTCGGCGGAGGATTCATGGGACGGCGACTCTCCCGGCTCGTTGGAAGGCTGACCGGGCGCCGGGCCGCCCAGCAGTGTAATGACTTCTTTCTGCACATGCTCCAGTTCATCCAGGCGCAACCCGGGATCAGGTACGACGAATATCTCGCCGGTCTTTCGATGCTCGTAGAAGCGCACCTTGAGGCCGTCTTCACGCGTCTTCACGTCGCGTTCGACGAGAATCCGGCGGCGCTCGAGCATGACGGCCAGGATGAAAATGGCGTTCCGCCGGGACGGATCTTCGGTCTCCATGAACTGTCGTAGCAGGGACTCCGCGGTTTCCCGACGGATCGGCTCGGGGGGCGGCGGGGGGGGAACGCGGAAAACACTCTTCCAGATGCTGAGCGATTCCGCTTTCCGTGCCTCCGGCCAGCAAGCGGTACAGCAATCGCAACGCTCATAGCCCTCCGCTCCAAAAGTCAGGCGGGATACAAAAGGCTCCTGGTCCGTGAAGGCCCGGCCGCAAACCTGGCACGTCGCGCTAGGCGCCTTGATGTTCCATTCCGGCTGATTCATATCGAGTTACTCTTTCCGATCTTCGCGGGGGTGACACACTTTATAAACTGTGTCATGTAGCCCAGGGTCATGGCGAGCCTCTCGTTTCGGGCTCCACAGGGACATTCTTCCTGGCCCAATCGCTATCGGGATAACGGGCAACTAATTCATCTTTCGTCCTGATGGAATCCTCCAGACGGTTAAGCTTTTCAAAAGCGGCGGCGGCTTCGTACAGGCTTTGAGGCGTCAGCTCCGGATCGTCAAACAACACGGCGACACTCATATAGAAACGCGCGGCGTCTTCCCATTGCTCCCGGGCGGCGGCCGCGCGGCCCAGTCCAAAGTAGCTGCGCGCGCGGATCGGCATGGCCTCGGGCGCGGCTGCGCGTTCGGCCGCTTCGCTATACGCCGATTCCGCCAGCGCGGCATCTCCCCCCGCCAGGCGCAGATCGCCCAGGCGCAGAGCAGCCTCCGCGGCCTCGATCGTCCGGGCTTCCTGGCCCAGCGCCTTGGCATACGCCTCGACGGCCAGATCGCTTTCACCGCCCGCTTCGCGGCTGCGCCCGACCCAGTACCAGCCGATCTGCTTCCAGTCCGGATTGTCGGCCTGATCCACGAGGGCCTGCGCCGCGCGCAGGGCGTCGGCGGGGGCTTCGTGCCGCAACTGGAGTTCCGCCAGCCACTCGAGCATCGCCGGCGACATGTCGCGACGCACTTCGGTTTTCAGCAGGGCCTGCAACAGGACCGCCGCCTCGTCCTCGCGACCTTGCTTCTGCAGCAGGGTCGCCAGGCGGTAGCGGATACGCGGCACCTCGGCCTCGGCCGGCTTGCGGGCCAGCGCATCGCGCAACGCGGCTTCCGCCTTGTCGAGATGATCCGCCTGCTCGTGCAGGATGGACAACGCCATCAGCGCGTCCACGGCCCGGTCTGTCTTCGGGAAATCCTTCAGCAGTTTGTCCAGCGTGCGCCGGGCCTCGGTCTCTTTCCCGAGTTGAATTTGCGCTACGGCAATCTGGTAAAGCACCACATCGGCCTGGCGATACTCCGGGTATTTTTCCAGGAGATCCGTCCAGTCGCGGAGCGCCTCGTCGTGTTTCTCCAAGCGCGCGTGACAGTATCCGGCGGTGAACAGGGCGTCGGGCGCCAGCGTGTGCGCGGGATACGTTTTCGCGATCCGCCGGCCGGCCGCGGCCGCCGCGGCGAAATCACCCGCGGCCTGCTGAAGTTCCGCCTGGCGGTACACTGCCTGCGCTGCACGCTCGCTCGCCGGGAATTTCTCGGCGAGCGCGCGGAACTGCGTCAGCGCCTCGCCGGGCCGATTCAGCGCTGCGTACGACTCGGCAAGAAGCCAACGGCGATCTTCCTCGATCGCGGGGACCGGATCAAGCCGCGCGAGTTGCTCGATCACCTTCTCATGCTGGCCGCGCCGAAAGGCGATGAGGGCTTTCTCGTACGCGGCGGCCGGGCGGCGGCTTCCGTCCGGGAACTTTTCCAGCAACTCGTCGTACGCCGCGTGGGCGAGATCGGTCTTCTGCATCTGGCGCAGGGCGTTGGCCTTGAGATAGAGCCAGTCCTCCCGGCCGGCGGCGTCGCCGGCCGCCAGGTGCTCCTCGGCCAGCTTCAACGCGGGCGCGTTCTTTCCGGACTGCAGGAACGCCCAGGCGATCTGGAGCCGGGCTTCCGGCACGCGCTGGTCATCGGGATACCGCGCCAGCAGTTGTTCATAGGCTTTTGCACTTTCCTCGAAATCCGCGGATCGGAAGGCGTGCTCGGCCCACTGGAAAAGCGCCTCGGCCCCGCTGCGCGGACTGGCCGGCTGTTCCGCCGCTTTCCGGTAAAGAGCCCGGACCTCGGCCGCCGGCCGGCCCGCGCGCTGGCCCAAGTCGGCCAGCGCCAGGCAAGCGTAGGCACAAAAGGAGGATTTCGGGAATTTTTCGATCACGGTCTTGAGATGTTGCTCCGCCTCTTCGGTCTGGCGCAATTTGTCGAGACTGTATCCCAGGAAGTAGTGCGCGGAGGCGGCGACGTCGTCCGGCGGATGAGCCTCCAGCAGGGCGCGCAGCAGGTTGACCCCGTCGAGATACTGCCCCGCGGACACGAACAGCTCGGCCCGGCGGAACTCCGCCAGGAAGCGGTGCGGGCTGTCGGGAAAGTCAGTGAAGACGCGCTTGTAAAACCGCTCGGCCATTTCCTTCCGGCCCAGGTGGCGGTAGCACTCGCCGGCGCGGAAAAGCGCCGTGTCCAGGGCCACGCCCGCCGGCTCGTCGCGAATCACCAGCAGATACTCCTTCACGGCCAGGTCGTAGAAACCCCGCACGTAGAGCCCATCCGCGAACGGCATGCGGTCGGCGGCGGGCGCATTGGTCTGGGCCCGGACCGCCAAGGCGGACAGGCAACACCATCCGACGAGGAGCTTCGCGGCGAAACGCATGGTCCGGTTACGGGGCCGCCGGGCTTTCCGGCAGGCTGGTGGCAAAGGAGATGTTCCAGATGTCGGCCTTGCGGCAAAGATCCAGCACGCGAATGACATGCTCATACGTCACGGCCTTGTCCGCCCGCAGGACCACCGGCTGGCCGGGGAACAGCGAGGCCAGCCGCTCCAACATCGCGCCCAGCGCGGCGTCGTCCAGGTCCTGGCTGTTCACGACCGCGCTGCCGTCGGACCGGATGTTGATGATGATTTCGCCCGGCAGGCGCTGCGGCATCTGGCCGGTTTCGGCCGTGGGCAGGGTGATGTCAATCTCGGTCTCCCACTGCGCGAAGATCTGCGTGGTGACGAAGAAGCAGAGCAGCAGGAAGATGACGTCCATCATGGGCGCCAGCGGAAAGGCGCCCGATTCCTGGCGCAACGCGGGACGGAAGTTCATGACGCGCGCCCCAGCAGGTGGGTGAGCAGGTCGGTGGAGGCCATCTCGAGGCGGGCCACCAGGCCCGAGGCCCGGTTGCGGAAATAGGCAAAGGCGATCATCGCCGGGATGGCGACGATCAGGCCGGCCACGGTCGTGATCAGCGCCAGCGACACGCCGCCGGCCAACAGCATGGGCTTGGCCTTGGCCAGGTCCAGGGCCACGGCATTGAAGGCCTGGAGCATGCCGACGACGGTGCCGAGCAGGCCGATCATGGGCGCGATGACGGCGATGTCCATCAGGTACTGGACCTGGTTCTGGATGCGCGTCGCCTGACGCATGCCCTCGCCGATCATGATTTCCTTCAGGAGATCGGGCTGGGGCGGTTTCGCGGTTTCAACGTAGTCCAGCGCCGTGGCGGTCACGGCGGCCAGCGGGGACGGCTTGCGGTCGCAGAGCGCGCGGGCCTCGCCGCCCTGGCCCTGCCGCAGGAGTTCAAAGACCTTCTGCAGCCAGCGGCGCGGGGCCACCGACTCGGCACGCAGCACCAGCAGGAAATAGAGGATCAGCGCCAAACCGATGACCGACAGCGCCGTGAGCGGGTACATCGGCCAGCCGCCCGCCTTGAAGATCTCGACCAGGTTCATGCCTTCGCGGGGCGCCGCGACCGGCGTCGTGTCGCCCGCCTCGGCCAAGGCCCGCCCGGCCCACCCTATCGCCACCATCCCGAACCCCACCGTACGTTTCCACATGGGCGCATCCCCTTTTTGAATATTGACTGCCCGGTCAGTGTAAAAGGGACGGCCGTATTGTCAAGAAACGGCATGCCATCCGGCCAGCCCCGACACGCTTACGGGCTGGGAAGGTCTTTGACGAGGCGGGGCTCGAAGCGGCGGACATAGCCAAGTTTCGTCAGCACCCCCTGTCCCTGGCGCGAACGGACAAAACCGACAAAATCCTTCACCGTCGGCGCCTCGCGGCCGCGCAGCGTATACAGGCGGAGCTGACGGGCGTACGGATACTCCCCCGAGTTCACCGTCCCCACACTCGGCCGGACCTTGTTTACGCTCAACGCGCGGATCCCCGCGCGACGCGCCACGGCCATGTCCACATAGCCCACCCCGGCCGGGTCGGCGGCGACCGCCTCGGCGATAGAGCTGTAGTTATCGAACATCTTCGCCTGTTTTGCGTAGGGACGGTTGCCCATGGCCAGCTCACGGAAGCCCATGTGGGTGCCGGACTCGGGATCGCGGATATACAGGTTCACCGGCGCATCCGGGCCGCCGATTTGCTTCCAGTTTTTCGTCTTGCCCGTGAACAGGTCGCGGATCTGCCGGTCCGACAGGTTCTTCAGCGGGTTGTCTGCGTGCACGATCACCGCCACGCCGTAATACCCGATCGTGTAATTGCGAAGGCGCAGTTTGCGCGAGTCCGCCAAGCGCCGCTCGTCCTCGCTCACGGAGCGCGAGGAGGCCGCGATGTCGCACGTCCCGGCAAAGAGCGCCGTGAAGCCCGTAGTGCTGCCCTTGGACTCCAGGTCGATTTCGATATCCGGCCGGCTTTTCCGGAACTCGGCGATCAGCGCCGGCCCCAGCTCTTCCCCGAAAGTGTTGGATCCCTTGATCGCGATTTTGCGGGTTTCGGCCGCCTGGGCCATTCCCGCCAGCACCAGCGCGCACCCCATTGCCAGCATCCATTTTTTCATGCGCGTTTCTCCTTTCCGGCCTGAACAAATCACATGCCCACTTCACTGTGACGGCGCCGCTGCTTGCGCGTGACCAGCAGCATGGTGATACCGCCGAGGACGCCGAATCCGGCCATGATGACATACCAGAACGTGTAACCGTACTGTTCCTTTGTGGCGTCCAGAACGCGGCCGGTGACGGCGAGCGAGATCGCGCCGCCGTAGTACTGGAAGGAGTCGATCACCCCCGCGGCGAACCCGGCCATTTTCTTGCCGCCGATGTCCATGGGGGCCGCGGCGCCCACGACGGAATGCGTGGAATTGGCCGTGAAGGAGATCATCACCAGGAACATGCACCCCAGGAAGATGCCGCCGGGCGTCGGCCCGACGGCCCCGCTCAAGAGCACCAGTGCGGCCGCACTGATGACCACGGCCTCCAGGAAGTAAAGCCACATGGCCACCGGGGACCGATGCCCCTTGAACACCTTATCGGACACCCAACCGGACAGGAAGGAGCCCAGCACGGCGACCATGGGCATGAGCGAAAGCGTGATCTTCGCCGCCGCCGGGATTTCGGTTCTCATGTCGAATCCCAACTCGTCCTGAAAATAGAGAATGGCGATCTGATCGGAGCTCTGCCGGACCGCGCCCGTGCAGGCATAGGCCAGTGCGTAGTACCAGACCAGGGGGTGCGTGAAGATGGTTTTGAAGGATTCCCGAAGGCTGACCGTCACGCCGGCGGAATCGTCAATTTCATCCTTGATCGCCCCGGGGAAGCCCGCCTCTTCCGGCGACGGCTTCGCGGCCAGCGCCATGAAAATCGCGCAGGCGGCGGTGAAAAACGGCGGGATGCGGAACAGCCACCGCCATTCGCCCTCATGCACCACGAACAGCGTCCCGACCATGAAACCCGCGAGGATGATCGGGGCCAGGTTACTGATGGCGACCTGGCCGAGCTGGATCATGAAGCCGAAGATGCCGGCGAAGGTGCCGCGCTCGCGGCGGGCGAACCAGGCCGCGTTGATCTTGACCATGCCCGGCGCGCCGAACGACTGCATGTAGCCGTTGATCAGCCAGATCAGCGAGAACGTGGCAAACGAGCCGATAAACGAGCCGAAACCGAAGAAGAGGTTCAGCACGATGGTGCCCACCGCGCCGATCAGCATGGAGCGCTTGCCCCCGATGCGGTCGGACAGCAACCCGTTGATCAGTTGCCCCGTCCCGTAGGCCAGCGACCAGATGGCCAGCATGTCGCCGATCTGCGTCTTGGTGAAGCCGAACTCCTCGACCATGCCGGGCGTGGCGAACCGGAAATTGTACCGGCACATGTAATAGGAGGCGTATAGCAGGCCCAACGCCACCCAGTTCAAGCCCCGCCGCGCGCGAAACCCCGGGGGATGTTTCACCAGAAGATCGGGTCCCCTGCTCTCCGCGTTTTCCATGGATGCTGTCTCCTTGCCGGAGGTGCCCCCGCCGCCGGCTCTGGCCCGAACACGGACCGACTATTACTCCTCCCCGCGCCGTTAGGAAAGCGCCTTCTTGACGCCCGGGGCAAAAACCGAGGGCTCCCTCTCTTCTTGGTTTTTCGCGCGGCCGCGTGCTACTATGAACCCGGATGCCGGGGAACTCTCACGAACAAGGTGGCCCATGTCCAAAGACAAGAAATCCCAACACACGCCGAAGTCTAAGAAAGGCACCGGGGGCGCTTCCCCTTCGCCGGGGGAGAACCTGAAACGGAAGTTCTACGAGAAGGAACTCCGGAATCTCCAGATCGAGCTGGTCAAACTCCAGGAATGGATCAAGCATAAGGGGCTGCGCGTCGTGGTGCTGTTCGAAGGGCGCGACGCAGCGGGAAAGGGCGGGGTCATCAAGCGGATCACCCAGACCTTGAATCCGCGCATCTGCCGGGTGGTCGCGCTGGCCACGCCCACCGAGCGCGAGAAGACGCAGTGGTACTTCCAACGCTACGCCCCCCATCTCCCCGCGGCCGGCGAAATGGTCCTCTTCGATCGGAGCTGGTACAACCGCGCCGGAGTGGAGCGGGTGATGGGCTTCTGCACCGACGAGGAGTATCACGAGTTCCTGCGCTCCTGCCCGGAATTCGAGCGGATGCTCATCCGCTCCGGGATCATCCTCATCAAGTACTGGTTCTCCGTCAGCGACGAGGAACAGGAACGCCGGTTCCAGGGTCGCCTTCACGACTGGACCAAGCGCTGGAAATTGAGCCCCATGGACCTGCAATCCCGCGCCCGCTGGGTGGATTACTCCCGGGCCAAGGACGAGATGTTCAAGTACACGGACATTAAGCAGGCGCCCTGGTACGTGGTGGAAGCCGACGACAAGCGGCGCGCCCGCCTTAACTGCATTCATCACCTGCTGTCCATGATCCCCCACAAGGACCTGACCCCGGAGAAGCTCAAACTTCCGCGCCGCCAGCCGGACACCGGGTACGAACGCCCGCCCATCACTGACCAGACTTTCGTCCCGGAAGTCTATTAATAATGCACCGACCGGGCGTGGAAAGTTGACCGCGTGTTCTTCCGCTTCCCAGCGAGAGTAAAAGGACCGGGACCGTTGCTCCCCATGGTCCGGCCACTTTGGCTGCTTTTTTCGTGTCAACCGGGCGGGCCGCCGCGTCGTACCAAGGAACAGGACGGTGAAGAAGCCGCCATGGAACCGACGGACGAGACGCTCATGGAAGCCTATCAGCACGGCGACGAAACAGCCTTGGCGCAGTTGGTGCGCCGTCATTCCGGCCCGCTGCTCGGCTATCTGACCCGCATGAGTTCGAACCCGCACCAGGCGGAGGATCTCTTCCAGGAAACCTTCGTCCGCGTGCATCGCAAGGCCGATACCTTCCAGACGGACAGGAAATTCAAGCCGTGGCTCTACACCATCGCCACCCGCCTCGCCGTGGATGAACTGCGCCGCCGCAAGCGCACGCCCCCCATGCTCTCCATGGATGAGCAGACCGGCGATCATCATTCCCTGGCCGATCGCATGGCCGATACCGCCGCGGGGCCGGCCGACTGCGCCGTGGCCGCCGACCTGCGCGCCAGGGTGCGCGGCGCGCTGGACGTGTTGAGTCCCGGCCAGCGGGCGATCCTGTCGCTGACCTACTTCGAAGGCTTTACCTATCCCGAGGCGGCCCGCGCCCTCGGTCGCTCCGTCGGCACCATCAAAAAACAAATGTCCCGCGCGCTCCGGTCCCTCGCACGCGCGCTGCCCGACCTGGCGCCGGGCCATGCCACGGGAGGCGCCGCATGAAACACCATCTCAAAGAACAGCACATCCTGGAGCACCTCTTCGGGCTCTCCGCACCCGAAGAGGCCGCGCGAATTGAACAGCACCTCGCCGAATGCGCCGATTGCCGGAGGCATGCCGAGCTGTTGCGGAACCGGTTCGCCGCCCTGGAGACGCTGCGGGAAACCGAGGAAGCGTCCGAGCGGTTGATCGCGGATACCTTGAGGCGAGTGCGAACGGATCGGCCGGCCCGCGTAGTGCGCTTCCCGGCCTTCGCGTGGCTCACCGGCGCGGCCGCCGTCGCCGCCCTGTTGCTGGCCGTTTTTCTCGTGGTACCGAAGTTCGGTCGACAACCGACGGTCGAATTGGCCAAGCTGGAAACCCCGGCCGCCCCGGCGGCGGCCCCGCTCGGCGGCGGTGCGGCAAAAGAACCCTTGCCGGCACCCGTTGAACCGGTCCTGCTTGCAGGGGAACTCGTGGCGACTCCGCCGCCTGCCGAACCGCCCGCCGGCGAGTTGCTGGCAGACAACGCCCCGATGCTAGGCCTGGAGATGACGGATCGCGAAGACATGCTTCGGGAAGCCGAGTCGATCCTGTCGGACGCGGCCGGACAACCGCCGGCCCCGGCTTTCGCCATGGCCAAAGATATTGCGGCCGGCTCTCGAACGGTAGCGGAGATGGATGAAGCCCCGGCGACCCGGGCGGCCGCGCCGATAAAAGAGAAGCGCGCGACCAAGAGGATCCGCCGACCGCGTCCCGCCGGCGCCCCGCGGGCGGCCGTCCGCCTGCCCAAGGGATGGAGCTACGACCCGACCAACCAGGTGCGCGTGATGCTGATCCCGCTCAAGAGCAAGGCCGACGGCCTGATGGCGGCACCCGTCGAAGGATTTCAAACCCGTTACTGGCAGGTCCGCGTGCTGAACGACGCCACCAACGCGCAACAGGTTTCCGTAACCAAACTGTTCGAGCG
>JAHJJH010000197.1 GCA_018823105.1 Verrucomicrobiota bacterium | reverse complement strand
GGAGGAATCGTTGCTCGCGCTGCAGTCCACGGCCAGGCCGACACGCACGCCGGCCTCGAGCATTTTCGGGATGGGCGCGATGCCGGAGCCCAGCCTCAAGTTCGAGGACGGGCAGTGCGCCACGCCGGTTTTCGTTGTGGCCAGGCGCCGGATCTCGTCGTCGTTGAAATAAATCCCATGGGCATACCAGACATCCGGACCGACCCACCCGGTCTTCTCCATGTAGTCCAGCGGGCGCAGGCCCAGCGTCTTCAGGCAGAAATCCTCCTCGTCCCTGGTCTCGCACAGGTGGGTGTGAAGAAACACTTTTTTGGTACGCGCGTAGGCCGCGGTTTCAGACAACAGTTCGGTGGTCACGGAAAACGGGGAACAGGGGGCCAGAACAATCCGGCACATCGCAAACGGTTTCGGGTCATGGTACTTGGCGATCAACCGGTCGCAATCCCGCAGGATTTCCTCCGGGGTCTGCACGACGTCGTCCGGCGGCAGACCGCCCTGGGAGCGTCCCCGGCTCATGCTGCCGCGGGTCGGGTGGAACCGCACGCCCATCCGGCGCGCGGTCTCGATTTCAATATCCAGGAATTCCTGCGGCGCGCCGCGGGGAAAGACGTAGAAATGGTCGGTCGTCGTCGTGCAACCGGACAGCAGCAACTCCCCCACCCCCACGCACGTGCTGACCTCGACAGCCTCCGGCCCCAGCTCACGCCAGACTTCGTAGAGGTCCAGCAGCCAGTCGAACAGCTTGGCATTCTGAACGCGCGGAATATTCCTTGTAAGTGTCTGGTAAATATGATGATGCGTGTTAATGAAGCCCGGGTAGGCCACGCAGTGGTCACCCGGCACGACCCGGGCGCCGGCCGCCGGCTTCAGACCGCTGCCGATTTCCGCGATACGGCCATCCTCGATACGGATATCCGCTCCGTTCAGAATGCGACGCCGGTCGTCCAAGGTGACCAGCGTGTGTATGTTTCGGATCAGCAATTGAGCCATGTCATGTCCTCCACCGAATTCCTGATCAACATACGGCCGGGCCGGAAGGCTGTAAAGCCGAAGTCACAGCGGCGGCGGCTTGGGGTCCGGTCGGCGTTTGAACCGGTCGCAGGTGTCCGTGGCTTCGACTTCCTTCTTGTGCATCCCGCACCACTGCATGAACGGATTCACCACGTAATGGACACAGTGCCGGCACAGCCGTTCCGCTTCCCCTTCCCTGAAGACCTTGACCGGCGCCGACCGGTCGGCCTCGGTAAACACCTTCAGGGCGGGACGAGCCTTGAACGACACGTCCGCCTCCGATGCGTATTCGTGGCCACAGGCCGCGCAGGTCAGGATTTCCCCCGTTTTGCGCAGACCCTCAAAACGCGGCGCGCGCAGTAACAGCGCCTCGGCGCCGCACGCCGAGCAGACGATTTCAATGCCCTTCGACTCCGTCATGCCCCGCCTCGGTCAATCCACGAACCGGTACTTCAAAATGCACCACAGCGCGCGGAATCCGTCTTTCCAGGTGATCTTCTTCCCCTCGGAGTAATCGCGTCCGTAGTAGGCAATCGGCACCTCGTAGATGCGCCACTTGCCGCGCGCAACCTTCGCGGTGATCTCCGGCTCGAAACCAAACCGGTTTTCCCGGATCGTGATGTTCTTCATCACCTCGCGCCGGAACACCTTGTAGCAGACTTCCATATCGGTCAGGTTGAGATTGGTCATCATGTTGGAGAGCATGGTCAGGAGCTTATTGCCCACAGAATGCCAGAAGAAAACCACGCGATGCGGCCCCCCTCCGAGAAAACGCGAACCGAAGACCACGTCGGCGTGGCCGTCCAGGAGGGGCTTGATGAGATGAGGATACTCCTGCGGGTCGTATTCGAGGTCGGCGTCCTGGATCAGCAGGATGTCGCCCGTCGCCGCGGCGAAGCCGGTCCGCAAGGCCGCCCCCTTGCCCTGATTGCAATCATGAAAGAGCAGGCGGATGTTCGCGTGACGACTCTTCAACCCCTGTACTATATCGCGCGTCCGATCTTTGGAGCAATCATCCACGACGATCAACTCCTTCTCCAGGCCGGTCTCGACGGTCTGGACGGCCTCAATCAAGCTCTCCACGGTGGGTTCCTCATTATAGACGGGGATGATGATGGAAAGTTTCATGGCGGTCCACTCCTTGCTTGGGCCATCATTTTCCGGCATGGCCTGCCCGTCAATGTTTTTCAGAGGTGGGCGGCGTTTCCAGATGCAGTCGGACCTCTTGAACAGCCACGCGCTCTCCTCGCGCGGCTTCGCCGAAGAACAGCCCAAGGGAGACGACATGCCCGAAATGGAAGGGCCGGCCCGACGGAGTCGTGGTCCAGTCGGAGCGCCGGACCGAAAGGCGATTGACGCCGGGCGCCAGAAGATAGACGGTTTGGACGCGATCCGCATACGGGGGCGAGTCCGGACGGTCATCGGCCCGGAGCCAGAACTCCCGCGTCCCCGGCCCCGGCCAGAACAGGGCCACACACAGCTCTTTCATCTGGCTCCAATCGCGGGGCGCCTCGACCAGAAAAGCCCCGGGGTACTCCAAGTCCTGGGTCACTTCCATCTGCAGGGACCAGCCGGAGGGCGTGCGCGCCCGCGTGAGGCGGCAACCGCGTCCTCGCCAGCGGCCGGTCTCCATGCGCGAGCGGAAGGAGGCCAGGAGCGGAAAAGCCCGGCCGGCCTCATAGCGATCGAGGCCCAGGGGCGCCAAGGGAAACAACACCGCCACCAGCAATGCGATGCCAAGCGCACGCCAAGCACCGCGTCGTGCATCGCGGGCCGACGCCGCATGAAACGCCAAGGCGATCCCGACGCCCGCCAAGCCCAAAAAGGCATCCCGGCTTCCGGCCTCCCGCCCCAACACCGGCTGGATCAATTCCACCAGGAGGACGACCAGCGCCATCGCGCCAAGCACCTTCCAGCGGGGCCGCAGATGCCACACCGTGAAGGTCAGCAGTGCAAAAAGCGGGACATGCATCAGGTCGAAGAGGTACTCCACCAGGCGTCCTGAAGGACGAGGGGTAACGGGCAGCCATAGAGCGATCGCCCCTCCTATCCAGACGAGGAGCCGCCACCGCGCCGGCAAGGAACGCTTCACTGTTGGATCACGCGATACAGCCGATAACGGCTATTGGAAGAGCCGATGTCTTCAAACGTCAAGTTGCCGCCCTGCGTGGCAATGAAAGGGTTCGTCCGGTATTGGCCCACACCGGAAGGCGCATTGGTCCACGGGATGACCACCTCGCGCCAGGAATTGGTACGGACCTGCAGGAGGTCGTTGGTGTAGACAGAAGTTAATATATTGGTAGTCACAATTGAATTGGTGGCCACCTCGATCGTATATTCCGACCCCCAAGCCCCGCGCCAGACGATGCGATTGAACGAAACGTTCCGATAGTTGTTGGAAATGATAAAATCGCCATAGAAAATCTGGAAGAACTCGTCGTTGACGTCCCAGTAGTTGGTGTTGGATTCTCCGACCACGCGCCAGTAGCCGTTATACGTGTTGTAGTAGGGTGAGGTATTCCAGATGATGTATTCTTGGTACGCGTTGATGCCGCTGGCGAGGTCATACCAAGTGGCCCCGCCATCCCCCGAATACTGCACCTTGACGGTTTCGTTGGTGGGCAGATGGCGCACATACCAGACCAGCGGGAATTTGCCTGTGTCTCCGCCGATATATACGGTCTGGTTGAACGTGCGAACGTTCACCAAGGCCGAATCGTCGCCGAGGCTGGCGTATTCCGTGTTGCCGTAGGCGCCGATGTTGGCCCGGTACCCATGCGGGGACGGCTCGCGGTCATAGGGCGAAGTCGGCTTGGCCTTGTCAATGGCCCAGGAATTCTCGGCATCGGTGGTCCAGCCGGCCCCGTCCACCCAGCGACCGGTCGTGGATTGAAGGTGGAAGTCTCCGCCCCCGACGTTCGCCAGCAACGGGTTGGTGATGGCGCTGCGGAAATCGTGCGCCTCGTCCAACTGCCACTTCTGCAGGTTCGTATAGGCGCCAAAGATGGTCCCGCCCTCTGGAAAGTAATAGATGTTATAGTCAATAAAAGCCGCCTTGATCAGGTTGCTGCTGCCGGCCAGCGGCACGGTGCTGGGCGTGGTGATGACGAAGATGTTGTTCTGGACCGTGTCCGCCACGGTGCCCGCGATCGAGTAGGAAGAATTGGAATTGCCGACAAACGTGCAGTGTTCCACGAGCGTGGTACGCGCCCCGACAATATCGATGCCGCCCAGGTAATTGTTCCAGAAGCGGATATTCCGGTTGGTCGTCTGTCGGCTCTCGCGAATCACGATCCCGTAGTTGTTGGAGACGACCCGCAGCCGCTCGGCCGTGGCCAGTTCATTGGTATCAAAGCGCAGGCCAAAGTTGTGCCGATGGATCGCCAGATCGCGCACGGCGATGCGCGACGCCTTGACATCGACTCCGACGCCGCCCAGCGTGTTCCGCGTAATGATACTGCCGCCGGAAGTATAGTTCGTGCTTCCCTGAATAACGAGATTGCCATAGCCGGCCTGTCCACCGCGGGACCAGATGACACGGATGTCGGATGTATTTGTGTAAATGCCCGTATCTACGTAAATAACATCACCGCCCTCCGTGTCGTAGGTGTCCAGCAGTCCCTGCAACGTCGCCTTGGGCGTCGAGGGCGAGAGGCCGTCGTTGGCATCGTTGCCGGGCTGTGTCGTATAGACATTGTTCTGCGTGCTGGCGTTGTTCACGTAAAAGAGCAGCGCCGTGTTGCGGACGGCAAAGGGTTGCTCCGTGCGTCCCTCCACCGCGGTATTGGTCTCCAGCACCACGCGCCACCCGGCCTGCAGGCTGGAGGGCACCAGCGTGGTATCCCAGGCATACTGGTGTTCCGTGGCCGGGATGCCGCACGCCACCACGAACCAAGTCGTCCAGTTGTTGGTGGTGTACTCAATACACACATCATCCTCCGGCCCCAGGAGGGCCGAAGTCCACCGGATGATATTGGTGCCCTTGAGCACGCCGCCATCGTTCGCGGTCAAGGCTTGCAGCCATGCGCCGTCCTGGCTCAAGCTGGCCTGGTCGGTATTGCCGTAGGCGCCGATATTCACGCGGTATCCGCTGGGCAGCGGCTCGTTCACCTCGGTATCCGGATTGCCGGCGTCAATCGCGGGAGAATGGACCGGGTCATTGGTCCAGCCCGCGGCCGTCCAGCGCCCGGCAACGGATTTCAGATGATAATCGCCGCCGGCCTCATCGGCGAAGAGCGGGTCCCCGGCGAGGCTGTGCAGATCCATGCCCGATTCGCGCTGCCAGTAGAGCAGGCGCTCCCAGAAGCCGTTCCGGTTGCCGACCCAGGCATTGCTGCGGGCATAGAAGAGGTTGTAATCTGACTCGATCGTGCCGTCCTCCCACAGGATGCAGAACCGGTCCGCCCCGGAAGCGGCCAGGATATTGTTTTCGATGACCGCGTTGCCGGGGCCACCCTTGCGAACGCGGGTGCCGGCCCCGACCAGGGTGTTATTGCGCACCACGATCTGATCGCCGACGACGTTGACGGCGGGATTGCTGCCGCCGGTGACCAGCGAATGGAGCAATGTCGTATTCGTGCCCGAGAGGGATACTTTGCCATTCTGCAGCGTCAGATAGCGCAGCCCCACCCCCCGTCCCGAGGCGGCCACGGAAGCCGCGTGCGCGTTCACTACATCCACGGTCTGGGCGTTGCCCGACAGATTCAAACTAGCGTTGCTCAAGACCAGGTTGTTCCAACTCATTTGGTCCCCGGAAGCGGATACCTGCCCCAGCCGGAACCCGAGATGAGACAGCCCGAGGTAACCGCCCTGGATGGCCAGGAGTGTTTGCGGGGACCCCACCCAGTTCCCCTCGAAGACGGTCAGGGGGAGATTGGTATTGCCCCGAATCGTCACGGGCAACCCCGGCATCCCGACATCGCCAGCCGTGAGCAGAATGGGGTTGTTCGTGGTGATGAAATAAGTACCGGAATCGATCCAGATCGAATCGCCGCCTTCCAGGTCGTAGGCCTCCAGCACGCTGTTGATCGTCGCCTTGGGCATGAATGGATACAGCCCGAAATTGGTGTCGGTGCCGGGCGCGGTGGTGTATACGTCGCCGATCACATTGGTATCGTTGACATAGAAGCTGAAGGGGCCATTAAGCCCGAAGTACACGTCGTTGGCGTCCCACACATTGGTGTTGGCCTCGAGGACCACGCGCCAGCGTGAGATCGGGCTGATCGGCCAGGTGGCGCTGTTCCAGAGGTGGGCGAAGTTGGTGAGCAGCACCTGCTGGACAATCGTCGTCCACGAACTGCCGTTGTCAAACGAGTAGTCGAGCCGCACGGTGTTGGTGGGGACGGAAGACCATCCGGCCCAGGCCAGATAAAACAGGCCGCCGATGCGCCCGCCCGTGTGTCCGCTCAGGGCCTTCAGCCAATCGTTCGTCACGCTCTTGCTGGCCTCCACGGTGCCCCCGTACAGGCCGATGTTCCGGCGACCCCCGTTGGGTGACGGTTCCGACCCCACCGGCGCCTGGAGCGCGCCGGTGTCTATCGCCGGAGAATGCACGGGGTCGTTCGTCCAGCCCACGCCGGGCAGGTATCGGCCGGCCACGCTCTGCAGATGGAAATCCAACGCGGTCGGATTCGCGAACAGCGGATCCTCGCTAAGGGAATGCACGCCCTGCCCGCTCACCTCCGTCCATCGCAGGAGTTTTTCATAAACAACTCCGTTATAGAAGGCCACGTTGGCTCCATTGGTCGTAAACAGAATATTGCAATCCTCCAGCACCGAAGAATTGGTGCCTATATTGAAACAGAAATTCGTCGAGCCCGATGCCCGCAGGATGGAATTGGAAAGCAGGATGGAAGTCGAGTTGATCTCCACGGCGGAACCGTCGTTCTCCCAGATAACGCAACCTTCCAACGCGGTGCCATAGGCTGACGAGGCGGTCAAGCCGGGGCCATTCTGCCGGGTGATGAGAACCTGTTCGAAGCGATTTCCCGCACTCTGATTGGCCGAGACGCCGAGGGTGCCATCGCGGAAAACGATTCGGCGAAAGACATTGTCGTTGCTAAACAGATCCAGCACAACCCCCGCCAGGACGTCATGGATCGTCAAGTCGGAAAACTCAATGAAGGAAGCGCCGCGCAGCAAGATGGCATTGATATTTGTTGTCCCACTGATCACCGTGCCGCCGGCCATGAGATTGGTGCTGCCCACCACGTGCACACGGGCCGTCGCCGCCCCGCTGTGCAAGGCCGTAAAATAGACCTCGTTGGACAGCACGTACACGCCCGTGTCCACCAGGATCGTGTCCCCGCCTTCCAGGTCGTAGGCCAGAATTCCCTGCAACGAGTCTTTGGGCGTATTGCTGGACAGCCCGTCGTTCGCCGGACTGCCGGGCGCCGTCGTATAGACGTCGCCGCTCAAGTTGACATCGTTTACGTAGAAAGTGATCGGGCCATTTCGCAGAATAAACGACTGGTCCACGACGTCCGCAATATTGGTATCGGACTGCAATATCACCCGCCATCGGCCCAGCGGCGTGGACGGCAAGACGGTGGTGTCCCAGGCATATCCGGCCGGCGTGGCGGGCAGGTTGGAAGCGATGACGGACCAGTCGACGCCGTTGTTGGCCGAAAACTCGATGCGCACCAGGTCGGCCGCGGTCAGAGCACGGCTCAACCAGTACATTTCCTTGGTGCCCTGCACCAACCCTCCATCATTCATGCTGACCGCCAGCAAGGCGCGCACGGCGGTGTCGGTCGGACTCTTGCTGGCCCATGGGGTGTGGCCGTACAACCCGGCATTCCTTCGCCCTCCATTGGGCGTCGGCTCGAGGCCATAGGCGCCGGCGGGATTCCCCGCGTCAATCGCCCAGGAATTCTCGGCATCCACTACGAAATTGCTCACGACAAAGGAGTATCGGCCGGTCGTGCTACGGAGCGTAAAATCGCCGCTCCCGGGATTGTTCATCCGGGGATCCAGAAGCGCGCCGTGCGTGTCCGCTCCTGTATTGCGCTGCCAGCTCTGAAGGTTGAGATAGTCAAAGCTGTATTGGGCGTTCCTAGCCAGTACGGCCGATTCTTCCTTCCAGAGGATGTTGTAGTCGGCGACGGGGATGATATTCTGCACCTGATACAAAATACTTGTCCCCTTGCCCTGGATGATGGAATCGGACAAGGTCAGGGCGTAGGAGCTCAACTGGAGGGCGCCGGCCCGGTTGCCCCAAAACACTCCCCGCTCCCAGGTCGCCTGGCCGGAACCGCTCATGGAGACGCCCCAGGCGCGGTTGCTCCAGACCGCGCACCGATCGAACGTGCCTCCCTGCAACGTATTGACGGTGATGCCATCCCGGTTCTTGTAGGAATGTATGCCGCTGAAATCGGCATAGGACAGGTTGATTATTTCCAGCCCGGTGCCGGCCCCGGTAAACCGCAGATCGCGCACTTCAATATAGCGGGTGTTCTGAATCAGAAAAGCGGGGCGGAAGTTATCGCCCCGATTCACCAGACTGCCCCCCGCCCAGATATTCGTGCTGCCGAGAACGCGGATGGGCGCCTCCTCGGTCCCACGGTTCAATTCCCCGAGGTACATGTTGGTATTAAGGTTGTACGTACCCGTATCAATATAGATGACGTCGCCGGCGCCGATTGGGTATTGGGCCATCGCCATCGACGGGTCGCTAAGCGGGGCGCTGTTCGTCAAGCCGCTGTTGGAGGGATGTCCCGGCGCGGAGCAATACACATCGCCCGCCAGGGAGCTGTCATTGATGTAAATCGTCAGGGCCTGGTTCTTGATGGCGAACATGCTGTCCGTCTCGTCCCATACGTTCGTATCACCCTGATATATCACGCGCCACTTGGCTTGTACCGTCGGGGACTGGGCCGAGGCATCCCACGGATGACCCGTGCTGACGTTGAGCACGTTGCTGGCAATGACAAACCACTCGATGCCGCCGTTTCGCGTGTATTCCAGGCGCAACAGGGCGGCTGTGGAGAGGTTTCCGGAAGCCCACAGGAGTGTGTTCGTGCCCCGGAAGATGCCGCCCGCGTTGATGGAAACGGCCAGCAACCAGGGATTGGTGGGACTCAAGCTGGCCCCCGGGCTGTTTCCATCCGGCCCGATGTTTATGCGGCTACCGTTGGGATCCAGCTCGTTGGTCCAGGTGGAGGACGGATTCCCGGTGTCGATCAGCGGAGAGGTGACCGCGTCGTTGGTGATGGTACCGTCGAGACGGAAGCGCCCGGCCTGGCTCATCAGGCGGAAATCTCCACTCACCTCATCCGCGAACAGCGGGGCATGGCTCAAGCTGTGCTGATCTTTTCCGCCCAGCGTCTGCCAATCCACCAGCGAGCCATACAGGTCGTTGCCTCCGATCGTCACATCCTTTTCGGCGATAGTGGCACCTCCGACGACCAACAGGTTGTTATAATCCGAATCCAAAGCGTTAATACCTGTCATCAGGTCAAGATCGAAGATGCGTTTGCCCAGCCCGACAGCCTGCAGAATGGAATTCCGGAACCAATGCGGGCCCGCCTGGACAAAGTTCACCGCGGTCGCATTGGCCCAGATCAGCCCGTTGGACCAGCTCAAACTGGACTTGTCGCTGACCAGTCCGACGCCGTTGGTGCTCCCGTTCTTCCAGGATACACAGCGTACGAACTCAATCCCGGTGGATTCCTCCAGTCGGAATCCATCCACGCCGTTTTCCAGGGCTCTAACGTTTTCAAGCCGGCAATCCGCAGAGAAGTTGAGCTTCATCCCCGTGTGGGCCCCGCGCAGCGTGAAATCCCTCACGTTCAGGCCCGAAGCCTGTTCCAGCCGGATGACCGCCGTGCCTACGCCGGTTACCTGGCGGTTCAACACGGTGCCCCCCGCCGCCCAATTGGTGCTGCCCTGGAGGGTGATGCGGTTGGTCCCGGACCCCGAATCGAGGTCGGTGATGACGATATCGGACGTCATCAGATACTCCCCGGTGTCCACCCAAATGACATCCACCGGCTCCAGTTTGTACGTGTAGAGCACATCCTGGATGGAGGCCTTGGGCCAGTAGGGAGTGGTTCCGGGGTTACTGGATTTACCGATGGCCGTGGTATAGACGTCGTTGTTCGTCGTGGAATTATTGACGAAGTACCAGATGGATCCCGACTCGTCGCGCAAGACGATCGGCACGCGCGAGGTCGCGTTAATGCTGGAATCCGACGCGCTCGTGATGCGCAGTTCGCCCGCCGCGGCGCGGCCGTAACCGGCACTGTTCCACGGATAGGTTCCCAGCGCAGCGGCCACGTTCGTGGCGACGTTGGTCCAGTTGTCAATTCCACTGACGTGGGCAAAATCCAGATACACTTGGTGCCCCGTGGCCGCCCCGCCGGCCACCCAATACAGGGGCTGCAGGCCTTGGAGAGATCCCCCGTCGTGGAGCGTGATCAGGGTTACCCAGGCATTCGTCGGCGTCTTGCTGGCCTGCCAGGTGTTTCCATACAACCCGATATTGATACGGTTGCCATTAGGCGCCAGCTCATCGGAACAGGCCGAGGCCGGGTTCCCGGCGTCAATCAGACGCGAGAAGTCCGCGTCGTTCGTCCACACGCCCAGGATGGGATCATACCGCCCTCCCGGCCTCGTCGTATGAAGGTGGAAGTCCCCCGCCGCCGCATCAGCGAACTTCGGATCTTCAGACAAGGTGTGGAAATCATTGGTCATCGCGCGCGACCAGAAGAAGACGGATTCCAGACGGTTGGTACGGCCCGTCGTAAGCTGTCCGATTGACAAGCCGCCGGCCATGGCGCCATCCACGAGATAGACGTTGTTATAGTCCGATGTCCAAGCCCCAGCGACATGCTGGAAGGCAAAACGATCTTCGCCAAACGCCGCCAGGACGCTGTGCTCGACGGTCAGGCTACCGCCGCCAAGCCCTGTGCCACGATACTGCCAAGCGCCGATCTTGTTGGACCAGATGACCCCGTTACGCCAGGTCGTCGCCGGCGAGGCATAGACAGCCAGCCCCTTGTCCAGGTGATCGCGGGTCACGCAACGCCGCATCTCAAAGCCGGCACTGCTGGCTATGTCAAAACCGATATGACCGTTTTCACACCGGACCCACTCCGCCAATCCATACGACGAGGAATCGGCGCGCAGGACCGATGTCCCCCCGCGCAGGGTCAAATGGCGAAGCCCTACACCCGGGGCCGTATCGAGATGGATCAGGTAGCCCGTGCCGAACCGGAGGAAGACCGTTCCGCCGGCGGCCTCGTTGGTGCTGCCCTGGATAACCATCCGGTTGGTGGCCAACCCCTGGGCCAGCATCACCATGTTGGTGCTCTCCCAGGCATCAAAACGATCCATGACGATGGGGGCGGCGAGAAGGTATTCGCCGGTGTCCACGTAAATGGTATCGCCCGGCTCCAGGTCCCAGCGGTCCACGAGCCTCTGCACGTCATCCATCGGACCCTCCGGGGTGGCGCCTGAATTATTGGCCTCTCCGGGTGCCGTGCTATACACGTTGCCGTTGGTGGAGCTGTCGTTGACATAGAAATTGAGCCGCTGGTTCCTCAACGCAAACAGCACGTTGTTGGTGTCCTGAACGCTACCATCCTGCTCGCTTTGAACCTGCCATACACCGCGGATGGAAGAAGTGAAAGAAAGGGAACTCCAGTAGTAAACGCCGGCGGCGGCGGGCACATTGGTGACAATGCTCTGCCACGAGCTGCCCGCGTCGGCCGAATACTGCAACCGGATCGTGTGTCCCGTGGCATTGCCCCGGGGCACCCAGTACAACGGGATCACCCCTTCCGCCCGCCCGCCGTCATTAAGCGAGACCACGGTCAACACGGCGTTGGTAGGCGTCTTGCTGGCCTGAACGCTGTCCCCGTAAATGCCGATATTTCGGCGGGCTCCGTTCGGGGAAGGTTCGTTGGTCCAAGCCGACGTCGGGGTGGCCGCGTCAAGCAATGGGGAGGTTACAGCGTCCTCGATCCAGTTGGTTATGGACGGCGACCAGCGACCGGCTTGGCTCATGAGACGGAAATCGCCCGCCCCCGAATCCGCGAACAGCGGGTCATGGCTGAAGCTGTGGCCATCCTGACCCGTGGCCCAAACCCAGCGGGACAGGCTGTGATACACGTCGGGATAGGGATCGAGAGGCCTATACGCGGCCAACGCGCCCTCCCCAAGATACAGGTTGTTATAGTCGGCCGCCAACACGGCCCCCCCTTGAACGTGATAGGCGGCGGCATCGCTCCCGAACGCGGCGATCACGCTGTCCTTGACCGTGGCATTACCCGAGGCCAAATAAACCCCGTACTGATTGGACCACAAGACCCCTCCCTGCCAGACCGTATTCAGTTCGGTATTGATGAATCCCGCCGTTGTCATGCCGCGGATCAGGCAATGCCGCATCACCGTGTCTCGCGAGGCCACTTGTACGCCGGTGATCCCATCCTCGATCCGCAGCCATTCCAGGAGACAGCGCCGGGACTGCGAGAGGGAAACACCCACCTGTGCCCCCCGGATGGTGAGATGGCGAAGCTCCATGGCCTCCGCTTGATTCAGCGTGATGCCCGTGGCGGTACTGCCGATGACGAACACGGTCCCCCCGGCCGCCTCGTTGGTACTGCCCTGGATGACCACACGGATCTGGTTGCTGTAGTTCCCGCCATCGAGCTGTCCAACCGTATAGCCCGTCGAACTGGTGTAGCTGCCGGTATCCACGTAGATGATGTCCCCCGGTTCCACGTCCCACGTATCCAGGACATCCTGCAAAGATGTCTTCGGGGTATGCGCAAACAGGCCGTTGTTCGTCGACTGACCCAACGCCGTGGTATAGACATCTCCAGCGGCGTTGGCATCGTTCACGTAAAAAAGCATGGGCGTATTGCGTATGGCAAAGAAGACCGAGCTGCGGTCGAAGACATTGGTGTCGGTTTCGCTGCGAACCTCCCATACCCCTAACAGGGTGGAGGCCTGTTGGGTCGTGTCCCAGGCGAGCTGCGCCGTCTGCGCCGCGAGATTCGTCGCCAGGTTGGTCCACGTGATTCCGCCGTCCCCGGAATAGACGATGCGCACGGTGTGCCCGGTGGCGTCGCCGGTGGCCACCCAGTACAGCACATAGTTGGTGCCTCGCGCCACGCCGCCGGCGTTCAGGCTGACCGCCGTCAGTCGGGCATTGGTAGGCGTCATGCTCGCCTGCCACGTATTGCCGTACAAGCCGATGTTCAAGCGCGCCCCGTTGGGGTCCGGCTCGTTGTTGTAGTCATCGTCGGGGCCGCCGGCATCCAACAGGATCGAGTTCGTGGTGTCCGTGAAGACGAAATTCGTGACCGCCCAACTGAAGCGCCCCTGGCGGCTGACAAGATGGAAATCCACCCCCTCTTGGGAAAAGCCGGGATGATGGCTCAAACTGTGCTGGTCCTGGCCCGTCACCTCAATCCACCGGGCCAACGTGGGGATGTTTTCCGAAAACGGCGTGGCCGGCCTGTTGCCCACATACGCTCCTCGCTGCAGATAAAGGTTATTGTAGTCCGACCGCAACCCCGACGGATCCCCGTCGAACGCAAACCGCGAGGTCCCGAAGAGGCCCACCACACTGTTGGAGAAATCCAGTTTATTGGCAAGCGGGCTTCCCGGCACCACGCCCAGGCTGACCCCCACCCGATTGGACCACAGCACGCCATGCTGCCACACCGTATTGGAGCCGGAGAGGTTGCGCAGGCCGATATCGGTCTCCACCGCCGCACAGTGACGAAACTCATTGCCGATGGAACCCTCCACATGGAACCCGACGCCCCCCCCCCGAGTGCTCACCCCTTCCACATAACAGTTCTCGGATTGGGTGATCCACACGCCGGAAGTGGCCACGTTCATCACGGAAAAGTCCCTGAAATCCACCCCCGTGGCCTCGCGGACCTGCAAGGCGAAAACTCCGCTCCTGACATCCAGAACCGTCCCCCCCACCCCGTAATTGGTGCTACCGATAATCGAGAGTTTGAGAGAGTCCCCGCGTCGGCCGCTGTCAAATTGATTAATTAACGCTTGGGCCTGGCTTCCCGTATACACGCCGGTATCCACATAAATGACGTCGCCCCCCTCCAGATCATAGGCATCCAGGATGCTCTGCATGGAAGGCTTGGGCGCCGCGGGGCCTAGGCCGGAATAGAGGTCCGCGCCCGCGGCGGTGGTATAGAGATCGCCGGTCGTGTTCGTGTCGTTGACATAAAACAGGAAATTGGTGTTGCGCAAGGCAAAGGGGGTGGCGTTCTGCGCGGAGACCGTTCCTTCCTGCTCGCTGGTGATCTTCCACACCCCGAACAACGTGGAGGTGAAGGCCGTGGAATCCCACAGATATTCCTCGTCTCGGGCGGGCCGGTTGGTGGCGATCGCGGCCCAGTTGGTCCCGGAATCCCACGAGAAATCCAGGCGTACGAGATGCCCGGTCGCGTTGCCCCGCGCCACCCACCGCAGCGATACATTGGTTCCGGCCGTCATACCGCCGTCATTGAAACTGACCACCCGCAGGGAGGTATTGGTGGGCGTCCGACTGGCCTCGTCGGTATTCCCATACATGCCGATGTTGGCGCGGAGCCCGTTGAATGGGGTTTCATTCGTAACGAGCACGGTCTTGGGGGCCGAGTCAATCAGAAGGGAGGTGACGGTATCCGTGGTGACAAAGACGCCCGTCAGCGGATTAAACCGCCCGGCCGGGCTCTTGGGATGAAAATCCTCGGCCGCGGGATTGTTCAGCTCCGGATGGCCGGTAAGGCTGTTCACGTCCTGGGTGGTGGCCGCGCTCCATCGGGCCACGGTGTCATACACCAGGTAATACGGTGCGTCGGACCGGTCGGCCATTCTGGCGCCGTCGGCCAGGTACAGCGCATTGTAATTGGCGTAGAGCGTTCCGCCCCAAATGGTATAGGCCATGGCATTGGTTCCAAACACGGCAATCACGCTGTTGGAAACCACCACAAGGTTCTCCGGTGCACCGGACACGAGCGACTGCATAGTTAATAGAATGCCCACACGGTTTGACCACAGCACACCGTTACGCCACACGGTGTTGGACGAGCGCGCATTGTAGACACCGGTCGTCACCGATCCGACCGCCGCGCACCGGCTCAAGCCCACGCCCCGGCTGGCCTCCACTTCGAAGCCGTAATTGGCGCCCTGCACCCAGACGAAGTCCAGGAGACAATCGGTAGACGCATAGACCTTCACGCCGACCTTGGCGTTGCGTATGCGAAGATTCCGGAGGTTTACCCCTTCCGTGCTCTGCAAGAGAAAGCCTATGTTCTGTCCCTGGAAATCCAGGACGGACCCTCCGGCGAAAATGTTTGTGCTGCCCTGGATGATGACGAGATTGGTCAGGGTTCCCAACGTGGCGCTGCCGATGGTCACGACGTTCGACATGGCGTAGGAGCCTGTATCCACGTAGATACGATCGCCCGCCTGGGGATCGTATCGCTTCAAAATGGTCGAGATCGAATCGGCCGGATAGTCGGCGGTCAACCCGTCATAATAGGACTGACCGGCCGCCAGGGCGTACACGTCCCCGTTCGTACTCGAATCGTTGATGTAAAACGTCAGTGGATCATTATTGACCGCGAAGAGGCTCTCGGTTTGCGCGACGGCGGAGGTCTCGGCCTGGCTTCGATAGCGCAGGATCCCCTGGCTGGTGGCTCTAACCTTGGTGGTGTCCCATTCATACAAGCCGGCCGACGCCGCCACATTCGTGCCGACGTTCGTCCAACTCGTGCCGCCGTCCCAGGAAAAGTCAATGGTGACCTGATGTCCGGTCGCCACGCCCCCGGCCACGAAATAGACCGTGCTCGTGCCGCGCACTGTCCCGCCGTCGTTCAGGCTCAACGCCAGCAACCAGGCGTTCGTCCGACTCCGACTGGCCTGCGCGTCATTCCCGTACAGGCCGATGTTGATCCGGGCGCCGTTGGTTCCCGATTCCTCGGCAAAGGGCCACGAGGGATGTCCGGTGTCGATCAGTGGAGAATTCGTGGTGTCGCCCGCAAAAGCGCCTGTGAACGGATCGTATCGCCCGGCTGAACTCCGGGGATGAAAATCACCGGCCGCTGGATCGTAAAACAACGGCTCATGACTCAAACTCCGCAGATCGTTGGTCGTGCGGAGCTTCCACGTGCTCATGGCCTTGGAAATGTAGAAGGTTTCCAGGGACACGTACGCCCCGTTCCGGGCCAGAAGGTCGTTGTAATCGGCCCTGACCACGGCGTTGGAAAGCAACGTGTATACATAGGTCCCGACCCCGGAGGCTTCCAGGACACTGTTCGTGACCAGGACCGTGCCGCCCGCGGCACGGAGGGCTCCGGCGGTATTGGACCAGAGCACGGATTGAATCGCCTGCACCCCGCTGCCCAGGATGGAGTTCAGGCCGGAGCCGGTGTTGCCATAGGACGCGATACGGAGCAACAGGATATTCGTCGAAGACAAAATATCCACGCCGTTGCTCGTGGCGGTCACGGACACCCGGCTCAACTGGACCTGGCCGGAGTTTGAGATACGCACGCCGGTACGCCCACCCCGGAAGTTGATATTCGAAACGATAATCCCCTGCACGTACTCCATCCGCATTCCGTTATCCGTGGCGGCCGCACCCGAACGCACCTGGACGGTCCCTCCGGCGGCCCAGTTGGTGCTGCCAACGATCAGTACGGGCTGCGCGTTCAGGCCGCTGTGCCTCCGTTCCACCAGGATATCCGCCGTATTGGTGTAACTCCCGGTGTCCACGTACACCGTATCCCCTGGCTCCAGATTGTAGACGGCCAGAGCCCGCGCGAGAGAATCCAACGGCCGGGCGGACGTCGCCTGCCAGTTGGTGGCCGCGCCGGGCGCACTGGTATAGACATCCTCGTTGGTGGCGATGTCGTTGATGAAAAAGGTCAACGGAGCGTTACGCACCGCGAAGAAATTCGTCGTCGCATCGGCCAGGGCCGGTTCCGTCTGACTGCTGATCCTCCACAGCCCGGCGGGCGTGTTGGTCACGGTCCAGGTATTCCACGTGAACAGTTCCGCCGCCGCGGGCACGTTGTTGGTCAGGGTGCTCCAGGTCGCCCCGCCGTCCGGGGAAAACTCGATCTGCACCAGGTGCCCGGTGGCCGCCCCGCCGACCACCCAGTGCAGCGTGCTGGTGCCTTTCACCCATCCGCCCTGCCGCAAACTGGCGGCGTGAATCCAATTGCTAACGCTGCGCTTGCTGGCCTCGGCCGTATGGCCGTAGCGACCGATATTGATCCGGCCCCCGTTATAAGGCAGTTCGTTGGTGTAGAGGGCCGTCGGATCGCCCGCGTCGATGAGCGGGGAAGAGGTCGCGTCAAACCCCGGATTCCAGCCCGCGCCCGTAATCCAGCGGCTGTCGCGCTGATCCGTCTTCAGGTGGAAATCCGGTCCCGCCGGGTTGGCGAACAGGGGGTCCGTCTCGAGACTGTGCCGATCCTGCCCGGTCTCCGCCACCCATGTCCCCAGCGTATCCAGGTTCTTCCCCAGCGCGGTCACGAACCCGGCCACGGCATTGCTTTCGACATACAGCACGTTGTAATTGCCGACGATATTGTTCGTCGCAGCCGCGTGGTACCCGTAGGCCGAAACCCCCGAGGCCACGACCACGCTGTTGCTTATCGCGATCTGCCCGCCGGTGGAACGCACGCCCGCGCTGCGATTCCTCCAATGGATCCCCCGCCGGAAGAGGACCTGGGTCCCCGCCCCGCTCACCGTCAAGCCATCGCCCCGGTTATCGACCGTCGCGCATTGGTCCAGGACAACATTGGTTGAATTCTGCACGTCCATCCCGGCGGTGCTGTTCCCTTGGGCGGTGACGCGCGTCAGGGTGGTTCCCGCCAGGCTCTGAAGGCGGACCCCTGTGGCGGCATTGGAAACGGTTATATCGCGGATGTCATAATAGGACGCGCCGTTCAGATGCAGGCCCACGGCCCCGAAGCGCCGATCAATGACCGTGCCCCCCGCCACGATGTTGGTGCTGCCCAGGACGGTCACCGGCAAATTGCTTGCGCCCGTGTCGAGCGCCGAGATGAGCTGGTCCGCCGTCATCTGATAACGGCCGGTATCCATGTAAATGATATCGCTGGCCTGGATTTCGTGATCATCCACAAGCGATTTGAGGGAGTACTTCGGATTGCCCGCCGAGGTGCCCGTGTTGGCATCGGAACCGACAGTCGCACAGTATATGTCGCCGGTAGTACTGTTGTCGTTAAGGTAGTACTTGTACGGCCCGTTCTGGAACGTGAAGTTCGTATAGGTGGTGGCGCCCATGACATTGGTGTTGGACTCATAGACCACGCGCCACCGCGCCAAACGGCTGGACGTGAAGTTCGTGTTCGCCCAGGCATAATAGCCGACGAGTGCCGAAATATTCGTGGCGGCGATTTCCCACGTGGCCCCGCCATCCAGGGAAAGGTCGATCCGCACCGTCGCGCCCGGGGGAAGGTTGCCGGACCGCCAGTAGACCCGATCGGCCAGCGGAGCGTTCAGCGTGCCGCCATCGTTGTAGCTCATGGCCAGCAACCACGTGTTGGTTCGGCTCCAGCTGGCCTGCGGGGTATTGCCGTAGATACCCGCGTTCACGTTGCTGCCGTTGGGCCCGGTTTCGTTGCCGTATGGGGCGGACGGATCGCCGAAATCAATCGCCGGACTGTGATTCGTGTAGGGCGCCCAGAAGCCGTTGGACCAGGTGCCGGTCACGCTGCGCAGATGGAAATTCGCGTTCGTGTAAGGATCCACAAAATGCGGGTTCGCATAGGCGCAGTTCCACCAGCCGTTCACGCCCTTCTGGAGCGCCGAGAGGTTGGCGTAGTTGCTGTTGATCATCGTGTCCCAGAAAAGGTTGTAGTCGCCCGCCCCGGGCAGGGTCGTTCCCCAGAAGGCCTTCCCCCCCACGATCACGCTGTTGCTGACGGCCCATTGGGCCGGCGTGCTCATCAGGAAGGCCGTGGCGTTGCTGTGGGCGACGCCATAGTTCCATTGGATGCCCGAGGAAAAGCCTTGCGCCCCGATGGTATTGAACGCCGAGGCGCAACGCCGGAAAGTATGGTTGTTGGCCGTGCCGGATCCCAGGAATCCTATCACGTTGTTTCTGCTCAAGATGTTTTCATATTCGCCATCGCTGGTGCCGCTCGCCCACAGGCCGTACCGGCCGCCCCGGAGAATCAGATCGCGCACGGCGATGAACCGCGTGCCCGACAGCACCAGGACGTCCGCCCCCGCGTTCTGACGATCCAGCACGGCCCCCCCCGCCGCCGTATTGGTGCTGCCCTGCAGTGTCACCAGGCGGCCGCTGATACCAAAGTGCTTGGCCGCCACGGTCGTTGTCTGCTGGGTGTAGACCCCCGTGTCCACGTAAATGACGTGATCCCCATTGAGCGTGTAGGCATCCATAAGGCTCTGGATGCTGTCCTTGGGCGTCGCCGGGGTCGTTCCGTTGTTGCCCGGCGCGCCGGGGTTGCTGGTATAAACATCGCCGTCTGTGGAAGCATCATTCACGTAGTAGGGAACCAGTCCCAGCCCCCGGATGGCGAAATTGGTGTCGCTGGTCTTCGACACTGCCGGAACGGTCTCGCGCGTCACCCGCCAGTAGGCCGTGGGCGTCGAGGTGATGGAGGACGCATTCCAGAGATAGAACAGATTGGTGATGGGGAGATTGGTCGCCACCGGATACCAACTCGCCTTATTGTCCGGGGAGTATTCGACTTTCACCGTCTCCGTGGTGGCGATATTTCCGAAAGCCCAGGTCAGCCGGCCGGTCTGATACAACGTGCCGCCCCCGTTGAAACTGACCGTTAGCAACCAGGTGTTCGTCCGGCTTTTGCTGGCTTCGGCGGTGTCCCCGTACAGCCCGGCATTCATCCGGGCACCGTTGGGGGACAGTTCCTGGCCGTAGGTCCGCGCCGGATCGCCGAAGTCAATCAGCACCGAATGGACCGCGTCCGTGACGAAAAGACCCGTCGCCACGTTGTAACGGCCGGTTATGCTCATCGGATGAAAGTCCAGGTTGGTGGGATTGGCAAAGGAGGGATTGGCGTGCATGCTCCAGAACGAGTTGTTCTTCCACCAGTGAAGATCCTCCACCGTCTGGGCCCCCTGCCCCCCAGGAGACCCGCCCAGGACAGTGTTCCAATAGACGTTGTAGTCGGCCGCCGCCGGCAAATGGTTATAGGCCGTGCCGCCCACGATGACGCTGTTGCTGACGGAAACGGAATTCGAGGTGGTAAGATTAAACGCCAGGGTATTACTCCACAGCACTCCCTGGTCCCATGCCCCCAAAGAAGCAGACGACTCCACTCCAGTAGGACTCTCCACAACCAGGCATCGGATCATTCTTACGCTGGAATAGCCAAGGAAGAACCCCTGCGTGGTATTCTTGCGGGCAGTTACACGGAAGGCCTCGCAGTTTTGTGCTCCCCAGAAGTATATGCCGGAACTGCCGTCTCGAAGAACAAGATCACGCAGGTGAATATAATTCACATTAAGTAAGTAAAAAACAGTCTGGGCTGCATTTCGCTGGAAGACCGAGCCCCCGACAGCAGCGTTTGTACTGCCTTGGAAAATGATGGGATTCCCCGCAGCCCCGCTTGTTGTGATAGTTGTTGTATAATTCGAATACACCCCCGTGTCGATGTAAACGATATCGCCCGCCGCCAGCGTGTATGTTGCAAGCAGGTTTGTCAGCGTCAGCTTCGGCGCGTTGTTACTTAGACCGCTGTTGGAGTCGTTCCCGCCCACTGAACAGTAGACGTCCCCCACGATGCCCGTGTCATTGAGATAGTAAATCGTTCCAGCCGCTATCCGGGTCATGAGCACGAACAGCCCGAGGAAAAGGGTCCACGCCATCTTTTGCGAACCGAAACCCTGCGGCAGATCACGACTTTTCACGTGGATACCACCTTCCTCGTCCTTGGCCGAAATAAGTTTTGCGTCAGATGCGCTCCCCCGCCAGCGTTTGCTGGCGTGCCACGGCACTCTCGCACTCGCCTGAATTCCGTGAACAGTATCGGGAGGAGATGGCCAGAGCAGGCTTTCATGGGTCTCTTCATCTTTCACACCCGTCCGTTCCGAAGTGTCATCCTTCATGCTGAAAGTGAACATGCATTGTCAGGTCAATGCCTCCCCGCCGGGCGAAATCCCCGGCCGCCCGACCAGGCCCGCTTCTCCATGCGCTTGTTCATCCATATATGAACACACCACCAGCGCCGGAATCCCACCCTCCAGTCAGGACGGATCCGATCCGATATAAAGAACTTCTTCCCGCGCTGCCGGTCTTATCAACCGCGCCCCACACCACCCCTTCTCTATTTATAATATACCCCGGGCCTCATACGTGTAAATGCTTTAACAAACACGGGTTCCTTTTGTTCTGTAGACGAAACAGACGTTGACAATCTTCCCTTCTGACCCCAGACTATAAACGTTCATTTGTTCAAATGAGATAAGCCCCGCTCTTCGCATCGCGGCGTCGTACGTTGTGCAGCATAGGAAGCAAGAATGATGCCAGAATACGACGAAAAGCAAACCTGGGCGACCCGGCGAACAACCTTCCTGCTGGTTGTCCTGCTGGCGGCCGTGGTGCGCGTCTGGGTGGGTTGGGATGCTGACCCCCTGGACCTGGATGTGGGACATTTCGTCCGTTACGGGAAAGCCCTGGCTAACGGTAATCCTTCCGGGTTCAGTCACCATTGGTCGCTCGGGCCGATCTTGCTGACCGCCCTGACGCATCGCCTGGGTCTGGATCCCCTTTTCTGGCTGCAGCTTTCCACCATCATCGCCGGCGTGGTGGCCGTGGGCGCTTGCATGGTCATGGTGTACCGGCTCTGTAGAATCTGGTCCGTAGCCTTGCTGGCCGGACTCCTGATGTCCTGCAATCCCTCCATGCTCGTCTACTCGGTCAACAGCATGGGGGAAATGCCCTTTATCGCCCTGATGCTGCTGGCCGCCGCGATCCAACTTCCGCCGGAAGGGACAACCCGCCATCACCCGGGACGTTTCCTTTCGGCGGGCGCGCTGCTGGGACTGGGATATCTGTATCGGCCCATTGAAAGCTACCTCGCGTTCGGGCTCCTGGGACTCTGGCAGTTACACTATGCATGGACAAGCCGCGCTTTTTCGCGGCTTCTTTGGATCGGCCTGGGCGCGGCTGTTTTTATCAGTTTTTCGATGCCGCAGACGGTGGTTACGAAAATCCGAACGGGGGTATGGAGCCCCAGCACCAAGTTTTCCATGCTGGTCTACCGGGACTTTGGAACAGATTCCAAGGCCATGTACGGGTTAAACACTCCACTGCAGGAGGAACAACGGCGCTACCAGTAAATGGGCACGGCCCGCTACCTCTGGGCGCAGAAGACCGCTATCGCCCGCTCCGCCGTGCGCACGGCCGGTATTGCGTTCCGGGTGCTCAAGGACCAGCTCTTTGACGCCTCCTTCCGAATCGGCACCGGCTGGGCAGTCGGCTTGGTCCTGGTCGGCGCCATCGTGCTCTGGAACGCTCCATGGCGGAGACTGCTGCTGGCCTGCGCAGCCTTCCCGGCCGCCATCAGCGCCGTGCTCTGCCTGTCCTATGTACACGGGCGGTTCATGGTCACCAGCATTCCCTTCACCGCTTCGCTTTTCAGCGCGCTCGCGTATGCCGTCTACAGCCGGCTGCAGGACCGGCGGCTGCGCGGCGCCCTGCTCATCCTGCTGATCCTGGCGCTGGGAAGCGGCGCTCTCTATGCCAAGGTCAATGGCGGGGACGGCTGGTATGCGCGCAACATCGTCGAGGTCGCCCGGCACATGAAGCAGCATGCCGGAGAGGACGACGTCATCATGTCGTTGGGGCCGCCCTACGCCGTCCGATTCTACGAGCGAAACGCCCTTCTGTGGGATAACATGCCGTATGGGACCATCGAAGAAGTCCTGGATTACGCCGCGAGCCGGTCGGTCAAATTGATCGTGGTCGCCCGCCGCAGCTATCCTCATTGGCCGATTCAGAAACTATTTGAAGGCGCCCCGCTGCCCCCGGGTTGGACGATCGCAGAGCACATCCGCTTCGAACGTTACAACCCTCGCTGGGGGGATGAAACGGACGAGTATCTGCTCGTGGGCCGCGTGTCGCCGGGCCAGTAGCGGCGTCGGTCACGACGCGGAGTCCGAATCCCGCGCCTTCACAGGCGCGGCTACGGGGGCCGGGGATTTCAGTCCGCCCCTCCCTATCCGCCCCCGCTCCACCATCCCTGCAGCAGTTTCCACCGCCACCAGAAGATATCGAACAGGCGGCCGGCGC
>JAHJJH010000196.1 GCA_018823105.1 Verrucomicrobiota bacterium | reverse complement strand
GGGAGACGGACGGCCCGTACAGCGCCTTCCGAACGACCTCCGGCCGGCCTCCGGCGCACAGCCGCCAAGCCATGGTCGTCCGGCACTACCGTTATCGAAGTCCCCGGCAGGTGCAGCGGCGGTTTGCGGCTCGCTCGGCGTCCAAGACCGGCGCGGTGAAGCGCTTCCGCTATGAACTCTCCGGAGATTTTTCAAAACTAATCCGGCCCCTCCGCCTCTGCCGCGTGTGGCCTGATCCTTCATGCGAACTGGCGGTTCCGCGGTGGGAAATCGCGCGGGCGCGACTTCGCATGAGGCTCACCCTTTTCTCGCGGAAGATCGAGAGGATGCTCGCCCGAATCCGTCGCGCCGACGGGCCGTGATCCAGACAAAGAGGTTTGCCCGATTGAATCCGAACCCCTAGGATAGGCATCCATCCGAGGAACGCCCCATGCAACAAATCATCCAGAACGTCCGAAACGGAGAGGTGAAAGTGGTCTCGGCGCCGGATCCGCTGGCGCGGCCGGGGCAGGTGCTGATCGCCAATGCATGCTCCCTCATCTCGGCGGGCACGGAAAAAATGGCGCTGGAATTGGCAAAGAAGTCGCTCGTCGGCAAGGCGCGCAAGCGGCCCGATCTTGTCCGGCGCATGGTGCAGAAGATGTCGCAGGAGGGCTTCTTCCAGACCCTCGCGCAGATTCAGAGCCGCCTCGATGAACCCATGGCCACGGGCTACTCCTCCGCCGGCGTGGTGCTGGCGGTGGGCGCGGGCGTGCAGGGATTCCGTCCCGGCGATCGGGTTGCCTCCAACGGACCGCACGCCGGCGTGGTCTGTGTGCCGCAACACTTGTGCGCGTTGGTTCCCGAAACGGTCTCTTTCTACCAGGCGGCCTTCACGGTCATGGGCGCGATCGCCCTGCAGGGGGGCCGGTTGGCCCGCCTGAACCTTGGCGAAACGGCTTTCGTCATCGGGCTGGGGCTCATCGGGCAGATCACCGCCGCACTGCTCAAGGCCCAGGGTTGCCGCGTGATTGCCACGGACCCGGACGAGGGCAAATGCAAATTGGCCCTGGGGATGGGTGCGGATCGCGCCGCCGCCGGACTCGGCGCGGCGGAAGTCGCGGATTTCACCCGCGGCCTGGGCGCCGACGCCGTGCTGATCACGGCCTCGACCAAGTCCGATGCCCCGGTGGAACTGGCCGGCGAGGCCGTCCGTCAGAAAGGTCGCGTCGTCGCCGTGGGCGCCGTCGGCTTGAACCTGCCGCGCCGTCCCTACTATTTCAAAGAGGCAGAGTTTGTCGTCTCCATGTCATACGGCCCGGGCCGATACGATCCGCTGTACGAAGAGCGCGGCCAGGATTATCCCGCGGCGTATGTCCGCTGGACCGAGCAGCGGAACATGCAGGCAGTCCTCGACCTGATGGCCGCGGGCCGGCTCAACCTTGCGCCGCTGATTTCACACCGGTTCAAGATCGAGGAGGCGGAAAAAGCCTACGACCTGATCGAGTCCGGCCGCGAGCCGTACCTGGGCATCGTGCTGGAGTATCCCGACACGGCCGCGCGGAAGCCGGAACCCTCGATTGAGCTGCGCGCAACCGCCGCCACCGGCAAGGTGTCCTATGCCTGTCTGGGCGCGGGCGGATTCGGCCGCGCGGTCATTCTGCCGGCGCTGCGGAAGATCCCGGGCCTGCATCCCAGAATCCTGTGCGCCGCCGGCGCCGCGGCCTCGGCGCAGGCGGGCGAAAAACAGGGTTTCGACATCCTCACGACCGACGAGGATATGGTTTTTAAGGATCCGGAAGTCCGGGCGGTCTTCATTCTCACGCGCCACAACCTTCACGCGCCACAGGTGCTCAAGGCCCTGCAATCCGGCAAATCCGTCTTCGTGGAAAAGCCCCTGTGCCTGACTCTCGACGAGCTCGCGGCCATCGAATCCGCTCTCCAACCCTCTCTCCTGATGGTCGGTTTCAACCGCCGTTTCTCTCCGTCCGCGCGCACGGTGAAAGCATTTTTCGCCGACGTGCAGCAGCCGCTGACCCTGGCCATACGATTCAACGCGGGAGAGATTCCCGCCGATCATTGGACGCAGGATGATCAGGCGGGCGGCGGCCGCATTATCGGCGAAGCCTGCCATGCCATGGACCTGGCGACCTACCTGACGGGCTCGCTGCCCGTCCGTGTGTTTGCCGAGTGCGTGGGGGGACCGCAGGCCGGCCCCATCACCCACGATCAGGCGGCCATCACGCTGCGCCACGCCAACGGCTCTATTTCGTCCATCCTGTATACCGCCGGCGGCGACCGGGCTTTCCCCAAAGAACGGGTTGAAGTCTTCGGCGGAGGGCGCACGGCGGTGATCGAGGACTTTCACGAAGTGATCACCGTCGCCGGGGGGAAGACCCGGCGGCAACGCGCCTCGGGACAGGACAAGGGACACCAGGCGGAACTGCAAGCCTTTGCAGAAGCCCTCACCCGCGGGGGTCCCGCTCCTATCGCCTGGGCGGAACTGAAGGCCGTGACGGCCGCCTCCATCTTCGCTGTTCAAAGCCTTCGCGAAGGTTGTCCGATCGATTTTTTGTAATTTGATCCGATTAGCGTTCATTCGCGTAATTCGCGGTGTTTGTCCCCATGAAGATTCCCTATCCGTTAAACCGCCTGCTTCTTGGTCTGGGGCGGGAGCGCGGCGTCCTGCGGAAGGTCCACCGGGCGGCGCAGCGGTTGGGCGGCGCGGCCCGCGCCGCCCGCGCCCTGCTGTTCCTGCCGGACCGTCCGCCGATGCCGATCCGCATCCAGATCGAAAACACCAACCGCTGCAATCTCCAGTGCATCATGTGCGGCCGCCAGTACCGCGCCGTGTTCAACAAGGACATGCCCAACGATGTCTTCCATCGGCTGATGAAGGAAATCCGTCCCGCCTATCTCACGATCAATGGCGATGGAGAGCCCTTGCTCGACGGCGGGTTGCCGGAGAAAATCCGGGCGGCCAAGCAGTGGGGGTGCGTCATCTCCATGCCCACCAACATGACCCTGATGAACGAAGAGCGCGCCCGGGCCATGGCCAAATCCGGGCTCGACCTGTTGACCGTATCGCTCGACGGCGCGACGAAGGAAAGTTACGAGGCCATCCGCGTCGGCGCCCGGTTTGAAGCCGTTTTGGAAAACATCCGACGTTTCCAGGAAATCAGCCGCGAGCCACAGACGCCCCCGCCGCCGGAATTACGCATCCTGTTTGTTCTCCAGCAGAAGAACCTGTTTGACTACGAGGCCTGTCTCGCCCTCCAACGGCGGCTCGGGATCAAGTTTCAGCTGGTCCCGGTCAAGTACCTCGACCGTGCCGAGATTGCCGCCGTGTGCGCGAGCAGCGCGGAGACGCTGGCCCGCCTGGAAGCCGAACTGACCCCGCGGCTGTCGGCCGAAGCCCCGGAAGATGCCCGCGAGCTATACGAGCGCTGGCTCAACGTGGCGAAAAAGGCCTGCGCACCGGCGGGGCCCGGCCGGGTGTGCTTCAAACCCTGGAGCACGGCCTACGTGGACGCGCAGGGCGACGTTTATCCCTGCTGCCTGGCCGTGGACGCCAAGCAATCCCTGAAGATGGGCAACGTTGCCTCGGCTTCGTTCAAGGACGTCTGGCACGGCGAGCGCTATCGCGCCTACCGGAGGGACATGCTCCACCGGCGCGACGATGTGCCGATCTGCGCCGAGTGTCCGGCCGGGGACGAAGGCCTGCAGTTCCGGTTCAGCCGCTGGTTCCGCTGGCTGCCCGCGCCGCTGCACAGGGCGTGGAAAGGGGAAAAAACATAGGCCATGCCCACCTCTTCCTACTACCGCCGCGTCCTCGCCGCCTACCTCGGCCGCGGGCGAAGCCATCTTTCGTTCTGGCATGAAAAGCCCGCGGTGAACGAACGGGCGTTTGAAAAGGATTCCATCGAGTATTACATGACGTTCGCGGAGAAGGCCCGGTACGCGGGACCTTTCGACGACCAAGGCATTCCCCAGCTCGACTACCGGGGGGCGATCGGCCGGCGGTACAATCCCATCGCGATCGCACAGTATGGATTGGCGTGTTTCAATTACTGGAAACACGCCGAGTTCCTGAACTGCGCCGATTGGCTCGTTCGAAATCTCAAGCCCAATTCCCACGGCGTCCCGGTCTGGATGCACGAATTCGACTGGGAATACTTCCGGACTCTGCGCGCCCCCTGGTATTCCGGGTTGGCGCAGGGCCAGGGAGTTTCCCTTCTCCTGCGCGCGCACCGCGCCACGGAAGACACAAAATACATGAACGCCGCGCAAGAGGCTTTCGCGTCACTGCTGAAGCCCGTGGAGGATGGCGGGGTTTTGCTGATGGACCCCTCCGGCCATGGGTGGATCGAGGAATATATTACCGAGCCGCCGACACACATTCTGAACGGGTTTCTCTGGGCGCTGTGGGGCGTCTGGGACTGGCTCCGGTTTGTCGAAACGAAGGGCCCCGCGCGGGAACTCTGGGAAAAAAGCCTCGCGACATTGGAGCAGAATCTGCCGCGCTTCGATGCCGGCTACTGGTCGCTCTACGACCTGGCGCCGGTGGGCCGGAAGAATGTCGCCAGCCTGTTTTATCACCGCCTGCACATTGTTCAGTTGGACGTGATGTATCGCCTGTCCGGCCGCGAGGTCTTCCGGGCTTTTCGGGACCGCTGGCAGGGATACGCGGATTCTGCGTTCAAGCGTCACCGGGCCTGGCTGGCGAAGGTGATGTTCAAGCTCACGTATTACTGATCTGCGGCCTGAATCTCCGGCGGCAGAGCGCCGGAGCTACAATTTCATCCTGTAGTTCCGCCGCTCTGTCGGCGGAAGAAAATGGCGCATGAGAATCCTTTTCATCACGCACTACTTCCCCCCCGAGGGCAACGCCCCGGCGAACCGGGTGTTCGAGATGACCCGGCGCTGGGCCGCCGCCGGCCACCCCGTGACGGTGATCACCGGCGTGCCGAACGTGCCCAACGGCGTCCCCTACCCCGGCTACCGCAACCGGCTTTATCAGGTCGAGACGAAGGACGGTGTCGAGGTCCGGCGCGTGTGGACTTTCCTGGCGCCGAACCGCGGGACGATTCGGCGCACGCTGAACTATCTCTCGTTCATGGTCTCGGCCCTCCTGGCCGGCCTGTTCGTCCCGCGGCCGGACGTGGTGATCGCGACGTCTCCCCAGTTTTTCTGCGGGTGGGCCGGCGTGTGGATGGCGCGGCTTCGGCGACGGCCGTTCATCCTCGAAATCCGCGATCTCTGGCCCGAGTCCATTGAGGCCGTCGGCGCCATGCGCCGGGGCCTCGCTTTACGCTTTGTCGGATGGCTGGAACAACGCCTGTATCGCGCGGCGCGGCATATGGTAACCGTGGGCGACGGTTATCGGGACCGGCTCGTCGCGCGCGGCGTGCCGGCGGGAAAAATCACGGTCATCCCGAACGGGTTCGTGCCGGACGCGCCGCCGCCAGAGGCCGACGTGACCGCGCTCCGGAAGCAGTACGGCCTGGAGGGCCGTTTTGTCTGCGCGTACATAGGGACCATCGGCATGGCGTGCGGGCTGGACGTGGTGCTGCGCGCGGCGGCGCGGCTGAAGGGGGAGGCAAAAGACGAATTCCGCTTCTTGCTGGTCGGGGACGGGGCCATCCGGGCGGACCTGGAGCGCCGGCGGGACGCCGAAGGGCTGGCGGCTGTCGTCTTCGCCGGACTCCAGCCGCGGGAGCGCATCCTCCTCTTCCTCGCGGCCAGCGACGCCTGCCTTGTCCACCTGCGAAAAAATGATTTGTTCAAAACCGTGCTCCCGTCAAAAATGCTGGAGGCCATGGCCGCCGGGAAGCCCGTTGTCCTCGGTGTCGAAGGCGCCGCCGCCGAATTGCTGAAGCGCTCGGGCGCGGGGATCTGCATCGAGCCGGAGAATGAGACGGACCTGTTAAAGGTCCTGGAGAGCTGGCGGGGACAGCAGGCCGAACGGGCCCGAATGAGCGAGGCGGGGCCGGACTATATCCGGCGGTTTCACGATCCCGCCTTGTTGGCGGCGGCATATTTAAACGTTCTGGAAGGCACGGTAGTACGATGAAAATCATTAACGTGGTCGGCGCGCGGCCGAATTTCGTCAAAATCGCCCCGATCCTGGAGGCGTACAAGGCTTTCCCGCGGATCATCCCGCTGCTGGTGCACACCGGGCAGCATTATGATCCGACGATGAGCGACCTGTTCTTTCGGCAACTCGGCATCCCGGAGCCGGATTTGAACCTGGACGTGGGCAGCGGGTCGCACGCGACGCAGACGGCCGACATCATGAAGACCTTCGAGCCCGTGGTTCTGAAGCAGCGCCCGGACGCCGTGCTGGTCGTGGGCGACGTCAACAGCACGATTGCCTGCGGCCTGGTGGCGGCGAAGATGGGCGTCAAGCTGATCCACGTCGAGGCCGGGTTGCGCAGTTTCGACCGCACGATGCCCGAGGAGATCAACCGCGTCCTGACGGACGCCCTCGCCGACCTGCTCTTCTGCACGGAACAAAGCGGGGTGGACAACCTCCTGCGGGAAGGCGTGGCGCGGGAAAAGATTCACCTGGTCGGCAACGTCATGATTGATTCCCTGCTGCGGCACCGCGCCCACGCGGCGCAGTCAGAGATTCTCGATCAACTGGGTCTCGAGCCCCGGCGGTATGCCGTGTTGACCCTGCATCGGCCGTCCAACGTGGACGATCCGGTGATGCTGGGCCGCCTGTTCGAGGCCTTCGAGATCATCCAGCGCGACCTGCCCATCGTCTTCCCCGTGCATCCCCGCGCCCGGCCCAGCCTGATGAAGGCCCTACCGAGCGACGTTGGACGGCGGCTGCCCCGCCTGAAGATGACCGGCCCGCTGGGCTACCTGGATTTCCTGAAGCTGATGGACAACGCGCGGCTGGTCCTGACCGATTCCGGCGGTATCCAGGAGGAAACGACCATCCTGGGCGTGCCCTGCCTGACTCTCCGGGACAACACCGAGCGACCCGCGACGGTCGAGTTCGGGACCAACCATGTAGTCGGCCGGAATCCCGACGCCATTCTGTCCGCCTATCATCGCCTTCAGCCCTCCGCCCCCCTCGAACAACGCACTTCCCCGCTGTGGGATGGCCATGCCGCGGAGCGCATTGCCGAAAGAATAAACGCAATGGCTTGACGACCTTTTTAATTGCGATTTTTTAAACCCCGCGCTGCGGGGTTATTTTTTTCCCCGAAGAATATTCGGCTCAACAGGCCGACTCCGGAAGAGGCTGCACAACCTTGCTTTCCAAGGCTGGATTTGAGAAAAGCAGGCGCTGCGTGTCTTGGAGCAGCCGGCCGAACGCGTGAATGCACCGAAGCGTATGAAGAACTCAACGGCTACCGCGGAAACGAAGCGCGTGACATGGATCGGCCTCGTGATCAACGTGGTCCTGTCGGCTTTGAAGTTCGTCGCCGGTATCCTTGGCCACAGCCAGGCAATCCTCGCGGACGCCGTCCACAGCCTCTCGGATCTGGTAACCGACGCTGCCGTTCTTCTGGGGATCCGGTTCTGGGCCGCGCCCGCCGACCAAACGCATCCGTACGGGCACCGGCGCATCGAGACCATGGTGACTACGATTATTGGAGGGGCACTATTTACCGTCGGTATGGGGATCGGCTACAACGCGATAGCCACGGTGCGCATGACGCACTTGACG
>JAHJJH010000195.1 GCA_018823105.1 Verrucomicrobiota bacterium | reverse complement strand
GCCGTCTCGGGGGATCTCCGTTCCGCCCTTCCGCCGGCAGAGCGGCGGAACTGCCGAACGTCCCGGATTCTTACAACCGGTTGACGTTCAGTGATTCCTCGGTCAGCGCGGCGGTGGCCTTTTCGATGGACTTGAGGAACCGGCCGCCCTGCTCGCCGTCAATGATGCGGTGATCGAAGCTGAAGCTCAAGTACAGCTGGTCCCGGATGACCACCTCCCCCTCCACGACCACGGGGGCCTTGAACACGGCGCCCATCCCCAGAATGGCCACCTGCGGCTGGTGGATAATCGGCGTGCCGATGAGGCTGCCGAACGACCCGAAGTTGGAAATGGTGAACGTCGCGCCCTCGACATCCACGCGCTTCAGGGCCTTGGCGCGGGCGACGCCGATCAGCCGGCTCAACTCCTGCGCCACCTCCGGGAACGTCTTCCGGTCGGCCTGGCGCACGACGGGCACGACGAGGGTCTCGTCGGCCAGGGCCACGGCGCAGCCGATGTTGATTTCTTTGCGGAGGATGATGCTGGTGCCGTAAATCGAGGCGTTGATCTTCGGGAAGTCGCGCAGCACCCGCCCGGTAACGAATAACATCACGGCCGTGTACGTCAGCTTGGCGTTGTACTTCTTGAAAAAGTCCTCCTTGATCCGGTTGCGCAACTCGACGATGTGCGTGACATCCACGGCGTGCACCATCATGACGTGCGCGCTGGTATGGATGGACTGGACCATGTGGTCGGCGATGGTCCGGCGCAGGGAGGTCATGGGAACGATCTCGCCGAGATCGGCCAGGTCGTCGGGGGTTACCTCGGGTTTGCCCGCGAGGGCGGGCACGGACATCGCGCCGACCGGACGCCGGGCCAGGTGGCGCAGCAGGTCGGTTCGACTGATGCGGCCGTAGCGGCCCGTACCGCGAATGGTCTGCAACTCGGCCATGGAGACATTGTTCTGCATCGCGAGGCGCAAGACATACGGGGAAAAAAAGTCGCGGTTGATCTCAGGCAACGCGGCGCCGCCGTTCAGGGCCGAGGTCCCGGGGGTTTCATCGGCGGGACGGCAGGACTCTTCGATGGCGGGCGGGACGGACGGGGCCAGGGTCAGGGCATCGTCGGCCACCTCGGACTCGATCAGGCCGATAATCTCGCCGGCGGCAGCGATCTCGCCTTCTCGCTTGAGGCAGGCGGCCAGCCGGCCGGCGGCGGGGCTTTCAACCTCCACGGTGGTCTTATCCGTTTCCACCTCCAGCAACTCCTCGTCCACGGCGATATCCTCGCCGACCTTTTTGAGCCAGCGGAGGATGGTCCCCTCGGCCACGCTCTGACCCATTTGCGGCATGAGGATTGGTACTTGTTTCATGGTCAGCCTTTAGTAGTCCATCAGTTCGACGAGCGCTTCGCAGAGCCGGTCGGCATCCGGCCGATAGGCGCTTTCGAGTTCGGGGGCAAAGGGCACGGGGGTATCCGGGGCCGTGACGCGGAGGATGGGCGCGTCGAGCAGGTGGAAGGCGCGCTCGACGACGAGCGCGGCCAGTTCCGCGCCGAACCCGCAGGTGCGCCAGCCTTCGTGTAGAATCAGTACGCGGCTGGTGGCCGCCACGGCGGCGAGGATCGTGTCGGCGTCGTAGGGCTTGAGGGTCCGCAGGTCCAGCACCATGACCTGGTGTCCTTCCTCGGCCGCCAGGCGCTCGGTGGCGCGCAGGGCCTCGTGGACCATGGCGCCGTACGTCAGGATCACGGCATCGCGCCCCGGGCGGCAGACCCGGGCGACGCCCAGGGGAATGGGATCGAAGGCGTCGGGCAGCATCTCCTTCACATGGCGGTAAAGGAACTTGTTCTCCAGGAAAACCACCGGGTTGGGGTCCATCACGGCCGAGAGCAGCAAGCCGCGCGCATCGGCGGGGGTGGCGGGATAGACCACCTTGAGTCCGGGCATATGGCAGAAGAACGTTTCGAGTTCCTCGGAATGAAACGGCCCGCCGCCGAAACCGCCGCCGCACGGCGCGCGGATGGTCAACGGGACGGCCAAGCCGGTCCGGTAATGTGTCGTGGCGGCATTGTTCATCACCTGGTGTACCGCGGTCATGCCGAAATCCACGAACTGCAGTTCGACGATCGGCCGCAGGCCCTGCGTCGCCATGCCGATGGCGGATCCGAAGATCGCCGACTCGCTGATCGGCGTGTCGAAGACCCGGTCGGCGCCGAATTCCGCCTGCAGGCCGAGCGTCACCTTGAACGCCCCGCCGAACGCGCCGACGTCCTCGCCGTAGACCACGACCTCCGGGTGTTCGCGAAGCAAGCGACGGAGCCCCTGCCGGATGGCCTCGAGATAGGTGATCTCACGCATCGGCGTAGACCCCCTGGGTGAGCGTCGCAGGATCGGGTGCAGGCTCGGCCAGGGCCTGGTGGTAGCCCTTATCCACCTCGGCCTGGCATTCCTTCTCGATGCGGTCGAACGCGACGGCCTCCAACCAACCCTCCGCGGTCAGGCGCTCGCGGGCCAGGCGCAGGGGGTCGCGGACGGCGTAGGCCTCCGCCAGCTCTTTCGGCACATAGGAACAGTCGTCATGCTCGCCGTGCCCGCGCATGCGCATGGTGTCGCACTCCAGCAGGACGGGCCGCGCTTTTTCACGCATGTCCGCAAGCAATCCGCGGGCGAGTTGGTGCAGGGCCACGACGTCGTTGCCGTCGGCGACCAGGCCCTCCATGCCGTAGCCGACGGCGCGGTCCGCCAGGTGCGCGCAGCGGTACTGGCTCGCGCTGGGGGTGGAATAGGCAAACTTGTTGTTCTCGATCACGAAGAGGACGGGTACATCGAACACGGAAGCGAAGTTGAGCGCCTCGTGAAAATCACCCGTACTGGTGGCCCCGTCGCCGATATAGGCCACGCCCGCGGCCGCGAGGCCGCGTCGCCGCCGGGCCATGACGCCGCCGGTGACCACGGAGAGCATGGCGCCCAGGTGCGAGATCATTGTGTATACGCCGTTCGACAGGTTCCCGTAGTGCACGTTGCCGTCACGGCCGCGGGTCGGCCCCGTGGCGCGGCCCAGGTATTGCCGGAATATGTCGAGCACCGGCATACCGCGGGCCACGTGGACGGTCATGTTGCGGATGCAGGGTGCGAACAAATCGTCCGGGCCGCCGGCGCAGGCCGTGGCCGCGCCGATGGCTTCCTGGCCAATCCCCGTGTAGACCCCACCGAAAATGCGGCCCTGGTGGTACAGCCGGACCAGCCGCTCCTCTGTCAGCCGGGCGCGCCACATGCAGCGGACCACGTCCGCCCACGCCTCGGGCGGGACCGCGGCCATGCCTTTGTTAGGCTTTGATTTCACCTGAAAACGTACGTGGAAATGTAGCCCCTCCGAGCACGCGTTGCCAAGGCAATTCCGGGGGCGGGGTAGTTTCCAAACATTGGAAAATCGCCGGCTCGTTTTTTCCAATGTTTGGAAAAGTCGCGGTGATCCTCGATATGTCTTATAAGCCAGTCCATAATTGAATGGACATGCGTATGTTGTAGGGTCGCCGCTCTTGTCTCGCCGAAGTCTGACGAAGGCGGATGCGGCGCGCCGCCAAACGGCCTTTCGCAAGCGAAAGCCCTACAGAGAGGTCTTTTCTATTATGGACTGACTTGTATATTGCCGGGGTCATGCCAAGCACTTTGGTTCATTGGGGGGTGCAGGGACTGGCGTCCCGCGCGCTGTTCCGGAAGGCCGACCTGAAATGGGTGTTCCTGGGCCTGGTCCTCCCGGATGTGCCCTGGATTGTTCAGCGAGTCATCCGTTTTCTGCCCTTCGCCCCGGATCCCTACAGTCTGAAATTGTACGGTCTGGTCCAGTCCTCGCTGGCCTTCTGCCTGCTGCTGGCGGTTGCGCTCGCGGCACTTTCGGTCTCGTTCTGGAGGACCTCGGCCCTGCTGGCCTTCAACGCGTGGGCGCACCTCCTCATGGACGCCCTGGAACAGAAGGGCGGTAACGGCGTTTTCCTTTTCGCCCCCATGAGCTGGCGCATGACCGACTGGAATGTACTGCCGGCGGAGGGCTGGTTCATCATCCTGCTCACGGGATTCGGACTGGTCTACGGCCTCTGGAGTTGGCGGCACCAAGCCGTAGGCCCCCCGGGCACGATCAACCCACGCGGACATCTCCGCCTCGCCGTCGCCGCCGCCGGGATACTCTCCTACGTACTGCTGCCCCTGGCCTTTCTCCACGGCCCGTTGGAGGCCGATGCCTTTTCCATCCGCACGCTGAAGGACATCCCGGGACGACCCAGCCGGGCGGCGGCCTTCGACCGCGCCCTGTTTCTGCCCGGCGACGGGGGCCGGCTGCGCCTTTTCACCGGAGAAATCCTGCGCGTCGAAGGTATCCCGCTGGACCGGAAGAGGCTGGTGACCGTCAGCGGGGTATTCCTGGCCCCCGATCGGTTCCGCGCCGACCAATGGACCGCCCACACGCCCGGTTTCCGCGACACGGCCACCGGCCTCGGACTTGCCTTCGGCGCCGCCTTATGGCTTCATGCCGGAGTGCGCGGGGCGCGGAGGCGCCGGGCACCCACACCATGGAAACCATAATCAGCATGGGCTCGAATCTGGGCGACCGGCTGGCCGCCCTGACCATGGCGCGCCGCCGCATCATGGAATGGCCGGACGTGGTTCTCGTGGCCCAGTCGCCGGTCTATGAAACCGAGCCGGTCGGCGTGCAGGTGCAGTACCGCCACCTGCCCTTCCTGAACGCCGTGCTGGTCGTGGAAAGCCCGTGGGACGCGCACGCATGGTACAAGCGCCTGCACGCGCTGGAGACCAAACTCGGGCGCAAGCGGGGACTGGACCGGTACGCGCCGCGGACGATTGACTTGGACATCGTGTGCGTGGGCCATACCTGCGTCCAGAGCGGCGGACTGGTGATTCCCCATCCCCATTGGCGGGAACGCCGTTTCGTGGTCCGGCCGCTGGCGGATATCCGGCCCGACCTGGTGATTCCGGGTGAAGGCCGGACCGTCCGGGAGATGCTCGACGCCCTGCCCCCGACGCCCAAAGTCGCGCTTTTCGCAAAAGAATGGTAGGATACTAAACGTGAGCATTACCTCTTGGACCGCGCCGAAGATCCGGGCCCTGAAGGGAAAGGAAAAAATCGTTTCCCTGACCGCCTATGACTACTCCATGGCCCGTCTCGTGGACGAGGCCGGGATTCACCTGGTCCTGGTGGGCGACTCCCTGGGCATGACCATGCTGGGCTACGAGAACACCCTGCCGGTGACCATGGACCAGATGATCCACCACACCGTCGCCGTGGCGCGCGGCGTTCGCTCGGCGCTCGTGGTGGGCGACATGCCGTTTCTCTCGTACCACGTCTCCGTGGAGCAGGCCATCGCCAACGCCGGGCGCTTCATCCAGGAGGGTGGCGCCGGCGCGGTGAAGATCGAGGGTGGCGCCTTCCGCGCCCCCCTGATCCAGACCCTGGTGCAGAACGGCATCCCTGTGCTCGGCCATATCGGCCTGACCCCGCAGAGCATCCAGGTGATGGGCGGCTATAAGGTCCAGGGCCGGACCCACGAGGGCGCGCAAAAACTGCTGGAGGATGCGCGCGCCGTGGAAGCGGCGGGCGCGTTTGCCCTCGTGCTGGAGGCGATGCCCTCCGACCTGGCCGCGGAGATCACCGCCGCCGTGGGCATTCCCACCATCGGCATCGGCGCCGGCCCCGCCTGCGACGGGCAGGTGCTGGTGCTCCACGACGTGCTGGGCCTGTATGGAGACTTCAAGCCGAAATTCGTCAAGCGCTACGCGGAGCTTGGCGCGCAGATCGTCCAGATCCTGAAGCAGTACAAGCAGGAAGTGGAATCCGGCGCCTTCCCGGGCCCGGAACATACATACTGATCTCCTCGTCTCCTATCCCTTGGATGTTGGACATTGGATGTTGGGCGTTGAATGCAAATCATCCGCACGCCTGAAGAAATGCAGCAAACAGCCCTGGCCCTCCGGCGCGAGGGACGGCGCATGGGCTTCGTACCGACGATGGGGTTCCTGCACGAGGGGCACCTCTCGCTCATCCGCCTCGCCCGCGCACACAGTGATGTCGTGGTGGTCAGTATTTTCGTCAACCCCACCCAGTTCGGGCCGAACGAGGACCTGGACAAGTATCCCCGCGATTTCGAGCGCGACGAGGTCTTGTGCCGGCGGGAGGGGACGGACATCCTTTTTTACCCGGCGGGAGGGGACATCTACCTGCCGGGCCACAGCGTGTATGTGGTCGAGGAAGCCCTCTCCCGCGGCCTGTGCGGCGCCACGCGGCCGGGCCACTTCCGGGGCGTGGCCACGATTGTCGCCAAGCTTTTCAACATCGTGCGGCCCGATGTCGCCGTCTTCGGCGAGAAGGACGGCCAGCAGTTGCGCGTCATCCGCCGGATGGTGCGTGATCTGAATTTCCCCGTGGAGATCGTGCCCGGCCCGACCGTCCGCGAACCGGACGGGCTGGCCATGAGTTCGCGCAACGCCTACCTGTCGTCCGAAGAACGACGCCAAGCCCTCTGCCTGCGCCGCGCGCTGGATCGCGCCGAGCAGATGGTCCGGGATGGCGAACGGGACGCCGGGACGATACGCACGGCCATGCAAAAGGTCGTCGCGGAGGCCCCTGCGGCGCGGGTGGATTATATCGAGATCGTGGACGACGCCTCGCTGGAACCCATCCGCGCCATCGAGCACCCGGCCTTGGCGGCCATGGCGGTCTTCGTGGGGCGGACGCGCCTGATCGACAACACGGTCCTCCATCCCACGTCGAAACGCCCATGAACCTCGATATCTTTCTTGCCACGTTGATGGTCCTGGATTCGACGCCCCCGATCTTCTCCGACAGCCCGGCACGGCGCGACGCCTTCCTGCGCCTGGGCGAGTTCTTTGAACAGAGCACCCGTGCCAGCGCCATCTTCGACCTCAAGACCTGGCCCAATCCCGTCTGGAACGAAATCGAAACCCGCCTGTCCCGGGCGCTGGACGCCATCGAGGCGGAACCGGCGGACGCGCCCGCCACCGCATGGCAGCTCTATAACGACGGCGTCGTCCTGACCGTGGACGGGCTGGCGATCGGCTTGGATATCTTTCCTATGCCGCGCCGGTTCGGCTGGGCGCAACCGGTCGGTCCGACCGATCGCCTGGCGTCGCTGTTGGACGTGCTGTTCATTACTCACCGACATCCGGACCATTACGACAAGGACCTCGTCCAGGCCTGCCTGGAGCGCGGAAAACCGGTGGTCCTGCCCGCCTCGCTCGCCGCTGACTGGGCCGATTTCAAGACCGTCATCCCGGCGGATGACGGACAAACGTTCCAAGTGGCGGGACTCGAGGTGACCGCGCGCCGCGGCTTCCACGTCTGGCGGGCGACCATGGACGAAGTGCCTCTCGTTTACTACGAGGCGGTCTGCCCCGGCGGATTCACTTTCCTGTTCATCGGCGACCTGGATTACAGCAAGCGCCTGGAAAAAACGCCCGGCCGGGAGATTGACCTGTTCCTCATCCCTTGGCGCCACCCCAACGAAAACCACGAACCCGGCCACGTGGCGCAGACCGGCGTTACGTTCGACGCCGTCCAGTCGGCCCTCAACAAGATCCAGCCGCGCGCCCTCCTGTACGAACACCTCGCCGAGCTGGAACACGTCTACGACGGGTTCCCCGCCTCTTACGATATCGCCCTTGATCTCAAATCGCGGGTGAGCGTGCCCTCCGAACTGCTGTTCTGGGGCGAGCATATCCGCCTCCCCCGTCATGAACGCTGAACCGGCACCCGGCCTTGAAACGCTCCTCCGGGATCATCCGGACTGGCTCCGTGGCCGGCGCGCGGGCCTGGTGGCCCACCCGGCCAGCGTGGATGCGCGGGGCGTTCCTTCCATGGAGCGATTGCGACAGGCCGGCGTCAACCTGGTTGCCCTGTTCGGCCCCGAGCACGGCTTCACAGGTAGCGGGGGCGCAGGCGAGACAATCCCCGACGGCCGGCATCCCGCCTCTGGCCTGCACGTCTATTCGCTCTACGGCGATACCCGCAAGCCGACGCCGGCCATGCTGCGCGACCTGGAGGTTCTGATCTTCGATCTGCAAGATGTCGGGGCGCGGCCCTACACCTATGTTTCCACGTTGCGCTACGTGCTGGAGGCCGCGGCGGAGAACGGCAAGGCCGTCATCGTGGCGGATCGCCCGATTCCCCTGCCCCGCGTCGTGGACGGTCCGATGCTCGAAGCGGCCTTCGAGAGCTTCGTGGGGGCCATCCGCACGCCGATCGCGTACGGCATGACCCCGGGCGAAACCGCGCGCTGGCTGAAGGAAGACCTCGCGCTGAACCTCGATCTGCGTGTCGCACCAATGCAAGGATTTCGTCGCGACCGAGCGGAAAGATCGGACCGATGGATCCCACCTTCGCCCGCGATCCGGTCCTGGGCCTGCGCGGCAAGCTTCCCGGCCACCGTCTTCTTTGAAGCGGTGCCCGCCGTGGACCACGGGCGCGGAACGGAGACCCCCTTCCAGGTTGTAGGCGCCCCGTGGCTCGATGCCCTGGCGCTGGCCGACGCCCTGGCCGGGCATCCGCTCCCCGGCGTTCGCATCGAGCCGTGCGTATACCCGGCCCGGCAAGGCCCATACCAGGGTCAGGAGGTCCGCGGCATCCGGCTTGAAATCACGGACGCCGCGCTCTTCCGGCCGGTGCAAACCGGCGTGACGATCCTGTTCGCCCTGCAATCCGTCTACGGCAGCGAGGCGATCTGGGAGACGCCTGACGCCCGTCCGGACTTCTTCGACAAACTGATGGGCACCGACACGGTCCGTCGGGCGCTGCTCGACGGTTCGGCGCCGGAGGCCATCGTCGCCGGGTGGGAAAATAACTGTTCCGCGTTCGTCGAAAAACGCCGCGTGGCGCTTCTCTATCGATGATATCCCTGGATGGAGGGTGAGCGTCCCGCGAGCCTATCTCCACGGCTTGACTTCCTTCATTTCCGGTGGACGTTGCGGATGAAAGGGCGCGCCATGAAATACACGGCCCACCTCGAATCGGAAGACGGCGAGTTCGTGGCCTCCTGCCCCGAACTCGAGATCAGCGCCCACGGCTTGAGCGCGAGTAATGCCATGGAGGCCCTCCGCCGGAACATCCGTTTTCATGTCGAGCTCTGCCCCTGCTCCACGATCGAAGAGGAATGGATCGAGTTGGACGTGCACTGATAGCGTATCGCTGGTTCGGGCCGCGATCACCGATCGCGGCTACAGCGCCTGTAGCCGGCTTCGTTGAACCGGCTTCCAGTAAAAAAAAGGCCCGCCAGTGACGGCGGGCCCATACGCGATGAGTCGATGCTTGGCTATTCGTTCGGCGTAGCCGTGGGCGGCTGCCCGGAAGGCCGGATATAGATTTCCGTGCGCCGGTTTTTCTGCATGTTCTCTTCCGTGTCGTTCGGGGCCACCGGCCGCGTAAATCCATAGCCCTTGTATACCAGCCGCGTCCGGTCGATCCCGCCCACGTTGACCAGGTAGTCCACCACCGCCCGCGCCCGCCGCTCGGAAAGCTTGATGTTATATTCGTGCTGGGAGGTCTTGCGCTTGTCCGCGTGGCCCTCGACGCGCGCCGTGGCGCCGGCGTCGCGCTGCAACACCTTGACGATAACGTCCAGTTGACCGTGGTACTGGGGCTTCAGGATCGCCTTGTCGTAGTCGAACTCGATGTTCAGGGTGAAAAGTTGCAGGTCGTCGTGCGGATTGAGCGGATCGGTGCCGTCCTCGATCACCTCGTGGCCGTCGCGCACCCCGCCATCGTCGGTATCGGCGTCCAGCGGGTTGGTCGTATACACATTGACCTCGGCCCCGTCGGTCAGGCTGTCCATGTCGGAATCCGGATTCAGCGGATCGGTGCTGTAGACCCGGACTTCCTGGTAGTCGGTCAGGCCGTCCTTGTCCGTATCGGGATCGTACGGGTCGGTGCCGATCTCCTGCTCCTCGCGATCGAAAAGGCCTTCGCCGTCGCTGTCCAACTCGCCGCCGGCGACCTGCATCGCCGGGGCCACGCGGGCGCCCCAGCGCCACATCACGCCCACCGAAGCCAGGACTTGGAATTCGGAGTTCAGCATCGTCGTGTGGGCGCGCAGATCGCCGCGGACGGCCCACTCGTCGTTGAAATGATAGAACATGCCGCCGCCGGCATTCAGGGTGGGCTGGACTTCGCCGCCGCTCGGATCCTCGCCGAAAGCCATCAGGCCGACGCCGGCCGCGAGGAAGGGATCCCAGCGGAGATCCTCGATGTTGCGCAGGTGCAACAGTGCGTCCACGCCCAGGCGCAGGGCCCACGTATCGTCGTCCAGCGCGCGGCGGCCGTCCTCAAACGTCCGGTTGGCCAGCGCGGGGAACACGCTCGCGTCGATGTCAAACGACCAGCGCGGGGAGTAGGCGTAATTCAATTTCAGGGAAAGAAAGGCGCTGTCCTCCACTAGTTGGTCGCCCTCCAGGTGCATGAATCCAAACCCGACGCCGCCGGACCAGGGCGCCTCTTCGAAAAGGTCCACCTCGGCGGCCACCGCCCCCATCGCCAACACCAGCCAGACGGCCAACACTGCTGTCATTCTATTCATCGCGCGACTCCCTCCACGTCCATTTTGTTCCCTAACCAGCTTGGCAGCGTATCAGGAACCGTCAACGGTGCAAGAGAAAAGCTCCCCGGCACCACGCCGCTCCGTTACATTTCTTTTTAACCGCGCGAAGGAATCTGCTATCTTGGTCGCCGGGCACAGAAGGCCGTAACGGTCAGCATCCGACCAGGGGAGGCATACGATGAGAGGCGTATGGAGAAGAAGTTTCGGCGTGGCCATGGCGTTTTGGCTGGCCGGGCTCGTTGTTCAGGCGCAGATCAAAGGGGAGTCCAAGGGCGATGCCCGCGTTAGCGAGGCCCTGAACGAGGCCAAGCTGCAATTCACCGAACTGGCCAACGGGAACTTCCGGCTTCATTTCACGCTGGACGGAGACCGCACCCAGCTGGTGTTCATTGACACGAAGACGTCCACCATGGGCATCTTCGAAATCCGGGACGTGTGGGCCATCGGCTACCAGTCCACGGAACTGCCCTCCCAGGAGGTGCTGGCCAAGCTGCTCACCGACAGCGCCACCCGGAAGGTCGGCGCCTGGGAATTGCACGAGAACGAAGGGACGTATTACGCTCTCTTCAACATCAAGGTCGCGGCGGATTGCAGCGGCGAGGGGCTGAAGAGCATCCTGTGGGCCGCGGCCGAAGTCGCCGACGCCATGGAAAAAGACCTGCTCGGCACGGACGACCTGTAAGCGCCCGGCGGGGCCGGGGATCGGATCGTTTCGACGTCAACGGATGGAGCCGGGGTGCCCCCCCCCGGCCCTGCGTTCAGATTTCCAGCAGGCCCATCAAGAGGGCGACCAGCAGGAACAGCAGGAGGACAAGCAGGCCGACGGAATACAGGGGGAGCGGACTGCCGTCTTTTTTCCGGCGTTCCATCTTGGAAAAAATCGCCAGGGCGGAAAGGGCCAGCGAGAGAAGCAAAACGCCCAAGAAGGTGAAATAGTTGGCCCAGGCATGCGGGACGGCTGTCGCCCCCGGCGAGCCGGAGCCCCGCATGGCGGCCGGCCCCACCAGCGGCAGGATCATGCAAAGAACAAGAAAGGACAATCCCGCCGCAATGGAAAACAGGTTGCCGACGAGGGGCAAGGCCAACAGGGATCCCGGCGATGCCGGCGGCGCGGCTCTATCTTCCTTTCGCTGTCTGGCCGACGGCTTCATGTTGCTTTTGACAGTAACGGTGTCACCTCGTTGAATCAAGCCGCAACGATTCCTTCCCACCACTTCAGCGCCCTGTAGGGCCGCCGCTTGCCGGCGCGCCATCCTTCAGCTCCCTGTAGGGCCGCCGCTTGCCGGCGCGCCATCCCCGTCGGCATCGCGCAAACGCGAGCCCTACGGATCGGTTTACCCATTCACCGTGTTGTCGAGTGTGAACCGAGCCGTGACCGGTTCATTACGGACCGTCACGCGCACCTCGGCGAAACGAACGGCGGTCCGTACCGTGCCGGCAAGGCATTCCCGCGCCACGCGACACCGCGCCTTCTTCCAGGCGCCCTTCCCCGTCCGAATCTCCGCAAACTTCACGCGGGCACCGTCCGGCAGAGCGGCGCGCAGCACGTACTGCCGGGATGCGGGCATGCCCGCGTATTTTCCTCGCGGTGCCGCGACGCTCATCTCAATCCGGTTCCCGCGGCCGGCGCCGCGGACCGTCGTCCAGGCGCACTCGCCGTTCTCGCATTTCCGGCTTGAACCATCATCCTCGTACAGCGTGTAGGCGGAGGGGACCTCGCGGTCCGGATAGTAATCGAAGTGAATCTCGCGGGGCGTCGCCGTGCCGAGCGCGTCGGACGGCGGCTGGCTCGGTAGGATGGCGCCCTGGCGCACGTACGTCGGGATACGCTCGAGCGGAATCTCGACAACGCCGTCGAGCATGCCCTTGACCGTCTCCCCGGTCTCGATTTCGCGCCACACGCCGTTGGGAAAATACGCCCGCTTCCGGTACGTGCCGCTGTTCTTGTCCACGGGTCCTTCGGCGGGGATCACGAGCAGGTCGCGGCCGATCAGGTATTGGTGCTTGCGCCACAGCGCGCCGCCGTCGTTGTCGTTGTATTCGAGGTACAGCGGGCGGATGAGCGGCAGGCCGGTGTCATGGGCCTCGCGCGCCAGCGTGTAGAAGTACGGGGCCAGGGCATGGCGAATGCGGGCTTGCTTGCGGAACACGCGGCGCGCGCGCCGGCTGAACGCCCACGGCTCGCGCAGTCCGTGGTCGCTGTGCGTACGGAAGACGGGGCTCATCGCGCCGAACTGCGACCAGCGGATGAACAGTTCCTCGTCAATCTCGCGGCCGAAGAACCCGCCGATGTCGTGCGACCAGTATACCGCGCCGAGGGTGCCGCCGCACGCGGTGAACTCGACCTGGTGCTGGAGCATGCTCCACTCCGAGGGCGTGTCGCCGGAGAATTGGACCGGGTAGCGGTGCGAGCCGACGCCGCCCCAGCGCGCGAGGATAATCCCGCGCTTCCCGGTGCGTTCCTCGGCCAGTTCGTAGTAGGCGCGGTTGGCCCAGAGCTGGCTGTCGGTGCCGGCAAACGGGGGCTTGACCCAGCCGTCCACCCACCAGAAATCCATGCCCTGGGCGAACAGGGGCCCGAGCAGGACGTCTTTCCACGCCTGGACGGCCTCCTTGCGGGACCAGTCGCAGGCCCACTGGCCCTGGTGCGGGAGGGCGCCCAGCCGTTTCGCGATGGCGGGAATATGGCTGTCCTCGGCGGGCAGCGCATCGTAGTTGTCGTAGCCGGGATGGTCGTTCAAGGACACCTGCACGCCGAGTTTGTGCAAGGCCGCGAGGGTCTGCCGGGGCTTGGGAAAATATTTCGGGTTCCAGTCGTACCCGCCCCAGCCGCCGCGCCAGTCGGTGTCAATGATCATGACGTCTATCGGAATGCCTTCCTTGCGATACCGCTTCACGAGTTCGATGACTTCCTTGTCCGTGTACGCGTACCAGCGCGAGTACCAGAAGCCGAAAGTCCAGCGCGGAACCATCGGGATTTTCCCGAAGACCGTCACGAAATCCTTCAGCGCGCCCTTGAAGTCGTTCCCGTAGGCGAAGAAGTAGCCGTCAAACGCGACCGCGTGGCCGCGGCATTCGGGCCAGTCGTGCTTCGGGTTCCAGTACACCCGCGGATCGTCCTGGATGAAGTGTCCGCCGTCGGTGCTCAAGAGCCCCTCGACCGGGTGATGCGCCGGGCCGCCGCACCACTTCCACTGGTCCAGCGACCGGGTGACAGAACCCAGATTGCCCCCGTCGCGCTTGCCGGGCGTCCAGACCATCGGGTGCCCAACGTGGTTGCGATGATGAATCTTCAGGTTCGCCGGAGAGAAGACCTGGCCGTCGTCCGTGTAGGTCAACTCGAACTTCGGCGTGCGGATCGTCAGGGTCTTGCCCTTCTGCCCAACCTCCGCTTGGGCCGGCCTGGCGAGTTTCCTGCCGACGAGCAGCGAGGGCCCCTCGCTGAACTTTCCGCCATGACTGTATTCCAAGCGGACGCAGCCGTCGGAATAGACCGTAAAGCGCGCGTTTCCGAGAACAACCGGGGTCTTCTGCCTGTGCATGAATGCTCCTTTTCCAGTGCGAGTTAAAGCGTTTTACTTAACGTAAAATGACGTGATTATTCACTTTCATCGGATGAATGCAAGCGCGCAGTTAAAAGAATTTTCAACTGGCGCCGGCGAGCTGGCCGAACTTCAGGGCATCGCCCTCGGCGGTCACTTCGATGGCCTCGGAACCGGCCAGGTGCCCGCTCAACAACTCCTCCGCCAGCGGGTCCTCGAGATGCCGCTCCACGGAGCGCCGCATGGGCCGCGCGCCCAGCATCGGGTCGAATCCCTTACTGATGAGGAACCGGCGCGCGGAGTCGGACAGGTGCAGATCAATGTTCTTGCCGGCCAGCCGCTTCCGGATCTTGGCGACTTCGAGATCGAGAATCTTTTCCATGTCCTCGATCCCGAGCTGGCGGAAGACGATGACCTCCTCCACGCGGTTGAGCAATTCGGGACGGAAGAGCCGCTTGGCCTCGTCGAGCATCTGCTTCTTGAGGGCGTCGTAGTCCGCGGCCGCATCCCCGCGGCCGAATCCCAGCGCCCCGCCCTTGCGGACAAATTCGGAGCCCAAGTTGGAGGTCATCAACACCACGGTGTTGCGGAAATCCACGCTGCGCCCGAGGCTGTCGGTCAGCTTGCCCTCCTCCAGGATCTGCAGGAGGATGTTCATCGTGTCCGGGTGCGCCTTTTCGATCTCGTCGAAGAGCACCACGCAGTAGGGGCGGCGCCGGACCTTCTCGGTCAGCTGCCCGCCCTCTTCGTAGCCGACGTAGCCCGGCGGCGAGCCGACGAGCCGGGAGACGTTGAACTTCTCCATGTACTCGGACATGTCGATCTGGATGAGCGCGTCGGCGTCGTCGAACATGAATTCGGCCAGCGCCTTGGCGAGCAGGGTCTTGCCGACCCCCGTGGGCCCGAGCAGGATGAACGAGCCGATCGGGCGGCGCGGATCCTTCAACTCCGCGCGGGACCGGCGCAGGGCCTTGGAGATGGCGGACACGGCGGCATTCTGCCCGATGACCGTCTTCTCGATGTTGGCCTCCATCTGCAGAAGCTTCTTGGATTCAAGATCCGCCATCTTGGTCAGCGGGACGCCCGTCCACTTGGAGACGATGTAGCGGATGTCCTCGGCGTTGACGCTGACGACCTTGCCGTCCTGCTCCTTGCGCCACACCTCCATGGCCTTGTCCGTCTCCTCGCGGGCCTGGCGCTCCTGGTCGCGGAAGGCGGCCGCCTGCTCGAACTGCTGGAGGCGGATAGCCTCCTCCTTCTGCTTACGGATTTCCTCGATGCGCTTCTCCTGCTCCTTCACGTCCGGGGGCCGGGTCATGGCGGAGATGCGCGCGCGCGCGCCGGCCTCGTCCATGACGTCGATGGCCTTGTCGGGCAGGTACCGGGCCGTGAGATAACGCGACGAGAGGTGCACGGACTCCACGATGGCCTCGTCGAGAATCTTGGCGTGATGATGCTCCTCGTAGCGCGGCCGCAGGCCCCGCAGGATCTCGACGGCCTCGTCGATCGTCGGCTCGCGCACCATCACGGACTGGAACCTTCGCTCCAGGGCGGCGTCCTTCTCGATGAACTTCCGGTACTCCGCCATGGTTGTCGCGCCGACGCACTGCAGTTCGCCGCGGGACAGCGCGGGCTTGATGATGTTGGAGGCATCCATCGCCCCCTCCGCGGAGCCCGCGCCCACGATGCTGTGCAGCTCGTCAATGAACAGGATCACGGTCTTGCTGCGCCGGATCTCGTCCATCACGGCCTTGATCCGCTCCTCGAACTGACCGCGGTACTTGGTGCCCGCGACCATCAGCGCGAGATCGAGCGTCACCACCCGCCGGCCGCGCAGCAGTTCCGGCACGTCGCCGCGCGCGATGGCCTGGGCCAGGCCCTCCACGATGGCCGTCTTGCCCACGCCGGCCTCGCCGAGCAGCACGGGATTGTTCTTGGTCCGGCGGCAGAGGATCTGGATGACGCGTTCGATCTCGTTGGCCCGGCCGATGACCGGGTCCAGCTTCCCCTTGCCCGCCATATCGGTCAGGTCCCGCCCGAACGTGCTCAAGGCGGGCGTTTTGGAATCCCGGGCGGCCGGCTTGCCCTCCCCGGCGGCCTCGGCGCCGGGGTCGAGTGATGGATCGTAGCTGGGGTCCAGCTCCTTCATGACCTCGACGCGCGTTTTCTCGAGGTCCACCTCCAGGTTCTTGAGCACGCGGGCGGCGGCGCCCTCGCCCTCGCGCAGCAGGCCCAACAGGAGATGCTCGGTCCCGACATAGGCGTGGTTCAGCGCGCGTGCCTCGCTGCCGGCCAGGGCCAGGACCTTCTTCATGCGGGGCGTAAAGGGCACGTTGCCCGCGGTCTTGGTGGCCGGGCCGACGCCGACGGCCTTCTCCACCTCCAGCCGCACGGTCTCCAGATCAATGCCCATCTTGCGCAGCACGTTGACGGCCACGCCCTGCCCCAGCGCAATCAAACCCAGCAGCAGGTGCTCCGTGCCGACGTACCCGTGGTTGAACCGGTCGGCTTCCTTGCGCGCCAGTTGCAGCACCTGCTGCGCCCTAGGTGTAAAGTTGTTCATCGCTATTTCTTCGCCCAATTCTTCAACCGGTTATGTAGGGCCTGCGCTCTTGCCTCGCCGAAGCCCGGCGAAGGCGGGTGCGCAGGGCCCATATCCCGGCGCGCCGCAAGCGGCGGCCCTACCACACGACTCATTCCACCGGCTTCACGCCGGCTTCCGCCAGAACCTGCCGGACCCGCTGCGCCCGCGCCAGATCCCGGTGCCGGGGCTTCAGCTTCCGCCCCTCCCGTTTCTGGAGGTGCGCCGGCTGGGTCAGGACAAGCAACTCGTCCAACAACCGCCGATCTACACATTTCAATATACTCATTTCCAAGCCCAAACGCAATCCCGAAAGAAGATCCAGCGCCTCTTTGGACGTCAGGATGTGCGCGTTTTCGAGGATGCCACGCGACCGGCCGACGTGATCTCGCAGGATGGCCTCCTTGCGATCCCGCAGGCGCGCCCGCGCGTTTTTCTCGTGCTCGACGATTTCCAGGACGATCTGCTCCAGGCTGTGAACGATCTCCTCCTCCTTCTCGCCGAGGCTGATCTGGTTGGACACCTGGAACATGTTGCCGACGGCCTCGGTGCCCTCGCCCCACAGCCCGCGCACGGCCATGCCGATCTTGGTCACGCCCTTGATGACGGGATCCATCTCGTTCATCAGCACCAGGCCGGGCAGGTGCAACATCACGCTGGCGCGCAGGCCGGTGCCCACGTTGGACGGACAAGCGGTCAGGTAGCCCAGCCGCGGAGAAAAGGCATAGTCCACCCGGCTCCCGAGTTCGTCGTCCATGGCGTTCATGACCGACCACGCCTCGCGCAGGTCCAGGCCCGGCCGGATCACCTGCATGCGCAGGTGATCTTCCTCGTTGACCATGACCGCCAGGCGCTCGTCCGGCGTGCCCACCAGGCCGCTCCCCCGCCCTTTGCCCGCGTGTTCACGGCTGATCAGGCGTCGCTCAAAAAGAAGCTGGCGATCGAGCAGTTCCAACTCGTCCATGCCGATGGCGTAGGATCCGGCCAGCGTGGGCGCGGCTTGCAGGAGTTCGCGCAACTTCTGCCAGATCTTTTCGCACTCCTCCTCGCCGGCCCAGCCGGGGAACGCGGCGCTGCGCAGGTTGCGCGCCAGCCGGATCCGGCTGCTCACCACCGCGCCGGCTTCCCCGCCGGCCGCCAGCCAGGCGGCCGGATGACGGATCAGGTCGTCCACGATCATGAGACCGGCCCTCCAGGGGCGGCCGACCGCGCTGCCTGGATGCGGTCCCGCAGCTGCGCCGCTTCCTCGTACTTCTCTCCGGCCACCGCCTTCTCCAACTCGCGCTGGAGCGTCTCCAGGCTCTCGCCCGCCGCGGGTTCAACGCCCTCGTCCGCCGCGGGTTCAACGCCCTCGACGCCGCCGGGCGTTTTGCCCGTATGCTGCTCGCTTCGGTGCATGCCCTTGATCAGCGGCATCAGCTCGGCGGTAAAAGATTCGTAGCAGTCCGGGCAGCCCAGCCGCCCGGTCTTCTTAAAGTCCGACGGGCGCATGTGGCAACGCGGGCAGGAACGCTCGCCGGCGACCGCCTCGGGGCCGGCCTCCGCGGCCTTGCCCAGGCCCATCAGCAGGTCCGTGATCGACACCGGGCCGTGCACATCCAGGCCCTTCTGGGCCGCGCACTCCTCGCACAGGTGGACTTTCTTGACGGAGTCGTCCACCACCTGCGTCAGGTGCACGGTGGCTTCGCGTTGCTGGCAGGACTCACAGAGCACGGCACAACCTCCCCGTTCACGCGATCGGCGTGCCCGTCCGCTGGGCAAACGCGTGGAAATGCTTGGCGAGCTTTTTCGTGACGGCGCCGGGCCGGCCGTGGCCGATCACGCGGCGGTCCACGTTGACCACGCTGATGATCTCCGCGGCGGTGCCGGTGAGGAAGACCTCGTCGGCATTGTAGATGTCGTAGCGCGTCATCACGTCCTCGCGCACCGTGAACCCCAGTTCCGGCGCGAGATGCATGACCACCGCGCGGGTGATGCCCTCCAGCGAACCGCACCAGGGCGGCGGCGTGAGCAGGGTCTTGCCCTGCACGGCAAACACGTTGTCGCCCGACGCCTCGGCCACGTAGCCCTGCGGGTTGAGCATGATGCACTCCATCACCCCCGCATTGAGCGCCTCGATCTTGGCCAGCACGTTGTTGAGATAGTTCAGGCTTTTGATCCGCGGGTTGATCGCCTCGGCCTGGTTGCGCATGGTGCCCACGGTGACGATGGACAGGCCCGTCTCGTACAGCTTCTTCGGATAGAGCTGAATGCCGCCGGCGATGATGATCACCTGCGGTTTTTTACAATTGAAAGGATTGAGGCCCAGCGTGCCCACGCCCCGGGTCACCACGAGCCGGATGTACCCGTCGCGCACGCCGTTGGCCTTGCAGGTCTTCACCACGGCGCGCGACAGGGCGGCCTTCGTCATCGGGATGGTCAGGGCGATCGCCCGGGCGCTGCGGTAAAGGCGGTCGAGGTGCTCGTCGAGCTTGAACACGCGCCCGTTATAGGCGCGAATCCCCTCGAACACGCCGTCGCCGTACAGCAGCCCGTGGTCGAACACCGACACCCTCGCCCGTGACTCGTCCACCAGCTTGCCGCCTAGATAAATCTTCATGTCCGCCGTTCTCCAATGGTCCGGCACTCTAGCACACGGGCGGGCTTATGCCAAACATCCATCTTTCAGGCGCAGGCGACGGTCGCAGCGCTCGGCGACGGCCTCGTTATGGGTCACCACCACCAGCGTGCGGCCCCGCTCGCGCGTGAGGGCGAAGAGGTGGGACAGGACCTGGTCGCCGGTCTCGGAATCCAGGTTGCCCGTCGGCTCGTCGGCCAGGACCAGGTCGGGATCGTTCATCAACGCCCGGGCCAGGGCGGCGCGCTGCTGCTCGCCGCCG
>JAHJJH010000194.1 GCA_018823105.1 Verrucomicrobiota bacterium | reverse complement strand
TACGTCACCGAAATGGCCCGCCGCCTCGCGGCCCTGATCGCCCTGCATTCTTCGCTGGACGCGAATTACCAGCGTGTGCTCGAGGCGACGGCTCCGTGGCCGGCGGGCTGAACCCGGTCCTCCGCGCGAACGCCGCTCTATTTCCTGTAGTTCCGCCGCTCCGTCGGCGGAAACTCGTTTTCCAGAAACTCCGGCGACCGAGCGCCGGAGCTACAACGGAGCCATATTCTCCAGGAGATGTGAAAACGAAGGCCTTGCAAAAAATGTTTTTTCTATTATGGACCTGTTTGTATTTATGGAAAATCCTCGGGTCGCAGGTTCGAGTTCTGCAGGGCCCACCATACCCAACTGCGTGGTCCTGCGGGGCCCACCCGGCCGCGATCAATGATTGCGGCTACAAAATTCTGTAGCCGGCTTCGTTGAAGCCGGCCCGGTTATCGAACAACTTTCAGGCCGGCTCCACCCGGTTACGCTGGACGCCGATCCCCTCGACGCCGACCTCCACCTCGTCGCCCGGTCGCAGCAGGAGGGGCGGGGTGCGCGCGGAGCCGATGCCGCCGGGCGTGCCTGTGGATAGAACATCGCCCGGCTCGAGGGTCATCGCGGCGCTCGCGTAGGCGATCAGGTGCGCGATCTTGAAGATCATGTCCGACGCGCGCGCGTCCTGGATTACCTGTCCGCGTATTTTCGAATGCAGCCGGAGGGCGTACGGGTCGGGGACCTCGTCCGTCGTAACGAGGAAGGGGCCGAGCGGGCAGAACGTGTCGCGGCTCTTGGCGCGGAACCACTGGCCGTTCGCGCGCTGCGCCTTACGGTCGGTCACGTCGTCCAGCACCGTGTAGCCGGCAACGCACGCCATGGCTTCGCTTTCGGGAACATGGCGCGCGGCCTGCCCGATAACGGCGGCGAGTTCCACTTCGACATCCACTTCCGCGTCGGCGGGGACGCGGATGGCGTCGAACGGCCCGATGAGCGCCGTGGCGGCCTTGGCGAAGAGGATCGGGCGATCCGGCCGCTTGGCGTCAAACTCGCTGACGTGATCGGCGTAGTTGTTGCCGAGGCAGATGATCTTGCCGGGACGCGCGACGGGCGGACCGAGCCGTCGGCCCTCGGCGGGGAGGACGACGCGCTTTTTCTCCGCGAGCAGACCATGCAGCCGATCCAGACCCCAGCGCGAAAAGAAGTGGGCGTCGTAGTCCTCGATGTCAAAGGCCATCGCGCGCACGTCGAGCAGTCCCGGCCGGCCGGGGCCCAGCGCCTCCTCGATCCAGACGCCAGGCCGTTCCTCCATCGGCGGGCCGAAGCGAACCAGTTTCATGCCTTCACTTCTTTCCGGGCCTTGGAGACGGCCTGTCCTTCCGGGCCCAGCGCGGCGCGCGACAACCCGGCTTCCGCCAGGACGGCGTCGGTCGTCCGGAAATGACATTTGGCCGCGTCGAGCAGGATCTGCGGCCCGCGCGCCTGCACGAGTTTCACGGCGACCTGCCGGACCGCGTCGGAGGCGCCCTTGGGAATCGTCACTTCGTACTGTTTGCCGAGTTGCGCGAGGGCGCGAACGAAGGCGGCGCGCGCCACGATCGAAGCCGCGGCGACGGCCGGATCGGATTCCGCCCGGGGTCGCTGCTCGAGTTTGATCTTCCGGCCCTTCTTCATGAGGGCCTGTTCGATCTGGCGCTTCGGGCCGAACTGGTCGGCGACGGCGCGGGGACAGTCGGGCGTTTTTTCCAGGACGTTCTCGATGGCCCGGGCATGGCCCCAGGCCAGGATGCGATTGACGTTGCCCATGCTCGCGTAGAGCCGGTTGTAGGCGCGCGGCCCGATGGTGACGACGGCGAACCGTCCGCCGCTCGCCCGGCGGATGGCCTCATCCATGTCCAGGGCGCGGCGCTCGCTGGTGATGGTCTTGCTGTCGCGCACGTTCATGTCGCGGAAAAGCCGGGTGAGGCGCTCGTCCACGTACACGGCCGAGATGACCAGGGGGCCGAAGAAGTCGCCCTTGCCGCTTTCGTCCACCCCGAGGTGGGGCTGAAACATCCCGGGCTGGCGGATTTCCTCGTAACCCAGCCTCGCTTCCTGGAGCACCTGGGGTTCGAGGACGAACTCCACCCAGTCGCGGGCGCCCTTTCCCTGGACCAGGCACTTTCCGCTCTTGTATAAGGAAATGCGGCAATTTGGCCCCTCCGTGGCGATCCGGGCGTGGGGGATGACGAGCGGAGTGTAGTTGCCGGTCCGGAGCAGAACGGAAAGCCTATCCTGTTGCTCGGGCGTTAATTGAACGGTAAACGAATGCTGCGGCGTCATGGGGTGGACTGTAGCAGAGCCGGCCTCGGCCTGGCAATAAGAGGGCTGTGTCTATTCAAAATACTTTTTTATCTATATTGACGGTTTCTGGCGGGGTAGGGTAGATT
>JAHJJH010000193.1 GCA_018823105.1 Verrucomicrobiota bacterium | reverse complement strand
GCGTCGAGCACATCGGCATGCCGGGCCAGGCCGTTCTGCCATAGATCGGTGGCCGCCTGCAGGTTCCGCGCGGCACTTTCGCGGGCCCGCTCCGCCACGCCGACCTGTTGGCTCGTGTTGACCAGGCCGATCCGAGCCTCCCGGACCTCAAGGGCGATTTGGTCCTCGACCTGCTGTTGCCGCAGACTCGCCTGGGCGGCGCGCGCACGGGCCTCGGCCGTTTTGCCCCGGGTCAACCCGGAATCAAAAATGTCCCAGGTCAGCACCACGCCGGCAAACGCGTCATACTGCCAATTGTCCTCGGGCGGAAAGATCAGGTTGTTCGGCCGCGCTTGCTCGTACTGCGCCGCCAGGAAAAGACTGGGCCGGCGGCCGGCGCGGGTGGCCCGCACCACCTGCCCCGCCGCCCGCGTGTCCAAGCTGGCCGCCAGCAATTCCGGCCTGTTCGTCGCGGCGATCTCCATCAGTTCAGACTCCGGCGGGAACTCGCCGACATCCGGGCCCGGGGCCTGGTCTGGAATGGCCTCGGGCGGCAGATCCGCGCCGGTCAGAAAAACGATCCGCGCCCGGGCCAGCGCCACACCCCGTTCGGCTTCCCCAAGGCGAAGGCGCGTCTGGTCGAGCAGTACATCCGTCGCCAGCGTGTCGTTATCCGTCGCCAAGCCGGCCTCGTACATGTTCTTCATGTCCAGCGCGTGCGCTTCCGTCCGCTGGACGGAGGCCTGCAGGGCTTGTACCGAGTAGAAGGCCTTGGACCACGCCCAGTAGGCGGCCAGGGCCTCCAAGACCACGTCCGACTCCGTACCGGCCAGCGTTTGCCGGGCCGCGTCGCGCGTGAAGGCCGCGCTTCGTTTCTGACTGGCCACGCGGCCGCCCGTATATAACGGCTGCGAAATGCCGATCGAGGCGCTGTACCGATCCGGAATTTCGGGGAACACCATCGTCGGGCCCAGGACAGTTTCCTTTAATCCTTCGTAGTGCGCCGCGCGCGCCGCGGCGCTTACGGTCGGCAGCCCCTGGGCGCCCGCCTGAGCCAGGACGGCGCCGGCAGCCTCGACCTCGCGCTCGGCGGACTTGAGGCGCAAGCTATAGGCGAGCACCTGCGAAACGATCAAGTCCGCGGGCATGACGGGGTCCGGTTCCGGGATGGCGGAGGCCACCGGGTACAAGCACAGCAGCAGCAGCGACAGCTTGGATTTCATGACGGGTTCCCTTCTCCCAAGAGGGCCACAAAAGCATCTTCCAGCGAGGGGGCCACCTCGCGATGACCGACCGGCCCATACCCTTCGCCCTCGAGCAGCGCCAGGGCTTCCCGCAGGACCGGCTCCCCTTCCCTGAACGACAGTCGAAGGTGATCGCCATACAGCACGACATTCGACGACGACCACCGCCGGCGGAGGGCGCGATAGGCCGGCGCGGGCGCCGGGCAGGTGACCTCGTACACCCGGCCCGGCATCGCCGCCTTCACCTCGTCCGGCGTGCCGCTCATGAACAGCCGGCCGTTGTGCATCAGGCCGATGCGGCCGCACCGCTCCGCCTCGTCGAGGTACGGCGTCGTCATGACAATGGTCATGCCCTCGTTGAGCACGCCGCTCAGGATGTTCCAGAACTCGCCGCGCGAGACCGGGTCCACCCCCGTCGAGGGCTCGTCGAGAAAGAGGAGATCGGGCCGATGGATCAAGGTGGTGGCGAGCGCGAGTTTTTTCTTCATGCCCCCGGACAGGGCCTGGGCGAGACGGCGCCGGAAGGGCGTCAACCGCGTGAACTCCAGCAGCTCGTTCCGTCGCTCGGCGAATCCGCGCACCCCGTGCAGGTCGGCGAAAAACTCGATGTTCTCGTCCACGGTCAGGTCGCCGTACAGGGTGAAATTCTGCGACAGGTACCCGATGCGGCTCTTGATGCGCCCGGCGTCCCGGACGAGATCGAACCCCAGCACCCGACCCTCCCCGGCGTCGGGCTTCAGAATGCCGCACAACAGGCGAATGGCCGTGCTCTTGCCCGCCCCGTCCGGCCCGACAAGCCCGAACATCTCCCCGCGCGGCACCACGAGGTCGAGACCGGAGACGGCCTCGCGCTCCCCAAAGCGCCGCGTGAGCGCCCGGATTTCCAGGGCCGGGCTGTCGGCGGCCAGGATCATGGGACGGCCCCCAGGTATCCATCGGCCGGCATGCCGGGCTTGAATACGCCGTCCGGGTTCGGGAGGGTGATCTTGACCCGGTACACCAGTTTGACCCGCTCCTCGGGCGTCTGCACGTTCTTCGGCGTGAACTCCGCCTCGGGCGAAATGTAGGTGACCTTCCCGTCGTACTCGCGCGCATCGCCGTCGATGCGGACGCGCGCCGCTTGGCCCAGCTTGACGCCGCCCAGGCGCGTCTCGGGGACATAGACCGACAGCCACACCTCATCCAGCCGCGACAGTGTCAGGAGCGCGGCGCCGGGGCCCACGACTTCTCCTTCCTCGCGGATCTTCGTGGTGACCACGCCGTCCATGGGCGCGATCACCGAGCAGTCCGACAGCGTCTTCTCGGTCTGGGCCAACCGTGCCTGCGCGAGATCCACGGCGGCCTGGGCGGCGCGAATTTCCTCCTGGCGATTGCCGCGCACGAGTTTTTCCAGTGCCTGCTGGGCGGCCGCCAGCACGGCGGCCGCGCGGTCGTTTCCGGCCCGGGCATCGTCCATCTGTTTTTGCGTGGCGCTCTTTTTTTCGAAGACCTGGCGGATGCGCTCGAAGTCCGCCTGGGCGGCCCGCGCGGCGGCCTCCGCCTCGCGGACCTGTTCGCGGGCGCGCTGGATATCCTCGTCGCGGGCGCCGGCCAGCATCAGGTCCCGTTGCGCCTGGACCTGGGCCAGCGCCGCCCGGGCCTCGTTGCACTTGAGCTCGTAGTCGGCCGGATCGAGTTTCGCCACCACGGCCCCCTTGGACACGGGGTCGCCCTCCTGCCACGCCAGTTGCAGGATCCGGCCCGCGATCTGCGGCGCCACCTGGACCTGGGTGCATTCAATCGTTCCGGACCCGTCGGGCCGGTCGTTGCGCAGCCCGCAGCCGGCCAGCACCGGGAGGCAAAACATGAGGGCGACAATCTGTTGGATGGGGCGTGTTTTCACGTTCGATTTCTCCTCTTCACTATTTTCTTCATATCGTGCCCGGCGGCAAATCCTTTCAGGAGCAGTTCCAGGATCTGGCCCTTGCGCTCCTCCGGCGAGCCGGACGGTTTCGGAATGGAGGCGTGCGAAACGTGCCGGATGACGTCGCGGACCTGCAGCGAAAACAGGCACATGCCCACGATGCTCCACCAGGCCTCCACGGGATGGAGGGTCCGCAGTTCCCCCTTCTGCATTCCTTCGGAGATGACATCGAGCGGTACAAGATCGTTACCGGCGACAATCCGGTTCAGAGCGCGGCCGAAGAGATCGGGATGGCTGCTTACGGCCTGCCACATCAGCCTCATCCGGTCCGGATGGCGCGCGTAGTAGTCGAACACGCCGTCCACGAGGAACTGCAATCGCTCCCGGGCCCCACGGAAGGGATGCCGTCGCGCTCGAAGATGGGCCAGGAATTCCTGCAGGACCATCGTCACCGCCTCGGTGAAAAGGGCGTCCTTGTTGTCAAAGTAGTAGTACAGCAGGGCGCTGTTGACGCCCGCGGCCTGCCCGACCCGGCGTATGGTCGCGCCCTTCAGGCCCCGGTCCGCGAAGACGCGCACCGCCGCCTCCAGGATCCGGGCCCTCTGTTGTGAATCGTGCCGCGCCACGTCCGCTGCCCCCAATTTAATCAAATGATTAAATTATGTGATGAATATAATCGCGGTCTTTCTTGTGTCAAGCCGACAAGCAAACGGGCGGGCGCGTAAAAAACGCAACGGGTGAATGGCCTTGAGCAATGTCCTTGTAGGACCTCCGCTTGTCGGAGGCCGGGTTGAGGGATGGCCGCCGGCCAGCGGCGGCCCTACACGGGACACGGGAAAAAGGAAATGGATGAAATCCGGCGCGCCGCGCCCGCAGGGGAAGCCGCCCTACTCCGATTTTTCGGAGGACCGGAGCCCCAGCTTCTTCAGGATCATTTCCGCCGGGCACAAATGCGTAAAGGCCGATTGGATCAGGTTCACGCCGACGAAGGGGGTATACAGCCGTCACCATCGGCTCACGAAGCTCAACGCCAGGCTCAGCAGGACAAACGTCCCGGCCATCACGCGCACGCCATTTTCAACCGTCGTGAAGTTCCTCGCTTTCGCACGATCGCAACGCCCAACAGCCAATGCCCAAGTGATCAGACCAAGGACTTCACCGGCAGGGCGAAGGCGGAAGCTCGAAGAGCGAAATTGGGAGCGACGGAACTACAGGGAAAAACAAGGCATCCGTCTTCTGTAGCTCCGGCGCTCTGTCGCCGGAGAATCGACCGTTGCCGTCTCGGGGGCTCTCCGT
>JAHJJH010000192.1 GCA_018823105.1 Verrucomicrobiota bacterium | reverse complement strand
CGGGCCACCGTTCGCGAAATGGGCTACAAAACGTCCATCGAGTTTGAAAAATGTCTGCGTCTTCAAATTATGAAGGCTTGACTGACCACAGGCCTGTCTTTCGTGTCTTTCGTGGTTCTCTTCTTTTTAGACGTTGAAATACTTCGCTGCCGGGTGGTGGGCCACGAGAGCGGAGGTGGTCACTTCCGGCACCATCATGAAACTGTCCGACAGGCTCACGCCGATCTCGCCGGCGTGGACCAGGTCGCAACAGGTCTTATTCATCGAGAGGTCCGGGCACGCTGGATACCCGAATCCGTATCTCGAACCTCGGTATTTCTGCACAATGTAGTCCTGGATCGTCAGCGGGCCCCCGGCGAAGCCCAACTCCTCGCGCATCTTCGCGTGCCAGTACTCGGCCAGGGCGTCCGTGACTTCCACGGCCAGGCCGTGCAGCAGGAAGTAGTCCTGGTAGCGGTCGCGCTGCAACAGGCGGACGTTCTCCGATTCCAGGCCGGGGCCGAGCGTGACGACCATGAAGCCGACGATATCCTCGTCGCGGCGGAAGAAATCCGGGATGGAAAGCCCGGGCGACCGGGACTGGCGCGGGAAGACCATCGGAATCGGGTCGCCGCCCCCCGCGGGATGCACGAACAAGGTCTCGGCCTCCGCGCGGCATTTGAACCAGCCATGCGCCGCCCTCGGCTGGAAGAGGCCGGATTCAGCGCACTGTTTCTTCAGCGATTCGAGGCGGGGTTTGACCTCGTTTTCGACCAGGTGGTTGTATTCTTCCGAGCCCATCCGGCCGCGCCGGTAGCCCCAGCGGCCGCGGATCAGTGCGGTTTCGTTCAGGTAGGGATAGACGTCCCCGATCCGGATGTCCCGCGTGATGCGGTGCCCGAGGAAAGGCGGCTTCGGCGACGGCACCGACAGGTCCACCACGACCGGCGGCGCCTCGAACGTCTGCACCGGTACGGCGGCCGGACGGGATTTCGCGCCTGCCAGGCGGCCCGTCTCGGAATACTCGCGCATCCCGGCCAGGCCCTCGAAGGCGTCTTTGCAATAGACAACCGGCGCCGAGTACCGGGGTTGACAGGAGTCGGCCACGAATCCGGGCGTCAGCGCCGCCCCGCCGAGGAAGACCGGAATCCGGATGTCCGATGCTTCGAGCGCCTTCATGTTTTCCGCCATGATCGCGGCGGATTTGACCAGCAGGCCGCTCATGCCCAGCACGTCGGCCTTGTGCTCCCGCACGGCCTTCATCATCTGCTCAATCGGCACTTTCGTGCCCAGGTTGACGACCTCGAAGCCGTTGTTCGAGAGAATGATATCCACGAGGTTTTTGCCGATATCATGGACGTCGCCGGCGACGGTGGCGATGACCATCCGGCCGCGCCGCCCCCCGGCCTCGTTTTTCTTCATGTGGGGCTTGAGCAGGTCCACGGCCTTCTTCATCACCTCGGCGGACTTCAGCACGAAGGGCAGTTGCAGGCTGCCCTCGTTGAACAACCGCCCGACCTCCTTCATCGCGGGAATCAGGATTTCGTTGAGGATATGTTCCGCCGCGTGCTGGCCAAGCAGGACCGGAATGACATTTTCCAGGGGTTGGGTCTTCCCCTTGATCACGGCATTGGCCAGGGCTTCCGCCGGGGGCAGTGCCGCCGCGGCAGAGGCTTCGGCGCCCTCATCCACGGCAGCCTCGAAGAACCGGATGAAGTTTTCCAGGGGATCGCCGTTGGCGGTGTCATTGTCCAGCAGGGCGTTGGCCACGCGCAGGGCATCGGGCGGGATCTCATTGAGCGGTGCGATGGCGGCGACGTTGATGATACAGGCGTCCAGTCCGGCCTTCAGGCACCGGTCGAGGAACACGGTGTTGAGTACCCGGCGCCCGGCCGGCTTGAGGCCAAAGGATATGTTCGAGAGGCCGAGGATGGTGCGCACGCCGGGCAGTTCCTTTTTGACGCGGTGGATGGCCTCCAGCGTTTCCAGCGCGGCCGTACGCAGGGTGTCGTCGCCGCTGCCGATGGTGAAGGTCAGGGTGTCCAGGAAGAGGGCGTCCCGGCGGACGCCCTCGGCCTCGCAGAACTCGACCAACCGGCGGGCCACGGCAACCTTGCGATCGGCGGTCATGGCCATGCCGGTCTCGTCAATGGTCAGGCCGACCAGGCCCGCGCCGAACCGGCGCGCCAGGCCCGCGACGTGACGGGCACGCTCTTCGCCCGACTCGAAGTTGATGGAATTGATCAGGGCCCGCCCGCCGTAGAGCTTGAGCGCCGCCTCGATGACGTCCGCCTGCGTGGAATCAATCATCAGCGGGGCCTGGCACTCGCGCGCCGCGCGCGCCACAAAAATCTCCATATCCTTTTTCTCGTCGCGCCCCGCATACGCGCAGCTCAAATCGAGAATGTGCGCGCTGGCCTCCTCCTGTTCCGGCAGGAGGGCGAAGGCGTCGTCATAGCGATCGGCCAGGAGCGCGTCGCGGAACTTCTTCGAGCCGGTGGCGTTGGCACGCTCGCCGATGTAGAGAGGCGGCGGGTCCTGGGTCAGATCCACGGGAGAGAACATGCTGGCGGCCTGCTCCGGCGCCTTCACGATGCGTTCGGGCGCTCGGAAACCGTCGAGCGCGGTTTTCAGGGAGCGAAGGTGGGGCGGGGTGGTGCCGCAGCAGCCGCCGACGACGTTCAAACCGATCTCGCGCGCCATGCGGCCCATCACCTCGGCAAACGCGGCCGGCCCCAGCGGATACTCGACCCGGCCCGCTTTCATCACCGGCAGCCCGGCGTTCGGCATGCAGGCGAGCAGACCCGGCCAGTTGGCGGCGAGGTAGTCCAGGTGAATACGCATGGCCTCGGGTCCGGTGGCGCAGTTCAGACCGAGGATAGGGATGGGGTAGGGGGACAGGGCGGCGACGATGGTGGCGATGGAGGATCCGATCAGCAACGTGCCCGTCTGCTCCACCGTGACCGAGACGTACAACGGCACGCTCGCGGAACGCCCGACCACGTCATCGTAGGCTACCAGCCCGGTCTTGATCTGGAGCAGATCCTGGCAGGTCTCGAACAGGATCCCGTCCGCGCCGCCCTCGAGCAGACCCTCGATCTGGACGCGGAGGCCCGCACGGAGTTCCTCGAAAGACACCTGGCCCAGCGTCGGAAGGCGTGTGCCGGGACCGATGGAGCCGAAGACATAACGCGGCTTGTCCGGCGTCGTGAAACGCTCGGCGGCCTGGCGCGCCAGTTCCGCGGCGGCGCGGTTGATCTCCCGTGCGCGATCGGACAACTCGTATTCTCCGAGCGTGATCGGCGAGGCACCGAAGCTGTTGGTTTCCACGGCGTCGCTGCCGACCTCGAAGAAAGCCTCGTGGATGGAGCGGATGATGTCCGGGGCGGTGACGTTAAGCAGTTCGTTGCACCCCTCGCGGCCCGACCAGGCTTCGGCCGGAATGGTCCGCGCCTGGATCTGGGTGCCCATGGCCCCGTCCAGCAGGAAGACCCCCTGGCGAATTCTGGTCAGCAGGTCCATCGTGTTTTCTCCGCGCAAACGGTCACGATACCAGCGCGGGGTAAAAAAGCCAGCCGGTGTTTTCGACCGAAACGGAGAGGTGGGGGAACAAGCGGGACGCCCGCGTCACGGCTGGGCCGACGGCGGGCGCCCCGGATCGAGCGCGATCGGCGCGGAAAATACTTCGTTGGTGGAGCCGGCGATGGCCACGCGATAGAACGCCTGTGAGATCGAGCCGATGCCCCATTCATTCGTGAACCGCGTCAACGCGCCCGCCGCGTTAAGATTGGAGGCCACGCACAGCCACCCGGCATCATCGGCGAGGCTATCCGCCCGGTAAAGGTCGTAGAGACGGCCGCTATCGAATCCTTCCTGTCCGCTCAACCAGGCCACGGCCACCGCGTTGGAGCCGGAGGGTCCGGCCTCGGTCAAGCGGAGCGCCGAGGCCTGGTTGGTGGGATCGGTGTTCGCGGTGAATTCCTGCCAGTTGAGCAGCCCGTCCCCGTCAGGGTCCAGGTTCGCGTCGGCGGCGTTGGTGGGGTTCAGGTCGAAAATCACTTCCCACCAGTTCGGCATGCCATCCGCATCGGAATCGTTCAGCCCGACGGCCTCGAAGGCGTCCACGCGGCCCCAGCCATAGGTGTTGTTCGGCACGGTGGTCCCGGGCACGCCGCCGCATTCCTGGGCCGTGGTCCGGGGCAGGGCCGTGCGCTCGATGAGTTTCTCGATCCGGTCCACGTGTCCGCGCAAGCCGGGATGAGCCGAGAGCACCAGAGCCACCACGCCGGCGATGTGCGGGCTGGCCATGCTCGTGCCCGTCTTCAAGCCGTAGCCTCCGCCCGGCGCGCAGGAACGGATGCTGGTGCCCGGCGCGCTGACGTCGGGTTTCATCCGCCCGCTGCCGTCCGCCGTCACCGGCCCGCGACTGCTGCTGCTTCTGATGTTGTCGCTGGAATCCGTATTCCCGATAGAAAAGGCTTCTTCGTAGATGCCGGGCGGATCGCCGACGGTGCTGCAGGCCGATCCGTCGTTGCCCGCCGAAACAACGACCACGATGCCGGCGGCCCGCGCGGCAGCGACCACGCCGCTCAGGACGTTCGGATCCACGCAACCCTCGCTGAACGGGCAGCTCCAGGAGTTGTTGATCACATCGGGCGCCTGGGCGGGATCGGGGTTGGCGTTGGTCAAGTCCGTCGGCGCGACGAACCACTGGAAGCATTCGGCGTACGTGGTCGGTGTGCCCGCGCCCTGGTTCATGTTCCGGCAGCCGATCCAGCGCGCGCCCGGCGCGACGCCAACCTGGTTGGTCCCGCCGTCGTCGCCCACCATCGTCCCCATCGTATGCGTGCCGTGATCGTCGTCATCGCAAGGCTCGGGGGAATCAGGGCCGCACACGCCGCCCCCGCTGTGGATGGCATCATGCCAGTTGTAATTGTGATTGGTGGTGCCGCCGTCCCAGCCGCGGTACTGGTTTTTCAGGGCGGGATGATCCCAGTCGTAACCCGTGTCCTGTCCGCCCACGACCACGCCCTGGCCGGTGAAGCCCAACGCCCAGACGCTCGTCGCGTTGATCTTGCTTATGTTCCATTCCACGGCTTGGATCTCGTCCGGCGAGCGCGGAGCGGCAAGAGTCCGGGGCAGGTCGGCGTCCACCCAGGGATTCGCGCTCAAACGGCGAATATCCGGCCGCTCGGCCAGTTCGCGCACGAGGGTCGCGTTACCGCGCACCAGGATCATGTTGTCTATCCAGAACGACTGATGTTCCACCCCGAGGGCCTGCAGGCGGGCGCGCAGCGCGGGTTGGGATCGCGCCGCCACCCCGGTCAGGGCCTGAAAAACAAACCGGCCCTTTTCCTCCTTCGTGCGCAGCGCGGCGGCGCCGGAAAGATCGGCGCGTTCTTGGAGAAATACCAGGAATTCCGTTTGGGCATCCCCTGGACCGGAGAGGGCCTCCAGCACACGCGAATCCACCTTGTCCATCCATGATTCCGCGGCACACGCTGCGCCCGGGACCAGCAGCCAGGCTGCGAGAACCTTGTGGATCATGTATTTCATCAAGGATAGGCCACTTCTTTTGTACCAGCGGATTGCGAATCAGTATAGTGTACATTAAGGATGACGCGGTGGGATTAAAGTGCCCCTTGTGTAAACACTGGATTTAGCGGGAGGTGAATCCCGGCTTCGAATGGGGTCGGAAGGATGACTTCGACGCGGCCTTTGATGTTCATCTGGGCATGGACCTGCTATTCTGGGGTACCGCGCACAACTGAGCATTAGCTTGAGGAACTGGAAAATACATCATCGAAGGAGCAACTCATGAAACGCAGGCTCTATGGGATCTTGTCTTGCGTCGTGATCGGGGGGCTATTCATGGCAGGTTGCGGGACCTTGTCTATGCGGAGCCCCTTGCGGGTGGGAATTACCCCGGACTTTCCGCCCATTATCGCCAAGACCGGCGACGGGATTACGGGTCTGGAAGCTGATTTTGCGCGGCAACTGGCCAGGGCACTGGGCCGGCCCCTGCAATGGGTGGAACTGTCCTGGGAGAGCCAGGTGTCCGCGCTGCTGACGGGCCAGATAGATTTGATCATGTCCGGTATGTCTGTCACGGAGATGCGAAAGGTGCGTATCGATTTTTGCGAGCCTTACATGACATCAGGTCTGATGGCGTTGGTCCGGCGGAAGGGATCGAATAAGTATAAGACTCGGGAAGCTCTTCTCCAGGCCGACGACAAGGTGGGGGTCAAGAAGGGCACGACCGCGGACGTATTTGCGCAGGAGCACGTTCGAAACGCGCGCCTGATTCACTATGAGATCCCGAACGACGCCGCCCTGGCGCTGAAGAACAAAACCCTGGACATCTACCTGGACGATGCTCCGGCCGTCTTCTGGCTGGCCTCGCAGTACGAGGCAGATTTGACCTTTTCGCCGGTCCGCCTGACGGAGGAGGAAATCGCATGGGGGGTCCATCCGAAGAATCCCGTGTTAAAAGAACAGGTCAATCGTGTCCTGGCAGGCTGGAGAGCCGACGGGACACTCCGCCGCATCCTCGAACGCTGGGTGTCGATCGCCCCTTAGGGTCGCGTCGATTGAGAGGGCCGCAACCTGGTCGTGACGGCGCCTTTGAACCTGTACGCCATTCCATAATTGATCTCTTTGTAGGGCGTCCGCTTGCGGACCGCCGTATCCTCTTGTCGCGGCGCGCTGCAAGCAGCGGCCCTGCTTATTCAGACAACCCCGCCCTTTCATTTGTGACGGGATATCGTAAAATAGCCCCATGAGCATGGCGGAATTAATCGGGTATGCCGGCTCGGTGATCATCCTGATCTCCCTGCTGATGAAGTCCCTGGTCAAGTTGCGGTGGATCAACCTGGCCGGCTCGATCCTGTTTTCCCTCTACGGGCTTATGATCCGCGCGTGGCCGGTCTTCGGTATCAACGCGGTCATCGTGGGGATCGATGCGTGGTTCCTGTACCAGATGATGAGGTTGCGGGACTATTTCGACCTGTCGCCGCTGGCGGAAATCGGGGCGGAGTATTTCAAAAAGTTCTTTCTCTATCACGAGAACGATATCCAGTCGTTCTTCCCCGGCACGCCGTTCGAATCGCTGATCGGGGCGGAAACCCATATGTTGTTTCGCAACATGCTGCCGGTGGGTTTCCTCGCCATGCGGCTGGAAGGCGAGGAGGCGCGTGTTGTGGCGGACTACGTGGTCCCGGAATACCGGGATTTCAAGATCGGCGTGTTCGTCTATGAGATCAAGAGGATGTACTTCAAGGAGAAGGGCATCAAGCGATTCGTCGCCGAGAGCGGGAATGTCGCGCACCGGAAATACCTTCGGCGAAACGGATTCCGGCCGGATCCGACGCGACCGGATTTGTTCGTCAAGGCCCTCTAAGCCCGGAACGGCGATTGGCAGTTGTTCTTTTTTTAAGATTTCAGCCGGCCCCCCGGTCTGGTTAACTTCCTCCCATGCAAAAGACCCTTGTGGTCATAGATATCGGTAACACGAGCACGACGCTGGGATTATACCGGGACGGCCGCATCATCAGAATGAATCGGATGCCGACCCGGGAGCGGGCTTCGGCCGGACTGGCCCGCTGCCTGGCGCGCATGGCGGGGAAGCACACGCCGGTTGGGGTTGCACTTGCTTCCGTAGTACCGGTGGCGACGGGCGCCTGGCGGCGGGCCGTGCGCCGGGTATGGCCGAAGGCCGACTGGCTGGAAGTGCACCATCGCTTGAATCTGGGTGTAGGTATTGACTATCCGAGCCCGGAAACCATCGGGGCGGACCGGCTTTGCAACGCGAGCGCCGCGGTGGACCGGTACGGCGCGCCGGTCATCGTCGTGGATTTCGGTACGGCGGTCACGTTCGACATCGTCTCGCCGGCCGGGAACTACATCGGCGGCATCATCGCGCCCGGCCTCCCGCTGATGTTCAGCTACCTGGCCGAAAAAACGGCGTTGCTGCCCCGGATAGAATGGGGCAGGGGAGTTCACGATGTCGGAAAGAGCACGAAGGAAGCCATGCGCCTGGGTGCCATCTGGGGCTACCGCGGGCTCGTCAGGGAGATCGAGACGGAACTTAAGAAGCGGCTCGGGTGGAAAGGTATGAAATATTGCGCCACAGGTGGTTATGCTGACAGAATAATGCGCGGAACGGGCCTGGCACTGAAGATCGACAAGGATTTGACCTTGTACGGCATCGGCAGAATCTATGAACTGAACCGCACGAAATGAAAACGCGAATTGACCAGTGCCTCGAACGATTGCGCGGGCAGGGGCGAAAAGGATTTGTCGCTTATATCACAGCGGGCGATCCCTCCCTGAAAGAAACCGTGGAGGTCGTGCTGCAGCTGGAAAAAGCCGGGGCGGATATCGTGGAATTGGGTGTTCCGTTTTCCGATCCGCTGGCGGACGGACGGGTAAACCAGGATGCTGCGACGCGGGCCCTGGCGGCCGGGGCGACCTGGGGCGGCCTCTTGGACTGCGTCAAGCGGATTCGGAGCCGGAGTCAAATCCCGCTTATATTGTACAGCTATCTCAATCCCTTGATAGCCGGGGGATTCGAACGCACCGTTCGGCAGGCCGCGGCCGCCGGGGTAGACGGTTTCCTGGTCGTGGATTTGCCCGCGGAGGAAATGGCGCCATACGCACGCACCCTGCGGCGGCAGGGCTTGAACAACATCTGCCTGATCACACCGACCAGCCCGCCCGCGCGCATCCGGAAAATCGTGGGGCACACCTCGGGCTTTGCCTATTGCGTGTCGCGTGAAGGCGTAACGGGTATGCAGAAGCAATTGGCGCCTTCGGCCCTTACGCTGATTCGGCGCACGCGGCGTTGTACAAAACTTCCGATCGCGCTGGGATTCGGGATCTCCACGCCTGCCCAGGCGCGCGCGGCCGCGGCCGAAGCCGACGCCGTCGTGGTCGGCAGCGCGATTGTCAATCGATTCGCCAACGCGCCGCGCACGGCGGCCGGCCGTACGTCCGCGGGGAAATGGACCCGCCGCCTCGTTCGAGCCGTGAAGGAGCTCTAGATGAAAGACCATTACTATGCCGTGATCCTGGCCGGGGGCCGGGGCGAGCGCTTCTGGCCGTTGAGCACCGGGAAGCGGCCCAAGCAGTTCCTGGCGCTGACCGGCGACAAGACCCTGCTGGCCGAGGCGGTGGAACGCCTCGACGGGCTTATCCCGCCCGAGCGCATCCTGGTGATCACGAACAAGGACCTGATCGGCGCCGCGCGGGAGGCCTGTCCCGTGCTGCCGGAAGAAAATATCATCGGCGAACCGGTCGGCCGGGACACGGCGGCGGCGGTGGCGCTGGGGGGGGCGCTGGTGCAGGTGCGGAACCCTGCCGCGGTTTTCTGCGTGCTGACGGCAGACCACGTCATCGGCGACCTGGAGATCTTTCGGAAAACCCTGGCCGCGGCGCTGTCGCGCGCCGAGGCGGAAGAGGCATTGATCACGATCGGCATTCAGCCGACCGAGCCCAGCACGGCCTACGGTTATATCGAGGCCGGCGAGGCGGCGGGTGAAAGCGGAGGCACGGGTTTTCTGCGCGCGCGGCGTTTCGTGGAGAAGCCGGACCTGGAAACGGCCACGCGATATTGCGCCGAGGGCCGGTTCTACTGGAATTCCGGCATGTTTATCTGGTCGGCCGCCGTCCTGGAGCGGGCCTTCCAGAAACACCAGCCCGTGCTGGCGAGGCTGATGGAGCGTGTGCGCACCGCGGTGGGCGGGCCGAACTTCAAGCGCCTGCTTAAAAAAGAATATGAAAGCCTGGAACGAATTTCCGTCGACTACGCGCTCATGGAAAAAGCGGGCCATATCCTGATGGCGCGGGGGCGTTTCGCCTGGGATGACGTGGGTTCGTGGACGGCCGTGGCGGCCTACTTGAAGCGCGATGGCGCGGGCAACGCCGTCCGCGGACAGATGGAAGCCCTGGAAGCGAGGGACAATGTCGTGGTCTCGGACGGCCGTCTGACGGCCCTGGTCGGCGTGCGCAACCTGATCGTGGTCCAGGCGGACGGCGTCACCCTGGTGTGCGCGCAGGACCACGCCCAGGAGGTCAAGAAACTGGTGGAGCAGATGAAAAAAGCCAGCCGGTTCACGGGGGTCCTCTGACCATGTCCCGCGTGCTCGGCTTGGACCATGGAGACAAGCGCATCGGCGCGGCGTTGAGCGATCCCACCGAAATGCTGGCCTCGCCGCTGAGTATCCTGGACGCGAGCCGGGGCGGCGGATTGGAAGAAATCGGGCGGCTGTGCCGCGAGAAGGATGTTAAAAAGATCGTCGTCGGCCTGCCCCTGAACATGAACGGAACGGTCGGGCCGCAAGCGGAAAAAGTCCGGAACTTTGTGCGGCAGATCCAAGCCGCGTTGCCGGACATCCCGGTGGAAACTTGGGATGAGCGGTTGAGCAGCCGCGCGGGCGAGCGGGTTCTTCTTGAGGCCGGGGCCTCGCGGAAACGCCGCCGGGAGGTGCTGGACAAAATGGCGGCGCAGATCATGCTCCAGAACTACCTGGATGCGCATGGCCCGCAGGAAGGCCTGTAGTTCCGCCGCGCTGCAATCGGAGAAACCTCCGGCGGCAGAGCGCCGGAGCTACAGTTGCAACTTCCGTGAAAGAAAAAATCCAGCGCTACAAAATGGTTCTCGCCTATGACGGCACGGCCTGTTTTGGCTGGCAAGCGCAGCCGGCTCACCGCACGATCCAGGGCGAACTGGAGCGGGCGTTGAAGGAGCTGACCGGCGAACAACAGCGCATCCAGTGCAGCGGCCGCACCGACCGCGGCGTGCATGCCCGCGAGCAAGTGGCCCATTTCGATCTGGCTAAACCCGTTGTGCTCCGGAAGCTGTTGCTGGGTTTCAACGCCCTGTTGCCGGACGACATCCGCGTATTTTCCCTTCGGAAGGCCGCTCCGGAATTTCACGCGCGGTACGATGCCACGGAAAAGGAATACCGTTATTTTATCTGGAATGGTCCTGTCCTGCCGCCCTGGCTTCGGCATTATCGGACCCTCGTCCGGCCGCCGCTGGATGTCCCCGCCATGACCCAGGCCGCCGCGCGGCTGGTGGGTCGGCATGATTTTGCCGCCTTTTCCGCCAACCCGAACCGCGAGGTGGACGGCACGGTGCGACATCTCCGGGACCTCAAGGTCCGACGCCGGGGCCGCGAAATCGTTCTGGTGGCCCGCGGGGATGGCTTCCTCTACAAGATGGTTCGCAGCCTGGCGGGCTTCCTGATCCGCGTGGGCTCGGGAGAACTGCCGCCGGAGGCCGCCCGCACGATTCTGGCGTCCAAGAAACGAACCGCTCGTGTCCCCACCGCCGCGCCGCAGGGCTTGTTTCTCTGGCGTGTCCGCTATGGCCGGGGCGCGGACTGACACGGCCCGGTCCTCACCGGGTTGCGTCCACTGACTCATCCGCTAGTTCCGGTCCCGCGTCCGGTTTTCAGTTCATGAATGGCGACGGCGACCAGGCAGATGTCATCGGGGGGCGGGCAGCCGGCGGCAAAGGTCTGCGTGGCTTTAAGGATGCGGTCAATCAGGGTCCCCAGCGGATATTGCATTTCGGCGCGAAGGACCTGGAGGAGTTTCTCGTAGTTGAAGGTCTCCCCGCTCGCGTTCACGACGTCGAAGAGGCCGTCGGTAAACAGCAGGGCCACATCGCCGGGAAATATCCGCTCCGTGTGCGTTTCATAGTGCGTGTCCGGCATAATGCCCAGGGCGGAATGTTCGTCGGTCTTGGGCATGGCCAGCTCCAGGAGCTTGCCGGTATCGGGGCGCAGCAGGCAGAGCGGGTGGTGGCCGGCCAGGGCATAGTGGATTTCGCCCTGGCGCAAATCCAGCAGGACCGCGGCGGCCGTGGTGAACATCACCAGGGTGGGGCCGTCCAGCACCTGGCCGACATCCTTGTTGATGCGGGTGAGGAGGCGGCCGGGCTCCACCATCGCGGCCGGGTAGGATTCGATGAGGGCGCGCAGCATGGCGGTGACCAGGGCCGCCCGCACGCCATGCCCCATCACATCGCAAAGCAAAAGGCTGATGCGATCCTCCGCCAATTGACGGATGTAGAAGAAATCCCCGCCGACCTCGCCGGCGGGCAGATAGCGATGGGCAAACTCGACGGCCAACCCGCCGCCCTTTTGCGCCCGGATGTCGGGGTAGGATTGCGCGAGCATGGTCTGCTGCAACTGGCTGGCCAGCGTCAGTTCTTCGCGCATCCGCGCATTATACGCGCGGATTTCCGTCTCCCGCTCGCGCAGCTCGACCAGATTGGCGTGGAGCTTGGCATCAATGGATTGACGGTTTTTTTCCAGGATACGGCTCATGACCGTGATCGCAAAAAGGGTGAAGGCGATGCGCACCCGAAAGGCGAGGGGATAGGGATAAATCATATCCCCGGGCAGCGCAAACAGCAGCCCTACACAGCACGCGAAAAAAAACGCCGAGGTGAGGGTACCCGAGCGCAGGCCAAAGCAGTGGAAGGAAATGACCGGGAACAGATAAATCCACAGGATGCCGGAACCGTCTTCCCCGCCGGTGACCAGGAGGAACAAAAACAGCGCGGTCATCATGACCTGCAGGATGGTGCGAAAGAGGAAGTATTTTTTAAAAAGGGGCAGGCAGGCATAATCGATGACGATGATGGCGGCGGCCAGGCCCAACACCAGGGCGCGAATCATTTGCCGGGCCAGCAGCGCTTCCCCGGCGAAAAACAAGAGGAAGCAGCAGGAAAGACCGACGAAAATCAACAGGACATATTGGGTGGCTACAAAATCAGACCGTTGAATTCGATCGCCCTCGATTTCCTCAATCTCGCGAAGCAGCCTGTCAAACCAAGGTAATCCCATTGTGCACCTCCCTCTGTGCCGGCCCGCCTTGAAGAGGTCGTGAACAATGGTGTCAGGTGGGGAAGGAGGTGTCACCTTTTTTAAAAAATGGCTTTGGCCGAAATCAAAAACCGTATCAACACTCCCGGTCTGAATCTTGACGGTCCCGCCGCCCTGGGTTAGCCTGTTCCCGCCCTTGACCAAACGGGCGGCGTGAAACGTCATGCGCGATATTAAAATACTTCCGTCGCTTCTGGCGGCCGATATGGGCCGGCTGGAAGAGGCCTGCCGGCAGGCCGAAGCCGCCAGCGCGGACGGGCTGCATATTGACATCATGGACGGCCATTTCGTGCCCAACTTGAGCATGGGGCCGGACGTCGTGCGTCTGGCCCGGCGCACCACGAAGCTTCCGTTGAGCGTGCACCTGATGGTGAGCCGGCCGGACTGGCTCGCGGACGCCTTCCTCCAGGCCGGGGCCGATACGCTCCTGATTCACGTCGAGGCCCGATGTGATCCGGCGCCGGTCTTGCAGGAAATCCGTCGGCAGGGCGTACGCGCCGGCCTTACCCTCAATCCTGAAACGCCGGCCGCGGCCGTGCTCCCGTATCGCGAACTGCTGGATGAAGTACTCTGCATGACCGTGCATCCGGGCTTCGGGGGGCAGGTGTTCCTCGATGAAGTCCTGCCGAAAATCCGAGCCCTTCGTGAGACTCTCCCGGGCATGGTCCTCTCGGTGGACGGCGGGCTGAACGATGAAACGGCGGCGCGGGCCGCCGAGGCCGGCGCGGACGTTTTCCTGGTCGGGAGTTGGCTGTTCACGCCGGAGGGGGACATGTCGGCGCGATTGCAGAAAATGCGTACGTGCCTCCAGGTCGCCCTGGCGCGCGGTCGTTCGGAGCGCGAAGGCTGATCCATGAGCGAACCGGGCCTGATCCGCAATTTCTGCATCATTGCGCATATCGACCACGGGAAGTCCACCCTGGCCGACCGGATGCTGGAGCTGACCGGCACCATCGAAAAGCGGCAGTTCCGCGACCAGGTCCTGGACGACATGGACCTTGAGCGCGAGCGCGGCATCACGATCAAGGCGCACCCCGTGACGATGGCGTACACGGCCCGCGACGGCCGGACCTACTGTTTCAACCTGATCGACACGCCGGGCCACGTGGATTTTTCCTACGAGGTTTCGCGGAGCCTCTCGGCCTGCGAAGGAGCAGTACTGGTGGTGGACGTGACCCAGGGAGTTGAGGCGCAGACCGTGGCGCATACGCTGCTGGCCGCGGAGCACGGGATACAGATCATCCCCGTCCTCAACAAGATCGACATGCCGAATGCCGACGTCAAGGCCGTGAGCCGCCAGATCGAGGACATCCTGGCCATTCCGACGGCGGACAATCTCCTGGTCAGCGCCAAGACGGGCGAGGGGGTGGCGGAGGTCCTCGAGGCGATCGTGCAGCGCATTCCGCCGCCCGTCGAACGGGACGAGGCGCATACCCGCGCCCTGATTTTTGATTCCGAGTATGACGTCTTTCGCGGCGGCGTGATCTACGTGCGGCTCTTCGATGGCGCACTGGCGGCCGGCCACCGGATCCGCCTCATGAGTATGGCACGGGATTACGAGGTGAAAGAGGTCGGCATTTTTACCCCGAAGCCGGTCGTCCGGCCGACCCTGGAGGCGGGCGAAGTGGGCTACTTGATGGCCAACATCAAGAACGCAACGGACATCCAGATCGGTGATACCATCACCCGTTCCGACCGTCCCGCGCCCGTGCCTCTGCCCGGCTTCAAGGAATTTCATCCGATGGTCTTCACGGGGCTGTACCCGGTCCAGTCCGACGATTACGAAAAGCTGAGAACCAGCATCGAGAAATTCAGCCTCAACGATAGCGCCTTCGTCCACCAGGCCGAGACGTCCGCGGCGCTGGGATTCGGATTCCGCTGCGGGTTCCTGGGATTGTTGCACATGGAGGTGGTCCAGGAACGCCTGCGCCGCGAATACGACGTGGACATCATCGCCACGTATCCCAGCGTGATCTATCGAGTGTTTCTGACCGACGGCGCCATGATCGAGGTGGACAACCCGGCCCGCCTGCCCGAGTTGACGCAGATCGAGCACATCGAAGAGCCAATGATCAAGGCGTTCATCATCTGCCACAACGAGCATATCGGGGACATGCTGCAACTGATCATGGACCGGCGCGGCGAGGTGCAGAAGACCGACTCGCTGGACACCCGGCGCGTCATGCTGACGTGCAGCCTGCCGCTGAACGAGATACTGATTGATTTCTACGACCGGCTCAAGAGCGTCAGCCGCGGGTATGCCTCCATGGACTACGAGCAAGCCGGCTACCGGGAAGCGGACCTGGTGAAGATGGATATCCTGGTCCATGGGGAAGTGGTCGAAGCCTTCGCGGCCATCGTGCATCGCTCGAAGGCCGAGTACCGGGGCCGCCAGATCTGCAAGGCGCTCAAGGAGTTGATCCCTCCGCACATGTTCTCCATTGCCATCCAGGCGGCGATCAACAAGAAGATCATCGCGCGCGAAACGATCCGGGCCTTCCGCAAGGATGTCACCGCCAAGTGTTACGGGGGCGACGTGACGCGGAAGCGGAAGCTCCTGGAGCGGCAGAAGGAAGGCAAGAAGAAGCTCAAGCAGATCGGACGGGTCAGCATCCCCCAGGAGGCTTTCATTTCCGTCCTGAAAACCAGCGACTAGGCGGGAGCCCATGAACTTATTCCAATACCGGCGGTACCGACAGTGGGTGCATCATCTGATCCAGGAATCCCGTCACGTCATTCATATGCGGGGAGATCTCTTGAAGACGGAGCAGATCGCTGAACTCGGTCGGCGAAGCGAGGCCCTGAAGGACGCGTGGGCCCGGCGCGTGCCGAAAGGCATCGAAGAAGCCGCGGAGCAGTTATCCGAGTACATTCTCAAAATCAACCCTCCGCGTCGTTTTGCGAAGGTGACGGAGTACGTCGAGATCTTTGCGGTCGCCTTGACGGTGGCCATGGGCTTCCGGACCTATTTTATTCAGCCGTTCAAGATTCCCACCGGCTCGATGCAACCGACTCTTTACGGGATCATCGTGGGGGCGCAGTATGCACCGCGATGGACTGATCGTTTTCCGCTCAACCTGATTTCCCTGACCCTTTTCGGCGAGCGTTATACCGAGGTCAAAGCGAAGGTGTCCGGCCAGATTGGGTCGCAGATCGGCAGCGACGACGAGAACGTGGTCTTCTACGTAAACGGGATTCCGCATCCCATGAGAAAAGGGATGACGTTGTTCTGCGGGCCGGGCGATTACGTGGCCAAGGGGCAGGTCCTGGCCTCCGGCCGCGTAAAAATGGGCGATCACATCTTCGTCAACAAAGTCCGGTATAATTTCTCAAGACCCCGACGCGGAGACATCAGTGTATTCAGCACCGACGGGATCCAGTATCCGAACATCCGGCCGAATTCATTTTACATCAAGCGGCTCGTCGGACTGCCTGGCGAGAAGGTGGGCATTAAGCCTCCGTATCTGCTGGTCAATGGCCGTGAAATCACGGAGCCGTATTCGTTTGCCCGCCTCCTGAATGAAAAGGACAAGGGCTACAACGGGTACTCCACGGCCCGGGAGCAGGCGGCCATTCCTGTATTTCTCGGCATCCCCGGGGTGAGCAGTATCCTGGGGGAGGGCGAGTACTTGTTTTTTGGGGATAATACCGAGCACAGCTACGACGGGCGATACTTTGGCCCGGTCCGGAAGGAATACCTGGTCGGCCCCGCCTTCATGGTGTATTGGCCCTTCACCCGACGCTGGGGCATTGTCCGTTGATTCTGCAGGGGTGACGCTCCACCCGCATCGATACGCCAAGCATGGCGGGCCAGTTCCTTGTCCGTAATAAGACTTCGCCGCTTCCCACGGTCACCATAATAAAATTGGGCATCAATGCGTATTTCAGCCTATTTTGGCCCCCCTGAATATAATGTCGCATAATATATCTTATGTCTACTAATGGGTGGGTGAAACCACTAGGGCTGGTGGAAATCAGCATGGGGATTCGAAATGACAACCTACGCCCGCAGGTTCCGTCTGGACGAGCGTCCCTGCAAGATCAGGACATGATCTGCTGGTAAATACGCAAGTACTCCTCTGCGGCCCGATCCCAGGAAAAATCTTGGGCCATGGCGCGACGAACCACGCTCGTCCAAATCTCGCGGCGTCTATACAAAGCCAGAGCCCGGTTCACCGCGTGTAATAGTCCTTCAGGTGTGTAGGTCCGGAACTTGAAGCCCGTACCCTCGCGTCCTTCGGAATCAATATCCTGTATCGTGTCGTCCAGTCCCCCCGTGGTATGGACAATGGGTATGGTTCCGTACTTCAAACTGTATAATTGGTTCAATCCACAAGGCTCAAAACGCGAAGGCATCATGTAAATGTCGGCGCCGGCTTCTATTTTGTGAGAAAGCGGATTGTCGTATCCCAGGCGGGCCGCAAATCGGCCGGGCCAAAGGGACGCCCATTCCAGACATAGTTTCTGATACTTGTCCTGCCCGGCCCCAAGCAATACGAAGCCCATATCCGCCTTCATGAGTTTGGGCATCGCCTCGGCTAAAATGTCAAGGCCTTTCTGGTCAACCAGGCGGGTGACCATGCCGATGAGCGGCGCATCGGCCGCGATGGTCAGCCCCATCAGACGAATAAGCTCTTCCTTGCAGGTTTTCTTTCCGTCCAAGTTGTCCGGCTCGTAGGATTGCGCCAAGTGCGGATCCACCGCCGGGTTCCAGAGCGAGTAATCCACTCCGTGGACCACCCCCGCCAGGCGTCCCCCCATCTGGGCAAGGATGTCATGCAGTCCGCATCCGTATTCTTCCGTCCTGATCTCCTGGGCGTAGGTATGGCTTACCGTGGTCACCAGATTGGCGGACGTGATGCCCGCCTTGATGCAGTTAATGCTCCCGTAAAATTCGGCGCAGTCCATGTTGAAGCAGTAGAAAGGCAGATTGGTCAGGGAGTAGTGCAAACCCGGGAACAACCCCTGGTAAGCCAGATTATGGATGGTGAACACCGTGCGCTCCGTTTGCTTGCGGCCCGAACCCTGCAAGCCGTGACGCAGGAAAAGCGGAACCAGGCCCGTTTGCCAGTCGCTGCAGTGCACCACGTCGGGGTGCCACTGGAGAGTGTCGATCAGGCTGACAATCGCCTTCTGGAAGAAGACGAATCGATCAAAGTTGTCGTCGTAATCCCGCTCCGGCAGGCTGTAGAGTTGCGAGCGATCGAAATACTCGTCGCGCCGTATGAAGTACGTCCGGGGAGGCGGATCGTTGGCATACCACACCTCCGCCTGGTGCATCTGGAAGCCGACGGGGATGTCCAGGCGCAGCCCCGTGTCCTTCAGCGCAAAGCCGCCTTCCGCGACGCGCCGGTACAGCGGCATGATCCGCGATATCTCGGTGTTTCGCGCGAGCAGCGCTTTCGGCAAGCCGGCCCCGACATCCGCCAACCCGCCCGTCGAGGCGAAGGGCATGATTTCACTGGCTGCATAGAGAACCCGCATGGTCCATCCTCTTCCGGTTACACGACACCCCCGTGCTGGCCTGCTGAACGAAACCCGATATACTTCATATCCATGGATGAGTTTACACCATCTGTGCGGAAACGGATACTGGATTTTGTAACTCGTCCCGACTATCGCCCGCTTCGTCAGCATGAACTGGCCGCGGCGCTGGACCTGCCCGGCCCGGTGCTGCGCCGGACACTGCGTGCGCTGGAGCAGGAGGAGGGTCTCGTGCGCCTCCGGAAGAATCGCTGGGCCGCCCCTCGCGGGGCCCCTGCCTTGACCGGCCGGCTCCGTGTGAACGTGGAGGGCTTCGGATTCGTAACCCCGGAGCAGGCCGGGCATCCGGACATCTACATCCCCGCCGAATCCCTGGGGCCGGCCCTGGACGGCGACCGCGTGGTGGTTACGCTTCAGGCCGAGGGCCGGCCGGGTTCCGCGCAGGACCGGACACGGGGCCGGGTGGTCCGAATCCTCGATCGGCGGCAGGAACGTCTCGTGGGGCGACTCCGCCGCTCCGCCTACTATTGGTACGTGATTCCCGACAACCCCCGGATCCGCGAAAACGTTCGCGTGCTCGGTTTTTCCGAAAAGGCGCCGTCGCCGGAGGAGGACCACCTGGTGGTGGTCGAAATGCAACCCCGCGAACAAGCGCGCGAGGCGCTCCTCGGCACGGTGGTGGAAGACCTCGGGCCGGCGGATGCGCCCGGTGCCGATATGCTGTCCGTCATGCGGTCCTTCGACTTGCGGACGAATTTCCCGGCCGAAGCGCTGCGGCAATCGGCGCAGCATGACCCGGTGCCCTCCCCCGCCCTCTTCGCCGGCCGGCAGGATTTCCGATCGCTCCTCGTTTTCACGATAGACCCGGAGGATGCGCGCGACTTTGACGATGCCGTCTCTCTTGCGCGGGATGAGGCCGGCCGGTGGCGGTTGGGCGTGCATATCGCAGACGTGGCCCATTACGTGCCGGCCGACTCGCCGGTGGATCTCGAGGCCCGGCGCCGCGGTACCAGCGTCTATCTTGCGGACCGCGTCATCCCGATGCTCCCGCCCCACCTTACGACCGAGGTGTGCAGTCTCCACCCCGACCGGCCCCGACTCACCCATTCCGTCTTCATCGCCTTTGACGAGCACGGCGCCGCGCTCGACTCGACCACCGGCCCCTCGGTCATTCAATCCGCCGCCCGCCTGAACTATGACCAGGTCCAAGCCTTCTTCGACGGCGTCAGGGACGGCGGAATCCCGCCCGCCGTCCGGGCCTCGCTTTCGGAGATGCGCGCCCTGGCCCGGATCCTCCGGCAGCGAAGGATGAAGGCGGGCAGCCTGGACCTGGCGGTGCCCGAGATCCGCTGTATCCTGGATGAGCGGGGACGAACGACCGCCGTTCGGAAACGCGAATCCAGCGAGGCGTACCAGTTGATCGAGGAATTCATGCTGGCCGCCAACCAGGCCGTGGCGGCGCGGATCGCCCGGCAGGGAGTCCCCTCGCTCTACCGCATCCACGACGAACCCGACGCCGAACAGTGGGAGCGGATGCGGATCGAGTTGCGCGCCCTGGGGCTGGCCACTGTCCCGCCGCGGAAGGAATCGCTGCCCCAACTCGTCCGCCTGGCCGCCGCCTCGCCGACGTCGTATACCGCTCAACTGGTCATCCTCCGCAACCTCAAGCGCGCCCTGTACGCCCCGGCGCCCGGCCTGCATTTCGGGCTCGGCTTCGGCTGCTACACGCATTTCACTTCCCCGATCCGCCGCTATCCGGATCTGGTCGTGCACCGCGTGCTGACCACCCTGGAAAACCGGGCCCCCGCCCCCTACCCCGCGGAGATCACCGCGCGGCTTGCCGCTCATTGCTCGGAAACCGAGTGGCAGGCCGCCGAGGCCGAGGCGGAAAGCGTGGCGCGCAAGCGCCTGGATTATTTCCGGGACCTGTTGGCCCGCGGCGAAGCCGGCCCCTTCGAAGGCGTCGTGATCGGGTTGAACGCCCGGGGCCTGACGATCGAGCTCCGCGACACGTTGCAGCGCGGCGGGCTCCCGTTCTCGGCGTTGCCGGATGATCATTACGTGACGGACAGCGACCGGATGAAAGTGACGGGCCGGCGGCACCGTCAGGTCTGGCGCGTCGGACAAACGGTCCAGGTCCTGCTGGCGCGCGTGGACGTTCGCCGGCGCGCGGTGGGACTGTCCCTGGCGGCGCCCCCGGCCGCTCAAGGCAGGCGCAGAGGGAAAAAAGCGGAGCGCGCGCGTCGGAGGTCGGTTCGCGGAGATCCCTCGCTCCGCTCGGGATGACAAATGCGGCTTAGAAGTTGTCATTCCGCGCTTGTCCCGCGTTTCTCGGGACAGGCGAGGAATCTCCATCGCACCGCAAACGATAGAACTCGGCCATTGTTCGTCAGCGGATGAGGTAGATCAGCTTCTGCCCCTGGCCTGCGCGCTCGACGTCGAGCACCACCGCGCTGACCCGTTCCTGGAGGAACTCGCTGATGAAGTACTCCGCCCGGCGCTGGCTGGTCATGTTCATGGAATTGACCTTCCGGATGACATCGTCTTGCTTCAACCCGACGGCATCCAGGAAATCCTGCTCGCCCTCGACGTCCACGAGATAGCCGGCGATCTTGTCTTCCCGGTAGTCCGGTTTCATGGTCATGTAGAGGGCCGCGATGCGTTCCGGGTCGTTCGCCAGTTCCTGGTAGTACTCCATCAGCGCTTGCCGGCTAAGGACCCAGCGGGTTTCGCCCACTCTTCGGCCGAACCGGTTTTGTTCCAGCGTGGGCTCCTCGTACGGCGCGGCCGCTGTCGCGGCCGGCGTCACCGGCTGGCCTTCCCCGGCGCCATGGAAGCTCAACCACAGCTCCTCCTGCTGGCCGTGCGAGGTCAGCACGATATGGTCCTGCAGGATGCGCACGATCTCGACGTCGTCGAGCGTCTCCTGTTCGCGCACCAGGAACTGTTGCTTTTTCTCGAGATCGTCGAGGATGGCCAGCCGGGACGTCGTCTCCGGTTGCCCTTCCTCCGCAATGGAAAAAAAGGTGCCGGCCAGCCGAAACCGCCGGGCGAGCGGGCTTAAATCGGCGGGCGTCGGCCCGCCGGCCGGCTGAAAGACCGCCCAGTCTTCCGCCGCCGGAACCGAGACGTCGGGCCACGTGAAGATCGAATCCGCGGCAGGAAGAGGCGCGGGCACGGCCGGCAGACGACGGTAGAGCACGACGTAGCCGAGCGCGGTCCCTGCCGTCACCAGCAACACCAGCCAGCGAATGATCTTGGCGCCATTCATTGAACGAGGTTCCACTTTAGTTCGTTCCATCACCGGATGCGACGCAAAATATCCGGATACGTAGGGCCTCCGCTCTTGTCGCGGCGAAGCGTAGCGAAGCCGGATGTCGGAGGCCGTAGTCTGGCTCGCCGCAAGCGGCGGCCCTACAGGAGGGCTGAAATCATGGAGCCGGGGCTGTAAGCCGGATTCTGTCCCCCGGCAGAATCTGCCGGGGCCACGGTCATTTATCTGCGCGATCAACCCGAAGCCTATCGCCGGTCCGGTTTCCCGGGTCCGGCGAACGAGACGGGCCGCCTCTCGCTTCCTATTCGATCTTGCTCCGGATGGGGCTTGCCCTGCCCCCGACGTCTCCATCGGGGCGGTGGTCTCTTACACCACCATTTCACCCTTATCCCGGCGTCCGCCTTGCGGCGGGACCAGGACGGTATCTTTTCTGTGGCGCTTTCCGTACCCTTCGATATGGCGAAGGGCCTCCCCCGTTTCCAAGGGACATCCTGCCCTGCGGAGTCCGGACTTTCCTCCCCGGTCCGACCTTGCGGCCGGACCGCAGCGACCGTCCGCCCCGGCTCCATTGACAACTATACTCCCCCGCTGCGGGAAAAGCGACCCATATTGACGGCGAGCCGCCGGCGAAGGATGAACGATATGTCCGGCTTCATCGAAGCCGGCTACAGGGACGGTAGCCGCGACCGGCTTGTCCGCCGAAGCCTTGGCGAAGGAGGATGGTCGCGGCGATTAAGAACCACGCTACGGGCGCCAGAACAGGAGCCGGCTGCAATAGCTGCATTGCACGGAGGTCAGCCCCTTGCGCGCATCATGGATCAGATGCGGAGGCAGGTTCATATGGCAGCCGCCGCAGGCGCCATGCTCAACGGGGACGAGGGCGTAGTCGCCGGTTTTGGCCATGATGCGCTCATACCGATTACGCCAGTCCGTGTCCACCTGTTCGGCCAGCGCTTTTCGGTCGGCCTGCAGTTTCCCGATCTCCGCCTGGATCTCATCCATCCGCCGATCGAACACCTGCTGGTCTTCGCGCACCCGGCCATCTTCCTTCTTTAAATCCGCTTCGAGCGCGGCCAGCAGCGCGCGGTTCTGCTCCACCTGCTCCATGAATTCCAGCTCGCGGTCCTCTTCCGCGCGGATCTCCTCCTGGACCACGCTGATCTCGTGCTCGAGGGCGCGGTACTCCTCGTTTTTCTTGACCAGGTTCTGCTGCTCCCGGAACCGGTTGATCTTCTGCCGGCGGCTCTCCACTTCCACTTCGACCTGTTTGATACCCGCCTGCGCCTTCTTCAACGCCTCCTGGGTCTGGTGAAGAGATTCCTGGTGAGCCTTGAGGCGGTCCTCGATTTGTTGCTTGCGCGCGGGGATGTCCTGGGATTCCCGGGTCAGGCGGGCGATGGCCCGGTCGCGGTCCTGGATGATGAGCAGTCTTTCAATCGTCGTCGACACCCGCTGGTTCTCCTTAAAGCGTTTGGCTGCAGTCTAATCACCCGGTGGAGGCGCGTCAAGCAAGGCAATTCCCCCCGATCGGATTTTCCCGAACGGGCTACCGCTCCACCGTCCGCAGGCGCGGGTCGAGGGCGTCGCGCAGGGCGTCCCCCAGCAGGTTGAAGGCCAGCACCAGACCGAACACGGCCAGGGTGACGAAGGTCATCTCCCACCACACGCCGTGCCACAGGCGCAATCGCGCGTTGCCGATCATCGTGCCCCACGACGGCTCGCCCTGCACACCGATCCCCAGGAAGCTCATGAAGACTTCCGTGCCGATCGAGAGCGGGAAGCGCAGAGTAAAGGTCACGATCACCACGTGGAATACATTCGGAAGGATGTGCCGGAAGAGGATCCGCCCGTGCCCCAGTCCGAGCGCCCGCGCGGCCAGCACGTACGGCTGGGCCCGGTGCTTGATCACCTCCCCGCGGATCAGGCGGCAGATGCCCACCCACGTCGTCAGGCCGATTCCCAGATAGACGCCCAGCAACCCACGCCCTACCACCATCGCGATGGCCAGGATGAACAGCAGTCCGGGCACCGAGGCGAAGGTGGAATAGAGCCACACGATGAAATCGTCCGTCCGTCCGCCGAAATAGCCCGCCAGCAGGCCCAGCACGACGCCGATCGGAATGGCGATCATCGAAGTGACAATGCCGACCTGGAACGCGATGCGCGTGCCCTGCACCAGCCGCTGCAATACGTCGCGCCCCAACCCGTCCGTGCCCAGGAGGTGTGCCCGGGACGGCGGTTGGTACGCCTGGGCCAGGTCCGTGCGCTGGTAAGAAGGCGTGCGGTCCAGGATGCGATGGGTGCGATACACCGCCTCGCCATATAAGGCCATGAGCGTATACCCGGCCACGATCACCAGGCACACACGCGTCAGCCAACGGCGTTGCAGCTGCGCCCACGCCTCCGCCCACAGACTTTTCCCCCCTGAACACTGAACACCGAACACTGAAACCTTCGGCGCGCTCATTCCAGCCTCACCCTCGGATCCGCCAGGGCGTACGCCACGTCGGTCAGCAGGTTCACGGCCACGTACAGGATGGACCCGATCAGCACGATCGCCCGCACGACGTCCACGTCCGCCGAGTTCACCGCGTTGACGCCCAGGTACCCCAGCCCCGGAATGCCGAAGAAACTTTCCAGCAGCAGGCTGCCCGTGTAGAGATAGGGCAGCGTGATGGCGACGTTCGTCACCACGGGGATCAGCGCGTTGCGCAGGACGTGGCGGAAGAGCACGCCGCGGCGCGACACGCCCTTGGCGAACGCCGTGCGCACGTACCCCTTCCCCATCTCGTCCAACATGATCGTCCGGTAGAACCGCAGGCTGCTCCCGAGGCCGCTGAAGACGCCGATGCCTACGGGCAGGAGCAGGTAGCGCCAGGAATCAAAGCCCCACACGGGGAACCAGCCCAGGCGGTGACCCAGCACGTATTGCCCTGCGATGATCCAGACGAGGTAATTCACGCTCATCAGGGCCACCGCGACCACCACGGCCCAGCGGTCCACCCACCGGTCCCGGAAGAAGGCGCACAGCAGCGCCAGGCTCACCGCCAGCATCAGTTCCAGCGTGAAGATCGGGATCGTCAGGGCGAGCGTGGGGCCGATGCCTTCCGCCAGCAGCCGCGTCACCGGCTGGTTCAGGCTGCTCGACGT
>JAHJJH010000191.1 GCA_018823105.1 Verrucomicrobiota bacterium | reverse complement strand
GTTCCTGGACGCGAAGCTGGGTGCCCGGAAGAGCGCCGCGGAATAGCTATAATGCCGTCCTTTGCTTTTGCGTTACGCGCCGCGCTGTCATCCCGAACGAAGTGAGGGATCTGCTACGATTCCTGATCGCGGAGATCCCTCGCCAAGCTCGGGATGACAGGCATTCTTTTTTTACGCATTGTTATTTCCGAGACCGCACTAGCTCGGCGTGTTTACAGGTTGCATTCAATAGAAACATCCGGGCTGCCGTTCAATCGGCCAGGTAGGCCTGTTTGTAGCGGCGCTTGGAGCCCAGGTTGTATTCCGCGATGGCTTTCCAGCGGCCGGGGGTGAACAGGGGGGCGCGAGTGATGAGCAGAAGCCCGTCGTAGTATTCCCGCACGCCCGGATCCTCGATACGGTTGATGCCTTCCGCGCACGACTCGAAATAGCCCAGCGGGAGCCGGCGGCCGAAATGGCCGATCTGGAAATTCGCCAGGCTGCCCTTGGAAATGGGCAGGCGGGCGAGCAGGGGATCGGTCAGACCCAGCTTGTCGATGATGTACTTGCCGGGGCCCACGATGTATCCCGCGAAACCGATCGTCTCCGACACGAAGGCCTTGTCCGGCGCGCCGCGGGCCTGCAGTGCCAGGCGCGTATAGGCGTTGTCGGGAGGCGGACGGGCGGGGGAGTAGAACAACAGCGAGGCGCCGTCCTGGTAATAGGCCCGCTCATCGGAAATCCCGTTATGCGCGTCCGGGTCCCAGCGCGTGTAGTCGCGGCTGGTCTTGATGGGGACGCGCGGGGCGATCACGTTGTAGAGCGCCAGCAGCGTGAAGGCCACCCAACCCAGCCGGCGCGAGGCCACTTCCCGCGCCACGAGGAAAGCCCCCAGCAGGAACGGCAGGGCCAGGAATCGGCCGCTCATGAAATCCCCGCCGATCCGGATCACGTACACGAAATACAGCAGCACGCCCAGGCCGGCGCAGACCGTCGGGGCCTTGCGCGGTCGCCGCGCGAAGACCAGGACCAGGGCCAGGGCCGTGACGAACAGCGTGATGAAATCAAAATTCAGGCTGTTGGCGAGATACGCCCAGCCCTGGCGGCGAAGAACGGAACCGGACACGCCGGCGCCCGCGAGCTTGGCGTAGTAGGTGTTCGGGAAAAAGAAGCCGTAGTATACGACCGAAAAAACGTGCCAGGCCACGGCGGGCAAGCCGCCAAGGAGCACCGGCACGGCCGCGCGCGCGCGGTGACGGCGGAGAGCCCGTGCGAGGACGAGGAGCAGGGCCGGGATATACAAGAGAATCGTATCGGGCCGATTCAGGTAAGCGAGCGTCGCGAAGAGGACCAGGCGGCCGATCCGCCGGCGATCGCGGTTATCCTTGGCCGGCCCGTCCCGCAGGAACTCGCGGAAAAACAGCGCCAGCAGGAGATACGACAGTGGATTCTCGAGCCCGGAACTGGAGTAATCCATGAAGGCCTTGGAACTGACCAGCAGGAGCACCAGCACGGCGCCGCCGCGCCATGCGAGCAGCATTGCCAGGCAAAGGAGCAGGGAGAGGCCGATGGTTGTGAAGAAAAACTCGCGGGTCAGCCCCGCGGCAAGCGTCATGAGCATCATCCAGAGCGGGTGCGTGAAGGATTGGACCCGTTCCACGACGTTCCAGCGTAATCCGTAGCCGTGGAGGAAGTTGTCGATCGAGCGGAACGTGATGTACGCGTCGTCACAGACCCAGGCGTTCAGCAGAAAAATGAACGTAAAAAGCAGCAGAAGGAACCAACGGACGGTGCCGGAAGATGCTGCTGGGGCCCGGGATGGGGGGGTGGCATTCATTCGATCTGCTTTAACGCCCGCTTTTTATACGCGGCCGGGCCCGGCGTGTAAAGCATCCGGACTTGCCAAGCAGGACGCCTTCCCCTAGCGTATCCGCTTTTCCAAGGCATATCATGAAACGCCGCTGGCCATGGGTCCTTCTGACGGCCGCCCTGGTGCTGGGATTCTGCGAAATCCTGGCGCGCTGGGCCTTGCCCGACGTGCCCGGGAGCCTGGAGGAAAACCGCAATCCCTTCCGGTTCCGCGGGTGGCCGGAATATATCCGCGACGTCGGGCGTGGCCCGAAGGGCGCCACGGTGGTGCTCATTTCCAATTCCCAGGCCTACGCGGGCGATTACCTGGGGCGGCAGACCTATCCGGCCCGGCTGGAGGAGATGCTCAAAGGGCGCCGGGTGGACGGACGCACGGACTGGCAGGTCTTGAACTGGTCCTCCGACGGCATGACCTCGATCGAGTACGTGCTCCTGGCCCGCTACCTGCAGTTGCATCCGCCGAGCCTCATCCTGGCCGTGACCGGCTTCGCGGACTACAGCCTGGAGCACGCGAACCGGGGGTTCCTGCATTGCCGGACCGACCTGCCCCGGCTGGTCGGTCGTCCAGCGATTCTCACGGGGCTCCCACGCTCCTACCTGAAGCGGCACGGGCGGATCGAGGACGGCCTCGCGTTCGCCGTGTACGACCGCGTGGCCCTTTACCGGCTGAAGGAGTATTTCTGGTCTTGGCTGGACGTCCGCCTGCCGGGCATCCACGAGATGTTCTATGCCCCCGCCGTGAACTATCGTCCGTGGCATTTGAAGGGCAAGGCGTGGCTGCCCGAGATGGAACTGCCGCGCCCTCCCCAGGGCGAGATCCAATTTACCTATGACCGGCAATCCGGGCAGATGCTGGCCGAGTTCCTGGACGGACTGAAGGACGCGGGCGTGCCGGTCGTGATCGTGGCCCAGCCGCGCCGGGCGTTGCTGCAAGATGAACGAGCCCAATGGGATGCGGCGTTCATCGAGGACCTTCGGGCGCAAACGGACCGGCGTGCTCTCCCGCTGTGGGACATGCGCGACGCGCTTCCCAACGACGAGTACCTGACCAGCAGTCACCTGAAGCCGCCCAATCATCAGCGGATGGCCGAATTGCTCTGTGATCGCCTGGAACCATTCCTGGCCCGGACCCCTTAATCTACCGCCATGCTCTTCAACAGCTTCACATACGCGGTGTTCCTGGTCGTGGTCTTCTGCGCGTACCTGCGCCTGCCGCTGCGTGGCCGGCAGTTTTTCCTTCTTGTGATGAGTTATGTTTTTTACTGCTGGGAGACCCCGATCTACGGCACGCTGCTGGCCATCTCCACGGTGCTGGACTTCGCCTGCGGCCTCGGGTTGGGCCGGGCGGAAAAGCCCTGGGCGCGCCGGCTGCTCCTCCTGGCCAGCGTCTGCGGGAACCTGGGCCTGCTGGGTTTTTTCAAGTACGGCGATTTTTTCGTCGCGAACGTCGCGGGTCTGGGCCGACTGCTGGGATTCGAGACCGCTTGGAAGCCCATGGGGCTCATCCTGCCGGTGGGCATTTCGTTCTACACCTTCCAGACGATGAGCTACACCATTCAGCTCTACCGTCGGCAGATCCAGCCCACGCGGGATTTCATCAGCTTCGCCCTGTTCGTGTCGTTCTTCCCGCAGTTGGTCGCCGGCCCGATCGAACGCGCCAGCCATTTGCTTCCCCAGTTGGCTACGTATCAGCGCGTGACATGGGACGACATCGGCGCCGGCCTGACGCGGATCATCTTCGGCTTCTTTCGGAAACTGGTGATGGCCGACCGCTTTGCGATCCTGGCGGACGCTGTCTTCGCGAATCCCGAAGGATACTCGACGTTCACGGTCTGGAGCTCCCTGATGGCCTTTTCGGTGCAGATCTATTTCGATTTCGCCGGGTACTCGGATATCGCGATAGGATCCGCGCGGCTGTTCGGTATTCACATCTCGGAAAACTTCCGGCGCCCCTTGTTCGCCTCGTCCATCGCCGACTTCTGGAACCGGTGGCATCTCACCCTGACCGGCTGGCTGCGCGACTACCTGTTCTATCCGCTGGGCGGATTCCGCAAGGGCGGGGGGCGGGCGCTGGTCAACGGCATGATCGTGCTGCTGCTCTGCGGCCTGTGGCACGGCGCGAGCTGGCATTTCGTCTTCTGGGGCGGTTTCCACGCGGTGCTGCTGGCGCTGTATTACCTGTGGCGGGGATTCCGCAAGCGCATGGGCTGGAAGAACCCGTCGCGGCGCCTGGGCGTCAGCGTGCTGCTGGCCGTCGCCTTCACCTATGCCTGCACCATGTTCAGCGCCATGTTTTTCCGCGCGCCCAGCGTGCCGGTGATCGGCCACATGCTGAAAATCATGTTCGGCTTCCGCGCCGAAGCGGCCCTGCCGACGCCGTGGATCGTCGGGGCTTTCTGGCTGGTTTTTGGGGCCTTTGCACTCGTCGAGTTCAGCCAGGAATACCTGGATCTCAATGCGCGAATCCGCCGCTGGCCCTGGGCGTTGCGGACGGCCTCCCTGGCGCTGTTGGCGGCGGTCATCATCCTGCTCGCCGTGAACAACAGCGCGCCGTACATCTACTTCCAGTTCTGATCGGGAGGTAGGGCGCGTTGGCTCAACGCGCCGAGGTCGGCGGCTTCAGCGAAGCCGCTCTACCGGTTGGGCTCCCACGTATACAGCCGGAAGCGCCGCGTCTTTTCCTTCAGTTCCACGCGCTGCGCTCGCGGGCTGTGCACGATTTCCCGGTCTAGCCACTCGGGGGATTCCCAGTCGAGCGTTATGGGTGACGGCACCACGGGGAAGACGCCGACATCCGCCTCGGTGGACACCAGGAAGCGGATCCGGCGGCCCTGCGCGTTCAGCGAAGCCAGGACCTGAAGGGCCTCCGGCATCCGGGCAAACTTCCGGGGCTCCAGGAACAGTTCCCCGTTGATCACGGTACGGTCGTAGAGGAACCGGAGCGGCGTGCCCCAGCGGAAATGATCCGCGACGATGATATCGCTCGATTTGGTGTGGTCCGCGATCTCGGCCAGGATGCCGGTAAGACCGTCATGCTCGGTGCCGGACCAGGCCTTCGCCGCGCTCCGCCCATGCCAGGCCAGGGGGAGGAGGCAGACCAGGATCGCCGCCACTCGGCCGCGGATTCGGGTCTTTCCGGCGGCCCAGAGAACCGAGGGCAGACCGGCGGCGAGCAGGGCCACCAGGGGCACGCCGAACTCCAGGTTCCGGCGCGCCGCCCAGGGTAGTACGGTGGCGATCTCTGGATTGAGAAGGCTCACCGCCGCGGCGGCCAGGAGAAAGAGACACCAGATCCGGGTCTCCGGGTTTTCCGGCTCGCCCGGTCGGAAAAGGAAGACGCTGCCGAGGGCGGCCAGGATCAACCAGGCCGGGCCTATGAAGTGCACCGCCCCGCGGCTGGCCCAGGGCAGCCACCCCGGGCCCGGGAGCAGGTTGAGGCTGGCGAGCAGGAGGACCAGCGCCAGGCCGCCCAGGCCCACGGGAAGCGCCAGGTGGTTGAGCCCGCGGGGAATGCGCCGGAGGAGTACTTCCGGAAGAATCCGCGTATCCATGCCCACGATGGCCAGCGCCAGAACGAGGGCCGATCCCAACAGGGAGGGTACCGTGTCGTAGAGCCGTTCCATGTTGGCCGGATTGCTGAAATAAGCGAACAGGGTCCCGATCCCAAGCCCGCCGAACTGGAGACTCCGTTCGATCTCCATTCGAGAGGGTCCGGCCCGGCGCAGGTCGTCGCACGCCAGCAGGAAAACGAACAGCAGTCCGAACGGCAGGAACGAAAACCGGTTGATCTCAGCCATGCAGAGTAAGGCCCCGAGGAGGATCGCCGCGCCCAGCGATCGGAAGCGTTGCGGGAATACCAGCGCCAGGCCGGAGAGGAGCGTGAGTTGCAGCATTTCCGATGTCGGGAAATGAGTATGGTAAAGCCAGAGCGGCTGGGCGATCAGGGCGATGAGCGCAAAAGCGGCGGCGGGTCCCCGGCGCAGGAGCCCCAGTGCGGCGGCGGTGAACGCCAGCGCCGCGAGCAGCCCGGCGAAGTCATTGATTCGTGTCGCGGCCCTCAATCCGCCGCAACGGTAGAGCAGGGCGATGAGGGCGGGCGTGCCCGGGAAGAAAAACGGCTGCAGCGTCCGGTGCACGCGATCCAGCGGCACCACGGGTTGCGCCTCGATGTAGGTATGCCGGGGTCGCGTGAACAGCGAGAGATCCTCATCGCTGATTTCGGAAAAAAACAGATCCGGAACGGGATGTAGACTGCCGGCGCGACTCATGGACACGCCCTGGCTGATGTAGATGCCGGGGTCCCATCCGCCGAGCACCCACTCCCCGCGCCGGGGTAGCAGCATGATGACCCCAAAACCGATGGCCAGCAACGCACTCCCCGGGAGCAGGGCCCGGAGACGATCGGCCAGTTTCAGCTTGCCGGTCAGCAAACCGATGACCAATCCGATCAGCGTCACGGCCGCCAAAGCGATCCATTCGGCCGTTTCCGTGTACCGATTGACGGCGGCCAGACTGATCACAACCGTCAGCGACGCCAGCAGGCCGGTCAGGGCGGCCTGCGCCGTCAGGATGATTTTCCCGGCCCGCGGGCGGTGGACATCGGAGCCGTCCGGCCAGAGCCAAAGCCAAGCCAGGCCCGGGGCCATCAGTCGCACGGCGAACAGGAGGGCGCAGGACAGCCAGGCATTGATCTCCACGTTGAATTGCGGGTCAGAGACAAACATGGTTCTTCATCCTGTACGCGTATTGTATCAGTTCATCCGCGCCGGACAAGCATACGACGCGGGATTGACGCAGGCGTAAGAATGCGTTATGTACTGCCATGCCAGAATGGCTGGTGCGCGCTGGCGCTGTTTTCGCGTACCTGTAGCTCAATTGGACAGAGCATCTGACTACGGATCAGAAGGTTGGGGGTTCGATTCCCTCCAGGTACGCCATCATAATCGCCAATAAAAACAGCACTTTTCTTCATGTTGGCCCGGAGTCGCATCTCGGGCCAATACATGGCCTGTGGGCTTGTCGGGCCGTTCTACGGATTTCTCACGCACCGAAAGCCGAAGTACGTGCCCCCGGAATCGGGAGCGATATAGTAACTCCGGTCCGAGCACTTCAGCAGGAGGGTGGACGTGCTGCTCCAACTGCCGCCGTGCCCGATGCGCGTGGTGGATCCGTACTCATTGGTGGTGGCCGGTCCCCGCGGATCCACCGAACCCTCGGGCGGCATCATCGTAACCGTATACAAATCCCAACACAGGTCGACCACGTTCCCGGCCATATCGAACAGGCCGTAGCCGTTGGCGGGATAATTGCCGACCGCGGTAGTGGCGTTTGTGTTGTAGTTGGCCCGAGTCGCGTCCGGGGCGGCATTCCCCCATGGATACAGCTGTGAAACGAGCCCGCCGCGCGCCGCCTTCTCCCACTCCGCGTCGGTCGGCAGACGATAGCCGCCGGAGGTCCAGTTCACCCAGTCATTGATCACGGTTACGGTGCCCGTGCGGTAAATCGCCGATGTCAGCAAGGCAGAATTGGTGTAGTAGCAGGGCGTCAACCCCGACATCTCCGACCGGGCGTTGCACCATTTGAGGCTCTGATGCCAACTCACCATGGTCACCGGATGATTCGAAGTGGCGTCGCCGCCGGTACCCGCCTGTCCGACTGCGAGGTCGGAGTAGCCGTTGGTCAGCGCCCAGCCGCGCACCTCGTCCCACTTCGCTTTGGTTATCTCGTTGAGATCGATAACGAACGCGCTTACGGTGACGGTTCGTACGGCCACGTAGTCGTATCCCATCGCAAACGAGCCTCCGGGCACGACGGCCATGTCGGGAATCTGGCGCACCCGGTAGAACAGCGGCACGCGAACGCTCGTCGTCGAGCCGGTCGCGGAAACCGGCGAGAGGCTGTCCCAGTCGTTGTGCCAGGTGCCTTCCTCGATCGATGGCGACCACTCGACCGAATAGGCGCCGCCCGGAGTCGCATTGGACCAGGCGAGTACGCCGTTTTCGGTGAAGCTGGCGATGACCGGGTCCTCGCCGGATGCGCCAAGAACGAGCAACAACACCAGCACCAAAGTCATGCCTGCGGTCTTCATGGCCCTCATAATCTCACTCCTCTCGCCTGCCTCGTAAACTGGCTGGATTATAAACCGCCCATTTGCCAGATATTTATAACATGAGCGGGGTGAGGGACAAGCCCGAGGGTGGGGATCAGTCTGTCTGGGATTAGAAACATGGAAGCGGGAGACCGCGTAAGTAGGGTGGGGCCGGGCGAGGGGGTGGCCGCCCACTATAAGATATATCTTGATAAATAGACCATGACGCATGAGCCTCCCCTTAGTAAATTAATCACCGGCAGCGTCTGGGAATAGCTAGCCCCGGCGTCCGGGAAAAGGCCAAGCCACGCACCTCTGGACTCAGCCTTTTTCTCGCCCGTATTCCTCATCACTGGTGTTCCGCCGGGTCACGGCCAAAAGGCCACCTAGCCCTGTATTCCGGCGTTGATGCCGTTTACATGAGATCAGATGATGGACTTTGTTCTACACTTGTTCTGCGTTGCACGATGTTGGCTTTGGCTGCGGGCATTCAAAAAGACCAACAAACGGCCATCCCGGAAATTATGTAATTGGCTACGGATTAGAAGGTTGCAGATTCGGCTCCTGCCAGGTACGCCATCATAACGACCACTGAAACAGGGCTTTTCTGCTTGCACCGCGCCCGTCCTGGCTCGCCGGTCGCGGCAAGCGTTCCGTCGCTTGACCATGGCCAGCCTTCCGCCGCTGGATCACGGCCAAAGGACCACTTGGCCCTCTGGACTCCCGATGCGTATTTTCGTCCGGGCAACGTGTGCCTCATCGTTTGCGAGCCCGCCGCGGGATCGCAATACGAGTGGATCTCGTTATTGGCGCCGTTCACTTATTGGCTTGGCATCTAGGTTGCATTACACCGAGATTCGCGGATGGCTTCTTTGATTATCGGAATCAATGGTGGAGCAACGCTAAGCGTCCTCACGCCGCACTGCAAGAGTTTGGGAATATGCTCTGCCCGTCCGGCCAGCTCGCCGCAAACCGAGAGAGGCATGCCTGGTGCGTCATCATGGGTGATCTGCAGAAGTCTGAATATGACATCGGCAGCATCGTTGAAGTACTGTTCGACCGCAGCATTCTCCCGGTCAGCGGCAAAAGTATACTGGGTAAGGTCGTTTGTTCCGAAGCTGAGGAAATCCGCATACTGTTCTATTGCCTGAGCTGAAAGCGCTGCGGCCGGGGTTTCTATCATGGCCCCCAGCTTGGGGAGAGCAGATACCCTCAGTTCCGAGCCCAGATGCGTGAGGCATTCTTTTACCTTCGCGACGTCTTCCGGTAGCGCAACCATGGGAACAAGAATACGCACGTCGAACTCCTCGGAAAGCTTCAGAACGGCTTGCAGTTGCGTCTCCAGAAGACCGGGGTACTCGCGAAGTAAGCGAATGCCCCGGCGTCCCAGCGCGGGATTCGTTTCCGCTAAGAAGCTGATGAAGGGAAAGGGTTTGTCGGCGCCGATATCCAGGAGGCGCACGCAGACGGGATTCCCTTGGGCCGGTTCCAGCGTCCGTCGCATTTCATCCAGCAGCTCGTCAACGTCGGGCGGTGTCATGCGTCCCATGTAGATGTGTTCAGTACGGTACAAGCCAACTCCCTCTGCCCCATTCTCCATGGCCCTCTTGGTGTCGTCGCGGCATCCCACGTTGGCGAGCACAGCTATGGCGACGCCATCTCTTGTGACGGCCTGCTCTCGGGCCCGCGCTTGCGCCGCGATAAAGGCTTTCCGTCGAGCATCAACCTTCTGTCTGAAGATGGCTTTCTGTTTTGCTTGAGGGCCAATGATGACTTCCCCCAGATTCGCATCCACCAGAGCCAAAGCGTCTGCGGGCACTCTTTTCAGTATCATCGGAATGTCCGCGATGCAGGGCAGGCCCATTGCGCGCGCAAACAAAGCCGCATGAGAACCTGCGCCCCCGTATTCCAGAAGCACGGCTACGGTCGAATGTTGTGAGAGGAAGATGGTGTCGGATGGCAGCAACCGATTGGCCACGAGTACGCTGCCCGGGGGGATGTGTTCCAACGGGTGAATCTTGATCCCCGCAAGGGCATCTGACAGGCGCTTGGAGATATCGCGCATATCATCGCCTTTGTGCCTGGCCAATTGCGATTCCATCAACAGAAAGCGTTTCTCCCACCGCAAAAACACCGCCTTCACGGCACTGCTTGCGCTCACCAAATTCCCCCTGATCTCCGCTCTCAATTCCTCTCTTAGCGTGGGATCATTCAGCATCACTTGATGGGTCTCAAAGACAGCGGCAAGTCTCGAATCTATTTCTTTTTCCACCCGCGTTGCCAAGACAAGGAGATCACCCGTAGTCCTCGCGGTAGCGTCATCCAGATGTCCAAATTCCCGCTCGATATTCTCCGCCTTGATGCCCGTGGGGGCGTCTAAGGACCGAAGCATGTCACGGTGTACGAAGGTTCTTCCCTCGGCCAAACCCGGCGATATCCCCTTGCCCTGGATGAGCAGTGTGGCCTCTTTATCGCACATGAGCATTTTTCTATGCGTCCACGTCACGCATGAATTTCGTTTTTGCCGCCGCGGCAAAAACGTAAACACAAGCCGCTGGTTGGCCCCGGGCTTAGGGGACCCGGGGTTGCTGTCTGTCCAGTTTCTGCTGGGCGGCTTTCGCTTGTTTGGCTTCCTTCTGCCTCTGCCCTTTGGCTTTGTCCTTCTTGCTTTTCTTGTCGCCCATGGGGTGACTCCTTTCTGGCGTAGTCCGTTACATTCCGCACGCGAGCGAGTTCCGGTCATCTATGGCCTTGGGCACCTCCCTCTGTTTTGGGGCCAACGTCCCGGGTGAGGCACCGATGGGCCGCGAAGCGGGGCATCGGTAGTCTCAACCCAGTTGTTGGATGCATCAAAACACTTTATTTGCCCGAATGACTGCTTTGCCGACCATCTATCTGTCCCTTAGTTCCTGGAGAGTTTCAGTTCCTTGCTTTATGATTAACGGGATTTTTCCCGTCCGCTCGAACAGCATGGACTGCCCGGCTATGAAGGTACTGCCATCCACATTGACGGGAAACGGTTTGTCATGATCAGGAATCAGTTCGAGTTTGTCTTTTACGATGAAGGATGTGAAGCCCCAACGCTCCGGTTCTTTCATGATGGAGCCGTCGCGGGCATGTTTGGCCTGGGCCAACAGTTTGCCGCCGCCGATATTCCTCAGTCCGAAACAGTAGAACGCGCCCGAATCCAGCGGCTGGTCTGAAAACGGCATATCCGGCCCCAAGTATCCGTTCACGACAACAATCGCCTGGTAAACATCTTCGGCTACCAGTTGGCCATCCGCCAGAATCCGCCACTGGATCTTCCTCCTGAAGGGCGCCTTAATCATTTTTTCTATCAGCGCCAGCATCATGCCGGTGGTGAACGGCCCGAGATCCCCGAAAAACTGGCTCAGGATGCCCTTATAATATTTTGTAAACCGGTTTTCGGTGTAATGCGGGATACGGCCGAAAAGTTCTGCGCCGCCATAGCCGATAAAATGGCGCGGCGTTTCTGAGCCGGCACTGCTGCGGGCCTGAAGAATGTCCGCGGCCAGATAACGGTCGGCGGTGATCGATTCGGCGAAAACCCGGATCGCATCTTCAATCTCATCGGGCATGTTCAGCACTTTCCCGATCAGGTCGGCCGAACCTTTGCGCAGAAATCCGAGGCGGAGATCCGCAAGCGCCACCCCGGAATCAATGCAGCCTTCCAGCACGGCCCGGAAGGTGCCGGAGCCGCCCGCCGATATCGGAATCCGCCCGCCCTGCCCCAGCGCTGTACAGGCGGCTTCGCGCGCGGCGGCGTGGCTGTCCACTTCATGCAGGCGGACATCCGTGTACCCATGTTCCGCGAACAGCGGGACAATCCGCTCCACCTTTTTCCAGTCGGAGACCGAGCCGGATATGGTGGTTGCAATCACATCAATCCGTTTCATCCACACCGCTCCCGACTTTTTTTATAAACGCTGCCGCCTCCTGCGTAAGCTGCTCCAGACTCTTATCGCCGGACAGACGGCACACCGGCCGACTTTGCTCCAGCACATCACAAACCAGATGGTAGGCCGCGCGCAGCTTGGTCAGCTTCTCCGTATTTTCATGCGCCTGCACCGCTTCTCCACGGGAGGCGATGCGCTGCATGCTCACCTCGGGATCAACATCCAGAAAAATGACCGCATCCGGCAGGTGCAGGTGATTCAGGTTCAGCTTGCGCAGAGCCTTCAGCTCCGGAAACTGCTCAAAGATGGGATCCTTCTTCAAGCGGTCGTCTTTCCCGGACAGAATGTCCAGCGCCTTTGAACAAACTTCCGCATTAAAGAACTCTTCGTGGAACAGCATCGCCCACGCAGTCATGTTCAGCAGCGGGGAGCCGTCCATAAAAATATGATCCGGACGGTACCATCGCTCCACCTCGGAGAGCAGGCGGTCGCGCAGCAGCAGCTCCGCCAGTTTCCGCATCTTGTACCGCGCCAAATTCTTTGCGCTTTTAGCCTGCCGTCCCATCCACTTTCGCACTTCGTTTATCGTTAGCGGCTGAGCGTCGTGCGGTTCGCCGTTCGTAAAGAGCTCGAGTCCGTCGCCGACAAAACAGCTCTCGCCCTTAAAACAACCAATCACGCGCCGCGACAGGGTGCTTTTTCCGGATCCGTCGATCCCGATCACAGCCGCGACAAAAGGCCGGTGCGGTTCGGGCTGACGCCGCTGGCGATAGGCCTGCTCCTCGTCGGCCAGGGTCTTGAGGTGCCTGTACAGCGCGGAGGTTATTTCCCGGCTCTTGCCCCGGATGAGCTGCGGCGGCCCAATGGTGATATGGTTCCAGAGGGGCAGCGGAAAAGCGGCGTCCTTTGGGAAGGCCCGTTCCGGCCCTTCGAGGTAGACCGGCACCACCGGGATATCCGGATTCTGCCGGGCAATCAGGCCGACGCCGCCGCGAAAATCCTGCAGCTCCCCCGCCTGCCCCCGCGTGCCCTCCGGGAAAATGATGATACTGCACCCGTCATCCAGCCGCCGCTGCATCTCTTTTATCGCCGCGAGCCCGCTGTTGTTCCGGTCCACCCAGATCGGCCGCAAGAGAAACTGCACGATTCCGAAAAGCCAGGCCGGTTTTTCAAAATAATCGCGGGCGGCCACCGGATGCGTTTTAGCCGTTTTGCCGGGAGGCAGAGCGGACAAAAGCAGGAAGATATCCAGATGGCTATTGTGGTTCGCCGCCATGATGAAGCGGTCCACCCCGTCTAGGTTTTCGCGACCCACCACATTTACGCCGAACAGCAGGCGCAGCAGGGGCCGGATAATCAGCAAGTGCAACGCTATGCGAAGCGTATTTATTAAAGGGCGCCCCATTTAAGGAACCAGCGCAGATAGTGAAAGACGATCGGAGCAATGAAGAGATAGGATTTCAGCGCATCGATGGTCCGGCCCCGGCCCGGCTGAAGCCGATCTGCACGGATCCCCAGATCATCTTCAATCTGTTTCAGCGTAAACCGCCCCAGGCAGACAAGCAGTGGAATAATGATTCCCAACGCGAAGGAATGGTTCAGCGGGATGGCAGACCATTCGGCCAGACCCGTAAACAGAACACAGGCGACGACCACCTGCAACGGCACCCGCAGAGCCCGAGGCCTGTTTCGCAGCGCTCTGTGAATCAAATCCGCCGCGGCCACCGTCGCTATCATCAGCATCGCAATCCGCTCTGAGAAAAAGGCCAGATAACAGAGATGGCCCATGCAGGAGACATAAAAAAACAGGCCGAAGTCCAGCGCCCCTACCGAAAACACAATCCCCCGCGACCGTCCACCGAGAGCGACACAAACCGGCATTAGCAGAAACGCATAGACGGGGATGGCTACAATGAAAAAACCGTACCAGTCGATCTGGATCAGGTAAAACATGAACGGAATGGAAAAGTAGGAAAACAGAATCCCCCAGCGGTCCTCCAGCCGGATGTCGACCAGCGAAAGATATTCCCGCAACGCGCAAAAGCTGATGATGGCCAGAATCCACAGGGCGGCGATGAAGGAGATCCATTCCGAAACCGCCAGTGCCAGGAAAAGTCCCCACAACACCGGGAGGGAAGCCGGTGTAGCCAGCCGGCCCTTGCTTACTAATGAAACCGCCTGCGCCACTGATAATAAAACCAGAACAATCAACGAATAGATTGACGGTTCGGCATCCAGCATCTGCTACTCCTGTCGTTCATTCCCTCTTCCGAGCATCGGAAGCATCCTATCCTTTTTCTCCAACGATCAGCCTAAGCGACGCGGTTTACCGCGTACGCTGGATTTGTCTTGTTCGATGCTCTCATCCATAGGTGCTGACATGCTGTTTTGCCCAGTCCATGATCGAGTTGGGATCCAGTTTAGGTGTCTTGTATTGATTAACTGTCAAGTACCCGACGAACTGACCTTTGAGAAAGACTCTCGGCGGATTCGTCGCGTACTGATTGAAGGGACTGAGCGCAGAGTATTGTCCTCCATATGGTGAGTAAGGATTGAAAATGCAGGTCTGTGAGTACTTGCTTCCATATGGCCCGTATTGATTGAAGATTGATTCGTTGTCGTCCGCGTTCGGATTCAGTTTCCCGAGGAACGTCTCATCTCCAGCAACTATGAAAGACTCACCGCTAAGTTGCTTGGCTTCTGCTTCCGACTGAATTACGTGGCCTGAGAGGAGGGTTGGGAGATCGTTTCGCAACGTGTAAAGGAAGGCGTCCGCAGGAATCAGATGTGTCACGTACTGATTCTTGGATACGTGTCCGATAAAGCGCCCCTGAATGAAAAGCTTTGGCGGCGTTGAGCAGTACGGGTTATTTATGCTAAATTGCCCATATTCACTCCCGTACGGAGAGTAGGGATTGAAGATGCTGGTTGAACTATATTGGCTTCCGTATGGACCGTACGTGTTCAAGAGGGAGTTTGTGTCGTATTGGTTGTCTGTGATCCGGCCCAAGTACTGATTGTCTTGAGCCACAAGACAGGAGTCCTGTTGCGCTGGGGTAGACTGAGCTTGCTTCTGGTAGACTCCGTCGAGGAGGTTCTGGAGCAGCTGCCGTGTCTTTTCGTCATGCTGCATTACTTACCCTCCTCGTAAAGTGTATGGAGAAGGGTCTGTAGTTCCTTCGCCGCCTCTGACGGCGGAAGCGTAGCGATCAGCATTGGGGCCGTGGCGAGAGCTATGTTGTTCTTCCGTATCCCCTTGATTTCTTTAAGGGGCCAGTAGAGCAGGCCGGTAGTGACTGTTGAGGGTGTAGACCAAGCGTATTTTCCAGTGACGAGGGCGCAGATGATGCATGCGATTCCGCATGCGAAGAGAGCCACCGTGAGGACGATGTATGTCCACTCGATCTTCCGATTCTGACGCAGGACATCGTCAATCCGGGCAAGCGTATCCTCTATTGACGGAGCCATAGTTCCTCTCTCTTCTCATCGAACAAGTTATTCTAAAGTTTTCTGCATTATCTCGCTGCGAAAACACAGGGGCAATCACTTTTGCCTGAAAAGCGCGGGTTCCCTTCTTGTGTTCCTTCCAGGGGTGAGGATAGGCGGTTTTCCGGCTTTTTCCCTGAACTTGCTGAATGCACCTTTTCTACCTCCAGTGCCGCGCTCAACGCCCTGCCGATGCAGGCAGGATACAGCAGTCATAAGGCCATGCGCAAGTCCGCGATGAATCCGGGGCTTTGAAGAGAAAGCCCGCGCCGAAGGTGTTGGCCTCTGGTAATTCCGCTCTTTCGGCAAGTCTTGGGCTGGCCGGTCGCGGCCAGCGTCTTGCCGCTGGATCACGGCCAAAAGGTCATGGCCCCTCTGGACTCCCGACGCGAGGTTGACAGATCAGGGCGGATGCACTACATTGTCGTGCAGGAGAAAACCCATGACAACACTCACCATCCGTTTGCCGGAGCAAATGAAGACTGAACTGGACGAATTGAGCCGCGAAGGAAACCGGGGAGTCAGTGATATTGTGAGAGAGTCCGTCCGCCGTTATCTTGCCATCGAGAAATTTCGTGCCGTCCGGCGAAAAATCCTGCCGTTTGCCGAAGCACAGGGCCTGTTGACCGATGAGGACGTCTTCAAGGCCCTGTCATGAAAGTCATTGTTGACGCCAACGTCGCCATCGCGGCGGTAGCCTCGCGGGGATTGTGCGAAGCCGTCTTGGAGCTTTGCCTGGAGCAGCACCATCTCGTCCTTTGCGAGGGGATCCTCGACGAAGTTGAGCGGAAACTGAAACAGAAACTCAAGGTGCCGGCGCCGGTTGTTAAGGAAGTTATACGGCTCCTTCGTGCGAATGCGGACATACTGGACCCGGACAAGGTCGAGAAAAGCATTTGCCGTGACCCCGGCGACCTGATGGTCCTGGGTTTGGTCGCTCCCGCAAAAGCCGACGTGATCATTACTGGCGACAAGGATTTGCTGGTGCTTAAGAAGTTCGGAATAGCCCGGATTCTTTCCCCGCGCGCTTTTTGGGACACTGTCCAAAAAGGCAAGTAACTCATGCGAGGTGATACGCCTCGGGCGTCCGGGGAAAGGCCAATAAATGGCCATTCCGGATTATTTGTAATTGACTACGGATCAGAAGGTTGCAGGTTGGACCCCTGCCAGGCATGCCATCATAACGACCACGAATAACAGGGCTTTTCTGCTTGCGCTGCGCCCGTCTTGGCTCGTCGGTCGCGGCAAGCGTTCCGTCGCTTGACCCCGGCCAGCGTTCCGCCGCCGGACTACGGCCAGAGGACCGTCGGCCCCTTGGACTCCTAACGCCTTGTCGAATCGCTTCAAATGGATTCGGGCCCGTCTTCAACCGGTTCGAGGTGAACGACGACGTCGAGGACGTCCGGGCCCTTTTCGAGGATCGCCTTCTTCACCTGCTCCGAGATGGCGTGCCCATGGCTGACGCTCATCCGACCGTTGACCAGTAAATGCAAGTCAACGTAAAGGCCCGACCCTACACGGCGGGAGCGGAGGGCATGAAGCGATTGCACCCCCTGAATACTTATGGCGATCGCCGCAATCTGATCTCTTTCCCGGTCCGATCCGCCACGGTCGGCAAGATCGGCCAACGCAGGAGCCATGATGTCCCAAGATACTTTGATGATAAACAAGGACACGATCAGGGCGCCCACGTGATCGAGAAATGCGAATCGCGGCGCGATCACGGCTACGCCGACAGCCGCCAGGGCCGGAATCGAGCTCAAGGCGTCCGATCGATGATGCCACGCGTTGGCGATTACGGCGGGGGATTTCATTCGCTTGCCAACGGCCATGGTCCAACGATACAGCCACTCCTTGAGTACGATGGAGACAAAGGCCCCGATCAACGCAATTCGGCCCGGG
>JAHJJH010000190.1 GCA_018823105.1 Verrucomicrobiota bacterium | reverse complement strand
GGATCCGGCTCGACAGGATCCGCTCGGGCAGGTGCTGCAGCTCGATCCGGCCGGCGTCGGCCAGGTTTTTCAGCGCGAGGTCGGCCAGGGCCGGGTCCGCGGTGACGAGGCGCAGCAATTCCGCCCGGGTGAACCCGGCGCTCTTCGGCTGGGCCTGGTGCAGCCGGGATAACGCCGCTGCCAGGTCCTGCCCGAGCTTTTCCAGCACGTCCGCCGCCGCGTACCGGTCGCCGACCTGCACGGCGCGGCCGTCCTGGACCAGCCGGGCCAGGTCCGTTCGCGCCGCGTCTTCTGAAACAAGCGCCCGGTGCGCGGCTTCGGCCGTCTTCAACGGCGTGGTTCCAGCGGACCGGAGAGCGTGCAGGAGCGCGGCGGCCGGATCGCGGAAGGACTGGTCTTCCTCCTCGCGGGCCCCGATCCAGTCGCCGCGCGAGCGGCGGATACGTTGTTCGTCGGCGCCGACGATGTAACCGCCGCCGAGCGTGCGGGCGGGGCTCAACGCGCGCGCCACGAAGGGATCGCCCGGCGCGGCGATCACCGGTTCGGCCAGCTGAATTTGGACATAGCTTTCCGCGCCCGGCGGCAGGGAGGCGAGGGAGGGCAGGAGGAGGTGCCCGGGCACGTCCGAGGTGCCCACGTGAAAACGAATGGCCGTTCGCGGCTTCAGCGCGGCGCCGGCATTCGGCAGGTGCTGGAAGCGGGCGTTGAAAAAGCGGGCGGGCCGGAAGTAGTCGGGAGCCGCCAGCACGCGCCCGCGCCCGGCCTCCTCACGATCCAGGTCCGAGAGCCGGAGCGCCACGCACTCGCCCGCGCGCGCCTCGTCGGCGTCCGCGCCGTACACCTGGAGCGACCGGATCTTTTTCAATCCGCCGCCGGGCAGCAGTTCCAGCGTGTCCCCGACGCGCACTCCGCCGGAGCGGGGAATGCCGGACACGATGACGCCGTGCCCCTTGAGCACAAAGGCGCGCTCGATGTTCATGCGGAACGGCCCTTCTGCGCGGCGTTCCGCCGTGGCGGCGACGACCGAGGCGAAGGCATCATAAAAGGCATCAAAGCCGGCGCCCGTCTTCGACGAAACGGGGAGCATCGGCGCGTTTTCCAGGAAACTGCCGGCCGCGAGGTCGCGGACCTGCTGTTCGACCTCGCCGAGGCGGGCCGGTTCGACGAGGTCGGACTTGGTGATCGCCACCAGGCCGCGCTGGACCCCGAGCAGGCGCACGATGTGAAAATGCTCGATCGTCTGGGGCATCACCCCGTCGTCCGCGGCGACGACGAGGAGCACGACGTCGATCCCGGTCACGCCCGCGACCATGTTGTGGATGAACCGCTCATGGCCGGGCACGTCCACGATCCCCACGCGGCGTCCGTCCGGCAGCGCGCAGGTCGCGAAGCCGAGGTCGATGGTCATGCCCCGCGCCTTTTCCTCGGGGAGGCGGTCCGTGTCGCACCCGGTCAGCAGTTTCACCAGCGCCGTCTTGCCGTGGTCGATGTGCCCGGCCGTGCCGACGGTGACGTGGATGACGGGCGCGGCGTTCACGGGGCGAGGCGCTGGATAGCGGACAAAACGTCGTTCATTTCCCCCGGCCGGATCGTCCGCACGTCCAGCCGTACGGCGTTTTCGTGGATCCGGCCGATGACCGGCGGGTCGGCCCGGCGCAGCGCTCGGGCCAGTTCCTCGGCCGTCCTCCCGTCCGTTTGCAGGGCCACGGCGAACGTTGGCAGGGGGGAAGTGGGCAGGGCCCCGCCGCCCAGGCGCGATTCATCCTCCACGACGGTCGCGCGCCAGGCGGGCTGCCGGCGGGCGATTTCATCGCGCAGGTTTTCGGCGGCCTGCCGCAGTTCATCCGGCCGCCGCGCGAGCATGAAGAGCGTTGGATGCCGCTCCTCCAGGAACTCGGGTTCCAGGAACAGCCGCAGGGCGGCTTCGAGGGCTGCAAGGCGGAGCTTGTCCACCCGGAACGCGCGGTACAGGGAGTGCTGGCGGACGACGGTCACGAGGTCCGTGCGCCCGGCGATGATGCCGCCCTGCGGGCCGCCGATGAGTTTGTCCGTGCTGAACAGGACCAGGTCCGCGCCGTCGCGGAAGCCGTCCTGCACCGTCGGCTCGCCTTCGAGTCCATACTTCCGGAGGTCCATGAGGTTCCCGCTGCCCAGGTCGAAAATGACGGGCACGCTCCGGCGATGTCCGAGATCGGCGATCTCGCGCAGCGACGCCTCGGCGACAAAGCCCGCCACCCGGTAGTTGCTCGGATGCACTTTCAGCAGCAGCCCTGTGTTCGGGCCGATCGCATTCTCATAATCGCGCAGGTGGGTTTTATTGGTCGTGCCGACTTCCCGCATGACCGCGCCGCTCTCGGCCATGATATCGGGCAGGCGGAACGAGCCGCCGATCTCGATCAACTCCCCGCGCGAGACCACGGCCTCGCGGCCGCGCGCGAGCGCAGCCAGGACCAGGAGGGTCGCGGCGGCGTTATTGTTGACCACGGCGACGTCCTCCGCGCCGGTCACTCGCCGGCACAGGTCCAGGATCGTCGCTTCGCGGCGGCTGCGCTCGCCGGTTTCGAGATCCATCTGCACGTTACAGCCGCCGACGGCCCGGGCCAGGGCTTCCGCGGTCCCGTCCGGCAGGACCGCGCGGCCCAGGCCGGTATGGAGCAAAATACCCGTGGCGTTGATCACCCGTTTGAGGTTGGGCCGGTCCGCGGCCAGGCGTTCGGCCGCCGCCCCCGCGAGGACGTCCGCCCCGGGAGCCGCGGAGACCCCTTCGTGCCGGATGGCCTGCCGGATCGTATCCAGGCTCTCGCGCACGGCCTGTGTCACCCGCGCGTGCCCGTGTTGCGCGACCAGTTCCCGCGCCCGGGCCGTCTGCAGCACCGCCTCCACGGAAGGTAAAGCGCGCAGCAAGGGCGCAGAGGATGCACCTTGTTTGGTCATGGTCCCAAGCTGACAGAAGGGACCCTCGGAAACAAGCGCAGACGGCGGGAAGCCTCCGCTCGCTCAGGCTCGCGGGTCGTCTTGCGCGAAACGTTTATCCTTGATTACGCTTCGGCTCATATGTAAACTTCCAAGGGAACAGATGGAGAATGATATGGCGACCGAGTTGGCCTTTGCGTTGATCAATCCTTACACGATTTCGAAATCCCGCACCGGGGGCGTCATCGGCCGGCTGCTGAGCCGGACGGGGCTGGACCTGGTGGCGGCCCGCATGTTTGGGCCCAGCCAGGAATTGGCGGACAAATACACGGCCTTGCTTCGACATGATGTGGCGACGGAGGAGGAAGAGCGGAATTTGCTGGCCGATTACGTCCATCTCAACTATGCGCCGGACCCGCGGACAAGCAAGCCCCGCCGGGTAATGATGCTGCTGTTCGAGGGGGAGGACGCCGTTGTGAAAATCGCCAAGGCGACGGGCAAGGTGCGGCACAGTACCGAGGCTTCCGACACCGCCCGCGGCACCTACGGCGACCTCATTCGCGATGAACATGGGCAGGTTCGCTATGTCGAGCCGGCCGTGATGGTGGGGTGGACCCCCGAGGCCGCCGGCGCGGCGATGCGGTTGTGGGCGGACTACAGCGAGCGCGATGGCGGCCTGGTGGAGAACGCGTTGGACGTGTACACCGGCGCGGAGCATTACCAACGCACGCTGGTGCTCATCAAGCCGGACAACTTCCGTTTTTCCAGCGCGCGGCCGGGCAACATCATTGACATCTTTTCCGCTTCCGGCCTGCGCATCATCGGCGCCAAGGTCCACCGGATGACCGTGGCGGAGGCCGAGGAATTCTACGGGCCGGTCCGCCAGGTGCTCCGGGAGAAGCTCAAGGGCATGGTGGGCCAGCGCGCCGGGGCGGCCCTGGCGAAGGAACTGGGCTTTGAGCTTCCGCCGGAAACCGTGGCGCAACTCGGCGAAACGCTGGGTCCGATGTACGGCGACGACGAATTTTATAAAATCATCCAGTTCATGACCGGCCAGTGGGGCCCGGCCTGCACGCCGGAGGAGAAGCAGAAAAAGGGCAAAGAGCGGTGCCTGGCTCTGGTGTATGCCGGGCTGAATGCCGTGGAGAAAATCCGTGGCATTCTCGGGTCCACCGATCCCAGCAAGGCCCAGCCGGGTTCCGTCCGCCGCGAGTTCGGGCAGGACATCATGGTCAACGCCGCCCACGCGTCCGATTCGCCGGAGAATGCCGCCCGCGAGATGAAGATCATCCGCGTCGAGGACAGCATGATCCGCGAATGGGTGGAGCGCTATAATCCCGCGCGAGGCTCCTGATGAATCTTCAGACCGTGACGCCGGCCCCCCCGGATGTCATCCTGGGCCTCACCGAGGCGTTCAAGAAGGACCCCCGCCCGCACAAGGTCAACTTGGGCGTCGGGGTGTTCATGGACGATGCGGGCCGCACGCCGGTACTGCCGACCGTCAAGCGTGCGGAGGAGCATCTTTGCCGGGCGGAAACCACCAAATCCTATCTGCCGATCGCCGGATTGCCCGAATACGGCGAACGGGTGTCGGAACTGGTGTTCGGCGCGAGGCACGCGGTGTTGCAGGCCGGCCGTGTGCGGTCGGCCCAGACGCCCGGCGGTACGGGGGCCCTGCGCGTGGGAGCCGAGTTCCTGCGAAAGTTTCTGCCTTCCTCGCGCGTCTGGTTGAGCGCGCCGACGTGGCCCAATCACCGGGGCGTGTTCACGGCCGCCGGATTTGCCGCGACCGAATACCCGTATTACAATCCCGCCACGCGAGGGCTGAATTTCGACCGGATGAGCGAAGCGCTGGAGAACGTGCCGGAGAACGACCTCGTGGTGCTGCATGTCTGTTGCCATAACCCGACCGGCGTGGACCTTACAGACGCTCAATGGCGCGAGGTGGCCGCCATCGCCGCGCGGCGCCGATGGATTCCGTTCTTCGACTTCGCCTACCAGGGCTTCGGGACCGGCTTGGAGGCCGACCGCGCGGGGCTGCTGCCTTTTCTGGAAACCGATCTGCCCGTTCTCGTGGCCGCCTCGTTCTCCAAGAATTTCGGGCTCTACAACGAGCGGACCGGGGCCCTGGCGCTCGTGGCCCCGAACGCGACGTTGGCGTCGGCCTGGCTGACTCATGTCCGGATCGTGGTTCGCGTGCTCTATTCTAATCCGCCCGCCCATGGCGCGGCGATTGTGGCGAAGATCCTGGGGGACGCCGGCGAACGAGCGGCGTGGGAGCAGGAAGTGAGCGTCATGCGGGCGCGGATTGTTTCCATCCGCGATGCCCTGGTCAAGGGGCTGCGCCGGCGTGGCGCGCCGATGGATTTCTCCTTTATCCATGCCCAGCGGGGGATGTTCTCGTTCAGCGGCCTCCAGGAGGCGCAGGTGACTTTTCTGCGCGAGAAAAAAGCCATCTACATCGTGGGCGGCGGCCGCATCAACGTCGCGGGCATCACCACCCGGAACGTGGACTACCTGTGCGATTCGATCATCGAGGCCCTGGGCGAACCGTCTTGATGCGGCGGGGGCGACGGGGCCGGAGGGGGGTGGGATGAAACGCCACACCGGGCCGTACCGGATTCTTTCCCTCGACGGCGGGGGCATTCGCGGCCTGCTGACGGCGATCCTGTTGGAGCGGCTGGAAGCGGCCGTGCCGGGCTGGCTGGAGAAAGTGGATCTGCTGGCCGGGACTTCGACCGGCGGCATCCTGGCGCTGGGCCTCGCGCATGGTCTTACCCCATCCCAGATTCGCGAGCTCTACGAGAAGCAAGGGCGCGAGATATTCGATGACTCGTGGCTCGACAACGTGCGCGACGTCGGCCGGCTGATCGGCGCCAACTATAGCAACCGGAACCTGGCGCGCGAGCTGAAGCGGCGGTTCGGCGAGGCGCGGCTGGCGGACCTGAAGAAATCCGTGCTGATTTCCGCGTTCGACCTCGACAATGAAAAACCCGATCCGGCGGAGCGAAGCTGGGCCCCGAAATTCTTTCACAACCTGCCCGGCCCGGACTCCGACGGCGCGTTCCCCGTCTGGAAAGTGGCCCTGTATACCAGCGCCGCGCCGACGTACTTCCCAAGCGTGGACGGCTACATTGACGGCGGGGTCGCGGCGAACAATCCGGCCATGGCCGCGCTGGCCCAGACCCGGGATCGAAGGTCTTTCCCGCGACCCTGGCCGATCGAGAAGCTTGTGTTGCTGTCGGTGGGCACCGGCCGGTTGCTGATGCGGATCGAGGGCCGGAACCTCGACTGGGGATATGCGCAGTGGGCCCGGCCGCTGATCGATATCCTGGGCGAGGGTCTGACGGGCGTGGCGGATTATCAGTGTCGCCAGATTCTCGACAAGCGGTATCATCGTTTGGCCCCGGTATTCCCGCCGGGCCGGCGCTTCCCCCTGGATGGCGTCAAGCAGATCCCGGCGCTGGTGAAATTTGCCAAGGTCGTGGACTTGAAACCCACGTTAGACTGGTTACTCCGGCAGTGGAAGTAGGCATGTCTCACATATTATAATATGTGAGACATCGGGAGCGGGGGGAGAAAATCGCTTGCGTCCTCGGGGCGGAGCACGTAGATTGAGGCCGATTTTTTAAGCCGCACGGGGCGGTAGCTCAATTGGGAGAGCGCTAGAATCGCACTCTAGAGGTCGAGGGTTCAACTCCCTTCCGCTCCACCATCCCGAAGCGCGCAAGCGCGCTCGGGATGCCTCGGCGTAGTCCCGACAGCGCCGCGCGTCGGGACGAAGCCGGGCGGTTCGTGCGCTCCAAACTTGCGGCTCCGCTCGGGGCGCTTCGCCGGCACGAGACGCCCGGACAAGCCATGAAAATCCAGGAAGTCCTTTCACGACTCAAGCGCCAGGCCCATTCCGCCAACGTGGCGGGCATGGCCCGGTTCGGCATCAATCCCCGCGGCACGCTGGGCGTCTCCATCCCCGCGCTGCGTAAGCTGGCCAAAGATCTGGAGAAAGATCACAAGCTGGCGCGCGCGCTTTGGACTTCAGGCCTTCACGAGGCCCGTATTCTGGCCGGTCTGGTGGCCGACCCGGCCGCGTTGACCGAGCGCGAAATGGAACGCTGGGCGCGCGACTTCGATTCGTGGGATATCTGCGACCAGGTGTGCTCCAACCTGTTCGATAAAACGCCGTGGGCCTGGAAAAAAGCAAAGGAGTGGACGGCCCGCGACGAGGAATTCGTCAAGCGCGCCGGCTTTGTTCTCATGGCGGCTCTCGCCGTGCACGACAAGTCCGCGCCGGACGCCAAATTTTTGGTCTTCCTGCCGATCATCCGGCGCGAGGCGGGGGACGAACGGAACTTCGTGAAGAAAGCCGTCAACTGGGCGTTGCGCCAGATCGGCAAGCGCAATGAACATCTGCGCCGCGAGGCGGTCAAAACGGCATTATCCATTCAGAGGCTTGATTCGCGCAGCGCCCGCTGGATCGCCGCGGATGCGTTGCGGGAATTGCGGGCCCGAAAACCAAAAGAACAGAAGACGCCAAGAACGCAAAGAGGGCGTGGACCGGGGCGTTGAGGAGGAGCAAGAGTACGATTATGATTACGAACCCTGAACCCTGAACCCTTCAGACACCCCCATGGGCAACAAACTCTGTCCCAAGATCATCCTCGAAGGCACGCGGCTGACGCTGAAGACGGACATCGCCTTCGCGCTCAACGAGCATCCGCGCATTGTCGGCTCGCGCAAGTACCGCTACCACTCACCGCTGGTCTCCGGCGAGTGGTGCGCGTTCACCAACTATCCCTGGGGCCGGGGATTGATCAATTTCGCGCCGGAGGAAGAAGCGCAGGCGATGGAAACCTATGGGACGTGGGCGCGGTTGTTTGAGCTGCTTCGCTACTACTCCTGGATCGTGGACCGGTTCCATCTCTCCACGCGGGCCTGCCAGCTCCAGGAGCGAGGCAAGGACTACGATTTCCGATGGCTGGAGGAACGTCTCCTGCCGCTCGGCTTCCGGTTGGTGCTGTGCACGCGTTCGCCGGAGTCGTTTGAAGCGGCCCGCGCGGAACGACTGAAGGTGTCCGGGAAACCGTCGCAGTACGACGACCTGAACGTCTTCATCCGGGAACAGGAACTTCTGCGCCGTCTGGCCTCGGAATCCAGTCTCCCGCGCTTGGAACTCGACGTATCGGACGGCAGCGTGCCGGCCGCCTGCCGCCGCATCGCCGACTGGCTGGAGCAAAGCGGCGGCCTTTACATGTCCTCATGAACTCCCGTCGCTGGAAGCCCACCCTTGCTTTGCTTCTCCTGGTGCCCGCGGCCAGCCTTGGCGTCGTCTCGGCCATGATCCTTTTTCCCGGCACCCGGCTGGGGACGTTACTTTTCGGGGCCTGCAAGGTCTGGCTGTTCGGGCTGCCGCTGGCCTGGCGTCTTTTCGTGGACAAGCAGCCGATCAGTTTCTCGCCGCCGCGGCGCGGCGGATTCTTCGCCGCGGTGCTGTCGGGCGGCCTGATTTCGCTGGCGATACTGGCGGCGTACCTCGGCCCGGGTCGCCGGCTGGTGGATCAATCCTTGCTGGTGGAGAAGTTGACGGCCATCGGTTTGGGTTCGACCTGGATGTATGCCGGGGGTGCGGCCTACTGGATCCTCGTGAATTCCGTGCTCGAGGAATACGTGTGGCGCTGGTTCTGCGTCCGGCAGTGCGAGCAACTGCTGCCGCGCGTCCCGGCCGTGGCCCTCTCGGCCCTGTTCTTTACACTGCACCATGTCATCGCCTTACAGGTATACATGGGGCCCCTCCCCGTCGTCGTCTGTTCGTTGGGCATCTTTACGGGCGGGGCGATCTGGTCCTGGATGTATACCCGGTACCGGTCCATCTGGCCCGGCTACGTGAGCCATGCTATTGTGGACCTTTGCGTCTTTGGAATCGGCGCCTGGATGTTGTTTGGGCCGGGCTGAAGCGCCTATCTGGATTTCACGCGGAAGTAAATCTGGTTGTTTGTGACGGCCAAAGTCAACGGGTACGCATTGCTCAATGTATTGAAGTTCGTGTAGGGCTGCCACGTGCCGGTCAGCAAGTTCGATTTCCATTCGACGGTATTGCTGGCCGAGGGAGTCACATAGCGCGCCCACAGCGACAGGCTGGTGGGGGAACTGCTCACGACGTCCAGCCAGGCGGACTCCGGCTGAACATGGTAAGCCATAACGTCGGAGCTGGTGCCATACACCCCGGGCGATATCCGGTGCTTCCATGTATAGGTCACGTCCAGTCCGTTGATTTCCACCAGGACGTATCCGTATTCCTGCTCGTGAAGCTGCCGCAAAGGCGTCCACACCCCATTGCTGCCGTTGTAGCTGCCGTCGGTATACAGGGGGGCCCCGGCCGTCCCAACGACGAACTGGTGCACGTCGTTGTTTGTGTTTCCGTCGCCGTCGTCCAGTCGCGCATGGTCATAGAAATGGTCGTGCCCGCAGAAATAGGCCCGCGCCCCGCTGTTGCTAAGGCTGCTCCAGAAGAGGTCGCGATCGGCCGGATAATCATCCATCGTGTCGGCGTGGCTTACTTTGAACGCGGGCAAGTGGGCAAAGGCGAAGACGTGCGGCATGTAATTGGAGGCCAGGACGCCGTCCAGCCAGGCCTGGTTGAGCTTCCCCACCGTCACGTAGTTGTCCAGTCCAACGATCAGCGCGTTGGTGCAAACGAAGTAGTACGTGCGGTTGATCTCGCCGGCGGGACCGTTGTCGGGGATGTAGGGAGCGAATACATTGGTATAGGCGCTGATACTGTCGTCATCGTGATTGCCGATGACCGGATACACGCCGATGCCGGCCTGATACACCGGGCCCATGATGTTGGTCCACAACTTGAAAGCGGTCGCGGAGCCCGAATAAACCAGGTCTCCCGGGACGAGTACGAAGGTCGGCGCCTCGTTCGTGGTGGCCGCCGCCAGCTCCGCCAGAATATTGGTGTTTACCTGGTCGGATGACGACGTCCCGCGAGAATCACCGTATACCATGAATTTCCATGATTGAGCAGAACTGGGGTGCGCCAGTAGAAGGACGAACACGCCCGTCCCCGCCATACGTTTTTTTAAACTGTCCCGGATCGAGGTCATTCCAAGCACCTGCCGCGAACACCATAACCCTGGCCCCGTTTTTTGTTTACCGGGAGAAACGCACAGCTGTTGTCCCGGCAGACAGAACAACCGGAAGACCCCACTCGATCCCAGGCTCGTTTGTTACGGTTCCGTGACGACCCGGTAGAAATACGGGCCACAGACCGCCGCGGTCGAGTCGGTGTATAGGGTGTATCTGGGGCTGAAAATCAAAGCCGATGGGGCAGTTGTTTGGCAAGGCTGCCGGGCTCCTGCGACCGCTATGTACCCAATCCACTGGTAGATAAAGGCTTATAAGTACAAAAAAAACTGTATTGACATATAATACATTTTTATATAAACACCCATATGGGGTGTTGTTTATTTCTCTAGAAAGCGCGGGGGAGAAAAGCCATTAAAGTCAGTTTTCAATCTGCTAAACTGATAATGGTGGCGCTCATCGCCGATGCTGTTTTTTCATCGGCGGCATGGGCGGCCAGGAGCGCCCGCGATGGGGATGGCACCATGATCGCATCGCCTGCCCAGGCGACGGCGGGCAGCATCAGCAACTTTTTTGCGTTCAGTTGGCGGAATTCAAACGGCGGGAAATTCAATGCCGGTTCACAGTGCACGCTCTTTATACCCGCAGGCTGGACCGCCCCGCAAAATACCAACGCCAGCCATCCCGGTTACGTGAGCGTGGCCCCCGTGGGGAACGCGTCCGCGGCCATTAACTCGATTGCCGGAAGCACTTCGTGGACCGTGACGGTTGATTTCACGGCCAATCAAAGTGACAACCACGGGTTCAATCTGGACTACGCCGGCAACGATACCCGGGTCACCGCGCCCACGACCCCGGGCCCCTACACGTTCGTCACGCAAACCAGGCAAAGCGGGGGCACGCTGACCGCGATAGCCGCCAGCCCCACGATCACGGTGACGAAGGTCGTGGCCGGTATAACGCTCCACAACCTGTCGCAAACCTACGACGGGACCCCTCGCGTGGTGACGGCGACGACGGAACCGCCCGGGCTGACCGTGGACATCACGTATGACGGCTCGCCGGAAGCTCCAATCAACGCCGGCGTCTATGCCGTCACCGGCACGGTCAACGATGCGATGTATCAAGGGGAAGCCACGGGCGTATTGGTTATCGAACAAGCGGGCGGCAGCAGGCTGGAGACGTTCAACAACTTCACGTACACAGGCAGCACCTATGCCAGTGGCACCTTCCTCGGGCAGGACGGCTCGACGTGGGCCTATGCGCGGGCGCGGGGCGACTTGAGCATCACGGGCCGATCGCCCACGCTGGAAAAAGCCAAGGGCGCCTACATCCGGTCCGGCACGATTCCGGGCGGCGTGGCCGCGCTGGAACTGAAGTACCGGAAGGCCGCCACACAACCTTTGAATTGCGCCATCCACGTGAACGGGACCCGGGTGGGCGCCATCACCGGAGGGAATGGCACGGTCCTGACCTGGACGAGCGGGGTCCTGAATATCCAGGGCGAGGTCGTGCTTCTTTTCAGCAACAACGTCAACAGCGGGGCCATCACCCTGGACGATATTTCCTGGATCGGACATTCGTTTGCCCCATTGCCCGCCGAGGTGACGCTCCATGACTTGTCGCAGACCTACGACGGCACGCCGCGCGGGGTAACGGCGACGACCGACCCGCCCGGGCTGGCCGTGGACCTCACGTATGACGGCTCGACGAACCCTCCGATCAACGCCGGCAACTATGCTGTCGTGGGCACGGTGAACGATAGCAACTATGTGGGATCGGCCTCCGACATCCTGGTGGTGAACAAGGCCGATCAAACGATTACGTTCCCGAATCCCGGGCCGCAGGAGACGACGAACAGGGTGGGGTTGAGCGCGACGGCGAGTTCCGGGCAGGGCGTGAGTTTTGCCGTGGTCTCG
>JAHJJH010000016.1 GCA_018823105.1 Verrucomicrobiota bacterium | reverse complement strand
GACATCATCGCGTCCACGGCCGTCTGGCTGTTCCATCGGTCCTCCCACCAGTAGCCCGTGCTGCCGTCCCACGTGGCGGCGGCGGGGTCATAGCACCAGACCACCCGGCCGGGAAACGTGCCGCGGGCGGTGCCGATCGGACTGTTCCGCGCATCCGGAGGAACCATGGCCTCGGCATTACGGGACGAGGACGAGAGCCCGACAATAGCCGCGCCCACAGTAATAACTACAGCCAGCGCGGCCAGGACATACCGACGCTCATGAAGGAACCGGCGAGCGCGGCGCGAGGTCAGCAGGGCCACGGGCCACGCGAGCAACGAGGCGAGGAAACTCCAGGCGATGGGCCCCGCCACGCGCTGGCAGGGATAGGTCGCCCGGCTGGGCCGGGGAAGCACGCGGACCAGGTGCCAGACCAGCGCGGCCAGCCCGATGAGGAGATAGAGGGGCCAGAAAACGCGCCCCTTCCCCCGCATGAAGGCCCGGCGACCCGTCTTCGGACACACGCGCAACCCGCTCATGGACGCCAAATTGCGCAGAAATTGCCTGACGCTACCCATGTCCTAAACTTACCCGCGGAATCAAGGCTGTCAAGGGAGCCCCGGACCGGGAGCGGCGTCAGGGAACCGCCGGGTAGAGCAGCATTTCCCGCCACTGTTCGCCGGCTTGGGCCAGGACCCACTCGCCGGCGCGGCTCGCGACCAGCCGGTTGCCGTTGCGCCCCAGGACGGACTCGTGCACCCGGAGGATACGCGCCTTCTGCTTGCCCAGCGCGGCGCGCTCCTCGGCCGTTGCCGCGCGGCCGCGCAGGGGCACGCCGTTGTCGGAGCAGGCCACCACGATCGCGCCGCCGGGTGGGTCACCGGTCCACAGCGCGGGGTAGCGCACGAAGTAATCCGGCTTGCGCCGCGCGGCCAGGAGCACGTCGAACGCCGACGGCACGGTTTCCATAAAGGCCAGAAACGGCGCGCCCGGCTGTTCCTGCTGGAACCGGAAAAAGGCCAGCGGGTCCAGCCCCAACAGGTTCCATCCATGGTAGGTCCCGTGGTCCGGCTTGAGCTTTTTCGTGCGGAACCAGCCGGCGAACTGGTTGTTCAGGATCAATCCGATTTCGAAATGCAGGTGTCCGCGGGCCATGGGCATGGGCGAAGACGAGGTGTGGCCCATGGTCCCCAGCGTGTCGCCCGCTTTCACCGCGATGCCGGGCTTGATACCCGGCGCCAGACGCGCCAGGTGCGCATAGAGCGTGAAGACCCGGCCCATCGGATCGTCATGCCGCAGCACCACATAAATGCCGTAGTTGGAATTGCCGCCGTACCGGTTGGCATGCGCCACGATCCCATCCGCCACCGCCCGGACCGCGTCCAGCGGCTGCCCCTTCCGATCGCGCCGCAGGGCGGCGATGTCCAGGCCCTCGTGAAACGTCGGCACCAGCCGCCCGCCGCGGGAACCGGTGCGTACGGAACCATACAGGGCAGATTCCGGGCTGCCGGAAGCGGTGGGCTGATAGACCCCCGTCTTCTCCGGGTTCAGAAGGCCCTGCTGTTCAGTGGGATAGACAAGATTGACCCAGGGCGACGGCGTTTCCGGCGGGATGGCCTCCTCAAGAACGGCGACCGGTTCCTCGGAGGGAGGGACAGATTCGCAACCCGCCCGCCAGCGCGCCACGAACCAGATGTCGAAAACCAGGAGCGGCACAATCCACGCCAGATGACGGAGCCAGACGATGCGTCGTGGCGCGCCGGCGGCCGGCGGCTTCGGCCGATTGCGAAGTTCATGTAGCGGAAGATGCATTATGAAACGATCGGGTGGAACGTGGCGCCGGAATCCCGGGCCCGCGGGATTGTTTACCCACGCCACTCGGCCTGGTCCACGGTGGTCTTGAAGTCCACCTGGACGATCTTGGGAACGTCCTCATCCTTCACGGCTTCCACGCCCTCGGGGGTCGGCTTGCCGACGAAGATCAGATTCTTCACCGGGCATTTCTTCACGGCGAGTAGCGTGGCATCCATATTCTCGGGATCGTACTCGTCGTAATTGATGCGCGGGATCTTGCCTTCCGTCATCTTGAAGAGCGGGCTGGCCTTGGAGCAGGCCATGCACCCGACGCAACCGATCTTGCAGACGGCCTTGACGTCCTTACCCATGTCCTGGTTCGAGCAGCCCACGGCGATGATGCGCTGCGACTTGAACGGCGTCATGGTGATGATGTGACGGGGACAGACCCGCTCGCAGGCGCCGCAGCCGACGCACTTCTCGTAGTCCACGATCGCCAGCCCGTCCACGATGTGGATGGCGTCGAACTCACAGGCCACCACACAGTCGCTGAAGCCGAGACAGCCGTAGGTACAGCCCTGCACGCCGCCGATCAGGTTCGCGCCTGCGCAGGTCCGCTCGCCGCGGTAGTCCGCGCGACCCAGGCGTTCGGCGTAATGCGCGCGGCAGTGGACCACGGGCCGGTAGGGCCACGAGGGCTTCAAGTCCACGCCCATGATCTTCGCGACGTCCGCGGCGCAGCTCGCACCGCCGACGGTGCACTTGTCCGGGCCGATCTTCCCGGCCGCAACGGCCTCGGCATAGCTCATGCACCCGACGTAGCCACACCCGCCGCAGTTGGCGCCGGGGAGGGCCGCGTTGATCGCCTCGATCCGGGGGTCCACCTCCACGTGGAAGACCTTGTTCGCCCAGCCGAGCAGGTGTCCGGAAAGCGCCGCGAGCAGCAGCATCGTTCCGCCGGCCATGAGGATGATGACAAGTTCCATGGGCAAGGATTAATGGTTAAGGGTGGATGGCTGATCGGCCAACTGGACGCTGGGTGTTGGATGCCTGCCCTCCGTAGCTTTAGCGAAGGAGGGTTGGACGTTGGCCGTTGACGCGGCCGGTTTTTCCCGCTGCATGAGCTTGATCAGGTTGCTGTCCATGCCGGTGAAGCCCATGAAGGCCAGGGCGAGGATGCCGGCGATCAGCAGCGTGATGCCGGGGCCCTGCAGGGGCTTGGGCACGTCGCAATGATCGAGCTCCTCGCGGATCCCGGCCATGATGACGATCGCGATCAGGAATCCGATGCCGGCGAAGAAGGCGTAGACCAGCGCCTTGTCCAGGCCCCAGAAGTTCGGGCCCGTGGCGCCGGAGACGTGCTTCATGATCTCGAGGCAAACGAACAGGATGAGGCAGTTGGTCGTGATCAGCGGCAGGAAGACGCCGAACGCCTTGTAAAGCGCCGGGAAGAACTTCCGCACGTACATCTCCACCAGCTGCACGGCCGAGGCGATGACGAAGATATACACGATGTAGTTGAGGATGCTCAAATCCGCCACGCGGTCCGAGCCGGGGTTGACAAGCCGCCAGATCCAGGTCGAAAGCGGGGCGCCCGGGGCGAGAATGAAATAGGTGATCGTCCAGCTCAAGGCCGCCGCGATGGCCACCACGAACGTCACCGCCGCGCCCATGCCGAACGCCATGTCCACCCGGCGGGAGACGCCGATGTAGGGGCAGATGCCGACGAAGTAGTGCAGCACCATGTTGTTGATCAGGGCGGTGGTCACCGCCAGCACGATCAATCCGGCCACGTAGTTCATGGTCGTTTCCTCACTTCGCTTTCCGCGCCGCGAACCAGTTGACGGCGCCCATGAGCAGGCCCAGCGTAATGAACGCCCCCGGCGGCAGCACCATGACCACCCACGGCGACCAGTGCTGCGGGGCGGCCTCCGGGATCACGCGCCAACCGAGCCAGCGGCCGAACCAGGTCCCGGACCCGAGGATCTCCCGCACGGTGGCGATGCTGGCCAGCCCGAGCGTGAAGCCCAGGGCCTGGCCCACCGCGTCGGTCAGCGCCGCGCGCAGGCCCTGCTTGGACGCGCAAACCTCGCACCGGCAGATGATAATGCAGTTGACGATGATCAGCGGTACATAGGGGCCCAGTTGCTTGCTCATCTCATACATGTACGCCGCGAGGACCCTGTCGGCGATCGTTACGAACGTCGCGATGGTCAGCGTAAAGACCAGGATGCGCAGGTGCGGCTTGAGCAGGCCGCGGATCAGGCTGATCAGCACGTTCGAGCAGATCAGCACGAAGGCCACCGCGCCGGCCATGGTCAGCGCGCCCTCCATCGAGTTCGTGACCGCCAGCGTCGGGCACATCCCCAGGATCTGCCGGTACACGGGGTTCTCCGGCAGGATCCCGTTGATGAACCGCTCCAGCGGCGTTGGTCCGTCCTGGCTCATCTTCCCATCGTCCTCATTCTTTTCCGAAATCCGTCCGTCCACTTCGGCGCGCCGCACCCGCCTTCGTCAGACTTCGGCGAGGCAAGAGCGGCGGCCCTAGATTAAGGTTTCGGCGCTTCTCTGAACTTCGCCACCGCGGCATTGACGATGCCCACGACGCTCTCCGACGAAATGGTGGCGCCCGTGATGCCCTCGATCTCCCGGTCCGCCTGCGGGGCATGCTTGGTTACGACGAGGACCGGCTCGGTGGCCCGGCCTTGGAATTTCGCACAGAAGGCGTCGTCCACGATCTTGTTGCCCAGTCCCGGCGTTTCCTTCTGGTCGAGCACGTATAAGCCCGTGATCCGCGCGGCGGCGGCGTCCATGCCGATCAACAACTCGATGCGGTCGGCGAAGCCCTGGCCGGCGGCGGCCAGCACCCAGCCGACCTGCTGCCCGGACGCGTCCATCGCGCGGTAGGCCACCTGGTCGCCCACCCTCTGCAGTTCACCCCCCGCGGCGCCGGGCACGAGCTTCGGGATCTGCCCGATCGTGTCCGCCAGCTTGTTCTGCTCGATGCGTGGCTGGAGCGTGGTCTGCACCGCCGCCAGCGCCGCGCCGAAACAAAGCGACAGCACCACGACGAGCCACGCTTGGCCTATGTATGAATTCTTCATGCCGTTTTCTTCACCGGAACCGGCCCGCCGACCGGCGTCGGGATGGCCCAGCGATTGATCAGCGGGACCAGCGCGTTCATGATCAGCACGGCGAACATCACCCCCTCGGGGTATCCGCTCATCCGGCGAATCAGCATCACCAGCGCGCCGAACCCGGCGCCAAACATCCATTTGCCCTTCGGAGTCAGCGGGCTCGAGACCGGGTCGGTGGCGATGTAGAAGGCCCCGAAAAGGAACGCGCCGCCCGACAGGTCGTGGAAGAGCGTCCAACCGGTCCTGGGCCCCAGCACGCCCAGCAGCCCGCTGATGGCCGCCACGGCCAGGATGGCGGCGGCGGGGATTTCCCACGAGGCCGTACGCCGCGCACAGAGGTACAGTCCGCCGATCAGGCAGGCCAGCGCACTGGTCTCGCCGAGGGATCCGTTCGTGGTGCCCAGGAAGAGCGGCAGCAGGCCGGTGGACTGCCCGAGCATCTTCAGCGCGGTCAGCGGCGTGGCCTGGGTCAGGCCGTCGAGTCCCGCGGTGGGGGCGACGTAGGCCGACGCGCCCATCGCGACCGGGAAGGCAATCAGCACGAACGCGCGCCCGACCATGGCCGGATTGAAAATGTTCTGGCCCAGCCCCCCGAACACGATCTTGCCCAGCCCGATAGCCACGAAGGCGCCGATGAATCCCACGTACCAGGGCGCTGTCGCGGGCAACGAAAAAGCCAGGATCGCTCCCGTCACCACGGCGGAACCGTCTCCCAGGGTGGGCCGGCGACCGCGCATTTTCGTAAAGACCGTCTCCGCGACCAGGGCGCTCACCATGCAAATGGCCAGTTGGAGCACGGTATACAGACGGAACATCCAGAGCGAGGCGACGAGCACGGGTACGAGTGCCAGCAGAACATCGACCATCATCCGCCGCGTCGTCAGCACGCCCCCGAAGAGGTGCGGCGCCGGGGCGATATGGATCGCGGGGGCGACAGCGACCGGTGCCGATGCAACATTCTCTGGCTTCTGTGTGGCCGCATCCATAATTGTTATATTTCCCTACTCATTAGGCAATTGCGCCTTGCCCATGCGCATCAGCTGCACCAGCGGAATCGCCGCCGGGCACACGTAGGCGCAGCAACCGCACTCGCAGCAGGCCATCAGGTGGTAGCGCCGCGCCATGTCCCAATCCTGGTAGCGCGAGGCCAGGGCCAGCCGCGTGGGGACGAGGTGCAGGGGGCAGACGTCCACGCAGCGCCCGCACCGCACGCAGGTCGTCTCCTCGATCTGTTTCAGGTCCTCGTGCGTCAACACGACGATGCCGCTGGTCCCCTTGGTAACCGTTACATTCAGGTCGTTCAGCGCGAAGCCCATCATTGGGCCGCCGGCGATGACGCGGGCGGCATCGGGCTTCAGGCCACCGCAGAAGTCAATCAAACCGCGATAGCTAACGCCGACGGGTACCAGCAGGTTTTTCGGTTGCGCGATACCCGCGCCGGTGACGCTGACTACGCGATGGGTCAGCGCTCTCCCCCGCAGGACGGCCGCCGCCAGCGCCGCCGCCGTGCCGACGTTGATGACCACCACGCCCACGTCCAGCGGCAGCCCGCCGGTGGGCACCTCGCGATCCAGCGCGGCCGGAATGACCTGCCGCTCTCCGCCCATCGGGTAGCGGGTTTCCATCACGCGGACCTCGACGCCCGTGCCGTCCGCCGCCCGGCGCAACGCCTCCACCGCCGCGGGCTTGTTGTCCTCGACGGCAATGATGATCTGCGCGGCGCCCGTCGCCCGCGCGGCCAGCAGCGCCCCGGTGATGATGGGACGCGGGAACTCGATCATCAGGCGGTAATCGGACGTGAGATAGGGCTCGCACTCGCAGCCGTTGAGCAGGACCGTGTCCACGGGGCGCTTTTCGTTGCGGGTCAGCTTGACGTGGGTCGGAAAGGCCGCGCCCCCGAGCCCCACGAGGCCGGCCTCGCGCGCCGCCTGGGCGATCTGCTCCGGCGCCTGCGAGTCCAGTCCGGACACCGGCCAATCACCCCCAAACAAGTTCGCTTTCAATTCTTCCGCGGAAAGCTGGGTCGGGCCGGTCTTGATGGGGATCGTGCGCACGTGGCGGCCGTTCGGCAGCGTGGTGACCGAGGGCATGGCCACGGTTCCCGCCACGGAGGCGTGGACGGGGGCGGTGATGAACCCCTTGCCCTCGCCGATCTTCTGGCCCAGGGCGACCTCGTCCTTGACCTTGACCAGCGGCTCGCAGGGCGCGCCGGTATGCTGGAGCAGCGGAATGGCCACCTGCGGAGGATTTGGCAGCACCTCGATCGGCGCCTCGGCCGCAAAGCCCTTGCGCTCCGGCGGATGCACCCCCCGGGCAAAACGGCCACTTCCCTGTTTTCCCGGCACAGTCGCAATCATGAAATCACTTTATTACACGGAGCCGAAGCCGGCGGATCAAGCCCGCGGCTGCCGCGACACCCGCGACGAACCCGGCCAACGCCGCGGCCAACTGCCGTGACGGTCCGGTCCGAACCCAGACCGCGCCCGCGATCGCCCCGGCCAGGGGGAGCAGGAAAACGGCCGCGGAAGCCAGCACCATCCGCCCGCCGGCGAGGGACCCGGGCCCCGCCACTTCTTCCATACCTCGAACCGTCTCGCACTGCTCACACCGACCGGCACACCCCTCCGGGCTCTCTTTTCCGGCGTGGTTCATCGGGGCCAATATGTCTAGCGTTCTGTGCCCGGGATACAAGTAAAAAACACGCAGAGCCTCACCTGCGCCTCTTTTCTTGTTCTTGTAGGGAAACCGGAAGTCGGCCCTTTTTTGTTTGTGTTGCACCGGTAGACCCAGTAGTAAAAGGTTGGTTTTTTACCTGCCGAAACCCGGCGGGGGAATGCGTATGAAGAAAATTTCTGCGTTGGTCATAGACGACAACATCGATGTGGTGACCCTGTTCCGGACCCTGTTCCAGTCGGAAGGGATACTTTGCGACACGGCGCAGAACGGCCGCGAAGCCATGGAGAAACTGGGCCGGAACCGGTATGACATCGTGTTCACAGACCTGATCATGCCCGACCTTGACGGGGAAACGCTCCTGGGGCATCTGCGCCGGACGTTCCCAAGCCTGCACATCGTGGTCATGTCCGTGCAGGACGACGATGGGGTGATCAACGGGGTCATGGCCCTGGGCGCAAAAGCCTATCTCGTCAAGCCGTGCTCCGCCGCCGCGATCCTGGATTGCGTGCACAACGTGGAGAGGCACCGGACGGCGGACGAGGTGAGAGCGGACCTGCTGAATCCCAAGCCGCCGCCTGCCCAGGCTTAAGCCTTGGCGCCGCGACGGTTTTTTGGTAACTCCCCTGCGGGGAAGAGCCTCAACGATGCGCCCCCATCATATCCATGACGTCCTGTTCACGGCGGACGACATCGCCCGGCAACTCGACGAACTCGTCGTCATGATGGCCGGCGATTGCCGCGCGGCGGATTTCGTCATGATCGGCATCCTGCGCGGCAGCTTCATGTTCCTGGCCGACCTGGTCCGCGGCTTGTACCGGCGCGACATCCATCCCCGGATTGATTTCATCACCCTGGAGAGTTACGGGGCCGGGACCGAGTCCTCCGGGCGGGTGCGCGTGACGAAGGATATCACGCTGGACGTGCGGGGCGCGCAGGTGCTGCTGGTGGACGACATCCTGGACACGGGCCGCACCCTGGCCTTCGCCCGGCAATCGATCTCGAACAAGGGCGCGGCCGGGGTGAAAACCTGCACCCTGCTCGACAAGCCCTCCCGCCGCGTAGTGCCCTGCCGGGCGGACCACACGGGCTTCACGGTGGAGAACCACTTCGTCGTGGGCTACGGCCTGGACTACGACGGGCGCTACCGCGAACTGCCGTACATCGCCAAGGTCACGTTCCTGGACGAAGCGCCCTGAGACGCATTGAGAATGACAGGGGGACAGGCGGCCCGCGCGCGCTCGCCTCGGCATAGCCCTTCGGCGAAGCCGGGCCGTCGCGCGGGATGACCTGGCCAGAGAATGGCCGTGCGCGGAGCGTCCGGCCCACCATTGGCAACCCGCAAGCCGGTTACTCGACGAGATCTATCAGATCCCGCACGGG
>JAHJJH010000189.1 GCA_018823105.1 Verrucomicrobiota bacterium | reverse complement strand
GCTCGCCCTGCGGCCCGCCCTGCGGCCCGCCGCCCGGCGGTTGCGCGCGCGCCTGCGAATACAGCTCGGAGGACAGCGCCTGCATCTCCGTGTTCACGTGCTCCAGGTCGGATTTCATCCGGTCGGCGTCGCCCGACTTCAGCGATTCCTTCAGCGCGGAGACGGCCTTTTCCACGGCGGCCTTCTTGTCGGCCGACACCTTCGCGCCGTGTTCCTTGAGGAACTTCTCCGTCTCATACACCGTCGCGTCGGCGCGGTTGCGGGTCTCCGCCGTCTCGCGGCGTTTGGCGTCGTCCGCGGCGTGCGATTCGGCGTCCCGCGTCATCTGCTCGACCTCCTGCTTGTTCAAGCCGCTGGAGGCGGTGATGGTGATCTTCTGTTCCTTGCCCGTGCCCAGGTCCTTCGCGCTGACGTGCACAATACCGTCGCGGTCAATCTCGAACGCCACCTCGATCTGCGGCACGCCGCGCGGGGCCGGCGGGATGCCGTCCAGATGGAAGCGTCCGATGGTTTTGTTGTCCGTCGCCATCTTGCGCTCGCCCTGCAACACGTGGATTTCCACCGTGGACTGGCCGTCGGCGGCCGTACTGAATATTTCGCTCGCGCGAGTTGGAATGCCTCGGTTGCGCTCGATCAGCGTCGTCGCGATGCCGCCGAGCGTCTCGATGCCCAGCGTCAGCGGCGTCACGTCGAGCAACAGGACGTCCGTGACCTCGCCCTTCAGTACGCCGCCCTGGATCGCCGCGCCCACGGCCACAACCTCGTCCGGATTCACGCCCTTGTGAGGCTCCTTGTTGAACATCTTCTGCGCGGTGTCCTGGACCTTGGGCATGCGCGTCATGCCGCCGACAAGGATCACTTCGTCGATCTTCGACGCCTCGATCTTCGCGTCCCGAAGGCAGCTCTCGACAGGCTGGATCGTCCGGCCGACCAGGTCATCCACGAGTTGCTCCAGCTTCGATCGGGTCAGCGTCATCGTCATGTGCTTGGGCCCGCTGGCATCGGCGGTGATGAACGGGAGGTTGATTTCCGTCTGCTGGGAGCTGGAGAGTTCGCACTTCGCCTTTTCCGCGGCTTCCTTCAGGCGCTGCAGGGCCATCGGATCCTTCGAGAGGTCAATCCCCTGCTCCTTCTTGAACGCGTCCACCATCCAGTTGATCACACGCTGGTCGAAATCGTCGCCGCCCAGGTGCCCATCACCATTGGTAGCATCCACCTCAAAGACGCCCTCGCCGATTCCCAGAACGGAGATATCAAACGTGCCGCCGCCGAGGTCGTACACCGCTATTTTCTCGTCTTTCTTCTTGCCTAGACCATAAGCCAGAGACGCAGCCGTCGGCTCGTTGATGATGCGCAACACCTCCAGCCCCGCGATGCGGCCCGCGTCCTTCGTCGCATGCCGTTGACTGTCGTTGAAGTACGCCGGCACCGTGATCACGACCTGGGTGATCTTCTCGCCGAGGTAGGCCTCCGCGTCGGCCTTCATCTTCTGAAGGATCATGGAGGAAATTTCCGGTGGGGAGTAGGTTTTGTCGCCGATTTTGACATACGCGTCTCCGTTGGAGGCGCGGGCCACCTCGAAGGGGACCATCTCCTTTTCGCGGCCCACCTCCTCAAACTTGCGGCCCATGAATCGCTTGATGGAGAAAACCGTATTCCGTGGATTGGTGACCGCCTGGCGCTTCGCGGACGCCCCCACCAGCCGTTCGCCGCTCTTCGTGAACCCCACCACGGAGGGTGTCGTCCGACCGCCCTCCGCATTCGGGATGACGACCGGCTGCCCGCCTTCCATTATGGCCATACACGAATTGGTCGTACCCAGATCGATGCCTAAAACTTTGGACATGTTCAGCCTCTATAGTCTTGTTGTTTAGTAAAAATCCGCCTGTATTAGAGCAGCATATGTGCCAAGAGGCAACATAAGACGCCAAGCTTGTATCATATGTGGCTGCATATTAATGTTTTATATTATTTTCGCTGCATTTCCGAGCAGTGGCCACGCAAGCGGAAAAAGAGACATTGTGTCTCTTTGCTTCATGCCTGTGAAACTTTTTGTCGCAGGCTGGCCGGCGTCAGGACGGCTTGGAATGAGGCTGAATCTGGCGGCCGGCCCAGCGGACCTGACGGGCCATGCCGATGAGGATGCGGATGTCTTTTTCAGTCAAAGTTCCCCTGGAGAGTATCCGGCGCAGGCCCATCATCATGTGGTCGGCCTTGTCGCCTTTCATGAAGCCCACCGAAAGCAGGGCCTCGCGCCACAACTCGAACATTTTTTCCCGCATGGCGCCGCTCGCCTCGGGCGAAAGCTCGCCTGGAAGCTCGAATGTACCCGAGGCCAGGAACAGTTCGTAGCAGCAGATCAGCACCGCCTGGGCCAGATTGAGGGACGGATATTCCGGAGACGAGGGGATCCGGATGATCTGGGTGCAACACGCGAGGTCGTCGTTGGACAGGCCATCGGTCTCGGTTCCAAAGACAAGGGCGACCTGCGCGGTCTTCGCCGCCTGGATCAGGTGCGGCGCCCACTCCCGCGGCGACTTGGAGTGCGATCGGTACAGTCCCGGCCGCGCCGTGGCCCCCGCGACCAGTCCGCAGTCCGCCACCGCCTCGGCCAGCGAGGGATATTCCTTCCGGTTGTCGAACACCTCGATGGCGTGGAGGGCCATTTTCCGGGCTTCGAGTTCATCCAGCGCCCCGCGCGGGGCGGCGATGGCGAGGTGCCGTAGGCCCATGTTCTTCATCGCCCGGCAGACCGAGCCCACGTTGCCGCCGTAGATCGGGCTGACCAATACCACGCGTATATCGTTCAGGGACATGGGCCCAGGCCTTCTGTTTGCAATCGGGCGCAGCATACCGTTCCGGTCCGGCCGTGACAATGTCCGGCTCACACGCTTTACGACTACGCCAGGAGGAACTAAACTTTTTCATTACCGCAGGATTCGCAATGATTGTCGTGACATGGTTTTTGTTGACCTCCTCCGCCCTCTTGTGGACGGCGATCTGCTTCCGCCTGCGCTTCCTGGAAAACAGATTCCCACCCCTCGATGCCACGACGCCCCTTCCCGCTCCGCGGGACGGCTGGCCTCCGGTTTCCATTATCATTCCGGCGCGCAACGAGGCGCGCGACCTCGCCGCCACCCTGGGCGCCCTGCAATGCCAGGAGTACCCGGACTTCGAAATCATCGTGGTGGACGACCGGTCCACCGATGCCACGGCGCGGATAGCGGAGGAGGCGGGCCGGGGTCTCGTCGCCTTCCGGCTCATCCGGGGCGCCCCGCGGCCGGACGACGGCTGGGCAGGGAAAAACTGGGCCCTCGTGCAGGGCACGGAGGCCGCGCGGTACGAGTGGCTCCTCTTCCTGGATGCCGACGTGGTGCTGCATCCGGCCGCCCTGAAGCAGGCGATGGCCGGAGCGACGCTGCAAAACGTGGATGCCCTCAGCGTTCTGCCGGCGATCGAATGCCGGACCGTATGGGAAAAAACCATCATGCCTCTGTTCGCGCTGTTGAGCGCGCTGGTCGAACCCATGGACCGGGCCAACCACCCGGAAAAAGCGGGCTCGCGCCTGTCCGGCGCGTTCATCCTGGTGCGGCGCTCGGCGTACGAAGCCGCGGGCGGGCACCGCGCCGTGGCCGGCCGGATCATCGAGGACATGGCCCTGGCAAAAAATTTCAAGCGGGGAGGCTATCCGATCCGCCTCCTCTGGACCCACGACCTGTTGTCCACCCGGATGTATGACACCTTCCGTGATCTCTGGTCGGGACTGATCCGATTGAGCTACCCGATGATGGAGTATTCGCCGCCACGGCTGCTGCTGGCCTGGGCCGCGGCGCTCATCGGCGCCTGGACGCCGTGGTTTGTGCTGGTCGCGGGAGCTTGGCAGACAGCGCGCGGGCAGGCCGCGGGCATCGCCTCGTGGCTGGTCGCCCTGGTGCTGTGCATGGCCATCCCCCGGATTCTCCGCAAAGTCCTGGAACTCCTCCGCGTAAAACGGCTCTACGCCTGGCTCCTGCCCGCGGCCGCCCTCCTGTATTGCCTGGCCGCCACGTGGTCCGCTCTACGCTATACCACGGGACGGGGGATCGCCTGGAAGCAGCGGTTGTACCACCGATCCTGACCGCCGCCCCAGCCACCCTCCGGCGACAGAGCGCCGGAGCTACAGAGGGCGCGTCTGTAGTACCGCCGCTCCGTCGGCGGAATGCACTATTCTCTCGACGCCGGGCGCCGTGTCGGCTATCACGTGCGGGTTACGAACAGCGGGTTCGGGAGGCGACCATGGATGAATTACTGACTATTTTGAAAAACAACGCGCTGGAGAAGCCTGAAACCATCGCGCGAATGCTGAACCTCTCCGTGGACGAGGTGAAGAAACGCATCGCCGAGTACGAGCAGCAGGGTGTCATCCGCGCCTACCAGGCCATCCTTAACGTGGACCAGCTCGACCTGAACCAGGTCACGGCCGTCATCGAGGTGAAGGTGACGCCCGAGCGCGAGGGCGGATTCAACCGCGTCGCGTCCCGGATCAGTCGCTTTCCCGAGGTGCAATCCGTGTACCTGATGTCCGGCGCCTACGACCTGCTCCTGTTCGTCGCCGGCCGGAACCTCAAGGAGGTCGCCCTCTTCGTCAGCGAAAAACTCGCGACGTTGGACGGGGTGATCTCCACCTCGACCCATTTCATGCTGAAAACCTACAAGCACCACGGCGTGCTGATGGAGACTGAAAGTGCCGACGAACGACTCCAGGTCTCTCCATAGCTTCATCGCCAGGCACGTCGTGGACATACCCCGCTCGGGCATCCGCGACTTCTTCGACATCGTCAGCACGATGAAGGACGTGATCAGCCTGGGCATCGGCGAGCCGGACTTCGACACCCCCTGGCACGTGCGGGAGTTCACCGTCTTCGCCCTCGAGCACGGCGCGACGCACTACACATCCAACATGGGCCTGTTGGAGTTGCGCCGGGCCATCGCCCTGTACGTGGAGAAGACCTTCCGCGCGTCGTATGACCCGGAGAAGGAAATCCTGATCACCGTCGGCGTCAGCGAGGCGCTGGACCTCGCCCTGCGCGCCCTCTTGAATCCCGGGGACGAGGTGCTGTACCACGAGCCCTGCTATGTCTCGTACCGCGCGGACGTGGTCCTCGCGCACGGCCGGCCGCTGACGGTCGAGACCCGCCGCGACAACGATTTCCGGCTGACCCGCGCGATGCTCGAGCGCCAGGCCACGCCGCGCACCAAGCTCCTGCTGCTGAACTTCCCCAACAACCCGACGGGCGCGACCCTTCGGAAGGAAGACCTTGAGGAAATCGCCGCCTTCGCGCGCGAGCGCGACCTGCTGGTGATCACCGATGAGATCTACGCCGAGCTGACCCACGACGGCGAGCACACCAGCATCGCCTCGCTGCCCGGCATGAAGGAGCGCACGATCTTCCTGCACGGGTTTTCCAAGGCGTGGGCCATGACCGGGTTCCGGTTGGGCTACGCCTGCGCGCCGCCGGAGCTGACCGAGGCCATGATGAAGGTGCACCAGTACACGATGCTGTGCGCCCCCACCATGAGCCAGAAGGCCGCCATCGAGGCCCTGACCAAGCCCGAAACGGACGTTAAGGTCATGGCCGACGAGTATCGGCGTCGCCGGAATCTGCTGGTCCGCGGTTTCGAGGACATCGGCCTGCCGTGTTCCCGTCCGGGCGGGGCGTTTTATGCCTTTCCCTCCATCGGGCACCTGGGCATCTCGTCGCGCGATTTTGCCCTGAAGCTGCTCGAAGAGGAAAAGGTCGCCGTCGTGCCCGGCACCGCCTTCGGGGCGTGCGGTGAGGGCTTTGTCCGCTGCGCGTACGCCACCTCGATGGACAATCTCCAGGAGGCCATGAAGCGGATGGGGCGGTTCGTGAAGCGGCTGAAAAATTCCTGATCGGTGGCCCGACCGCTCCGCGGACGGGCCTGACGTTCACCGCGTCGCTGGTCGCCAAACAGGTTCAGCTTTCCTGCGGCGGGGCGCTGCCACTCATCTTTTCCGCCACGGCTTCCTGCAGCAGGCTCACAATGCGATCGAGCGAATTCTGGATGACCTCGACCTCGCCGCCGATCTGCTCGAAACGGGCCATGTTCTCGGTCCGGAGATGTTCCAGGTAGCGGCGCCGATCGCGGATCTCTTCGAGGGTGGAGACCAGGCGTTCGATCTTGGTATGCGCCGACGCCAGGGCCTCCGCCGAAACCGTGATCGGGGCGGCGGGTCCTTCCTCGGCCGGGTCGCCGGGCGCCGGCTCGGGAACTTGGACATTGCGCCCGCAATCCGGGCAGATCACCATCAAGCTGGCGCCGCGCAGGTCAATCGCCAGGTTTTTCCCGCAGAACGGGCAGTCGAAGATGATGTCCGTTGCCGCAGCCAATTTGGGGTCATGCGGTATTTCTGGCACAAGGACCTCCTATCATCACCCAGCTTTGTTTACAGCATGCCACCGGGCCGGCGTTCTATCAAGGAGCGTTTTTCTCTTCCAAGCGGCTTCGGGGGCGGCCCTGTTCATGCGTGGAGGGGAGGGGTGGGGCATAGCTTAAAAAAAACGGGCGACCCGTCTCACAGGTCGCCCGCGAGGTCCGCCTCTCCATTATTCTGCCGGCGGTGCCTCGGTCTCGGGCATGTCTTCCGGTTCCGGAGGCGCCTGGAAGTGACCCTTTTTTTCGTCGCGCTTTTGACGCCAGCCCTCTTCGCCGCGCTTCTCTTCACCGCGGCCGCCCCAACTCTCGCCGCGCTGTTTCCCGCCGCGTTCGTCCCGCATCTGGCCGCGCCGCTCGAAGGCGCGCTCCCGCAGCTTGCTGCACGTGTCGGGGCCCACAATCTCGCGCACGTCCAGCTGCTGTTGCACCCGCAGCTTGCGGAGGCTGGTCTCCACGGCCCCCAGCGTTTCCACGGCCTTCATGACGGCCTCTCGGTCCACCTTGTCCTGGCCCAGGAGGTGCTGAACCTCGAGCTCGGCCTGCTCCTTCTCGGCGCGTAGCGCAATCATCTGCTTGCGCATCTGGTACCCCTGCTCGCGCAGTTGGGCCACCTGCTCATCCGTCGCGCCGGCTTCCCGCAAGGCCGACTCCATGCGCGGCATGTTTTCCATCCCGGGGCAACAGGCTTTCCCCGGCATACCGCCACCGCGAGGGCCATCCCGGCGCCCCTCGCGTTCACCCCGCTG
>JAHJJH010000188.1 GCA_018823105.1 Verrucomicrobiota bacterium | reverse complement strand
CGATCCGGGATCCGGAAAACAGTGGCGCATCGCCGGCGGCTGCTCCGCCAGCCTCGCGCCGGATGGCCGCCGGGTGACGAATAACGAAGGCGATCACCGGAAGCTGGCCATCCGCGACTTCGAATCCGGCGCCCGGTTGGGCATGGTGAACGCCCCGCCCGACCTGGCCTTCGACAACCAGTTCTGGTCCAACGCGGATAACTGGCTGGTCAGCAAATCCGAGGGCCCGTTCGAGGACGTATTTGTCCACGATATCTTGAAAAATGAAGCGTTTCGCGTAACCTTTGTGGGACAGTGTGACAGGCCGGACTTGTTCGTCGAATCCGCCCGATGAGTCCGATCCGTCCGGCGTTGGAAAAATGAAAACCCCACGCACTTTCATCCTGGCGATTGTCATGCTGGCCCTGGCGGTCGGCGCCGCGGCCTTTTGGCGGAACCTGCGCGCCTGGCGGGTTCCTGGGCCGGGCCGCCGGATCGTCATTCCGGTCTTCGTACTCCATCGCGTGCTCCCGGGCGAGGCTACGGAATACATCATCAGCCCCGAGCGTCTTGACGACCTGCTCCGGGAGCTCAACGAACGCCATTTCATCCCGATTTCGTTGGACCAATTGAACGCCGCGCTCCGGGAGCATGGACCGCTCCCGAAAAAACCGGCCATGATCACCTTCGACGATGCCTACCTCGACATGTATGTTCATGCCCTGCCCGTCCTTCAGCGCCGCGGCTGGCCGGCGGTGTTCTTCGTGCCCACGGGCAGGATTACCGAGCCGCCGGCCGAGCGCGTCGAGTGGGGTGACGGGCCGGATCCCAAGGCCATGCAGTGGCCGGAGATCATGGCGCTGAAGAAAGCGGGCATGGAGATCGGCTCGCACGCATGGACCCACATCAACCTGGCCAAGGCGGACCCGGAAACCGTTAAAACCGAATTGGCGGAAAGCCGCCGGATGTTGGCCGAAAAGCTCGGCCGCGCGCCGCTCGCGCTGGCGTATCCCGGGGGCCGGCATAGCCGCGAAGTGCGCCAGGCCACGGCGGAGGCCGGTTATCAACTGGGCTTTTTGAGCAGCGGCGGCCCCCTCCCGCTGGGCATCGAAGATCTCTACGCCCTGCCGCGCATGCACGTGCCCGGCTATGTGGACGCCGGGGCCATTGTCCGTTCTATTCCCGCGAACGAGTGGCGTTGAGTTCCACCAGGAGCTTGTATATCTCTTCCGCGATGCGCCGTCGCCCGTCCTTTACCAGGTGAATCCCGTCATCGCTGAACAGCGCGTCCAACGACTCCTCGCGAAAGATCCGGGCCAGGTCCAGCAGCGGCGCGCCGGTCTCTTTGGCAACCTCGCGGGTAATTTCGCAATATTCGTCGTGCAGGCGGTAGGCATCTTCGATCCGGGCCACCTGGCGGTTGGCCGCCAGGAGCGGCGTCAGCGTGGACGCCCGCGGCGCGGTGATCAGGATCGGGACCGCTCCCGCGGCGCGGATCTCGGTCACGAGGGCCAGCAGATTCTGGCGATATTCCTCCGGCGGCACGCGCAGAACATAGTTGTCCGCGTCCGGCGTCTGCCGGGCCTGGGAGCGGCTGACGATGAACTGATACAGACGCGAACGGTTCATCAGTTTCTGAATCCTGCCCCAGATCGGCCCGGACCGGCGTGCCAGCTTCAACCGATCGGTCGTGCGGGAGCGCCAGAGGTCGTTCCAGCCGAAATAGAGCGTGACGTAATCCGGTTGCAGGTATCGCGTCTGGCGGCGGAAAAGGCGCAATCCTTGCTCGCTGGAGTACCCGTGCACGGCCATGTTGAACGCCTCCCAGGGCTGCGGGGTGGGGGGGGCGTTGGTCAGGCGCTCGTGCAGGAAGTCGGCATACGGCGGATTGCCCTGCGCCGTGCAGGAATCGCCCATGCAGATGACACGGACGGCGCCCGGCGCCTTGTTGGACTCCGCTTCGCGGCCGAGGAAGCCCAGGGCGTTAATCCGGCGCCCGCGCCACTCGGCGCCGGGATTGAACCGGAACTGGAGTTCCGAGTCCGGGATCATGCCGCGGTCGTCGTCCGGCTTGGCCTTGCCGTCGCGTCCGACGATCGTGATCGGCTGGACGGGCGCGGAAAAGCGCACTCCCCGGAGCGCGATTTCACCGCCGGCCAGCACCATCCCCGCCGCCAGCCCGGCCAGCAGGAGGCGTTGGAGCCACGGCGAAAAACGCCCGCGGCTCACGGCTGCCGGCCCTCCGGAGGCTTGTCAAATCTTCCCGGCAGCGCGTCGTAGAAAACCAGGGTGGGCGTCTCGATGGGGCGGGACTCGTAGTAAAGCCGCGCGATGAGCGTGACGATATCGCCGTCCCGCAACCGGCGGGCGGGGCCGTGAACGCCCGGGGCGCGGAGAATGGAAAGCCGGGCCCCGCCGAAATCTCCGGGCCGGGGTTCGACGATGAGATAGCCGGCCTTCAGGCCGCTCCGGCGGTCGACTTGCACAAAGCGCAACCGGCCCCACCAGACCACGAGTTTCAGGTTGAGACTGGTAAGGGCGCCGTAGTTCGCGGCCTGCTCCGCGAAGACGTCGGGGTACGTGATCCAGCGCGGAGTCTGCTGCTGGAACTCGTCCCGAAGCCCGGCGTTTTCCATGGCTTGGAGCGCGCGCGCCTCCGAGAGGACCGCCGCCCGCTGTTCCGGTGCCTCGGGATGCAGGCGCGCCCGGACCAGGCCGGCCGCGTACACCAGCACGGCAACCGCCAGCGCAGCGCCGCCGAGCCGCCGGGCCAGCCGCAGCGACCGGGGACAGGCAGGCCATTGGCTGGAGACGGTGCGCCGTGCGAAGAACGGATCGCGCGCCAGCCGCAGCAGGCCGTCGAGGACCAATGCGGCGAAGGGCAGCAACACATACTCGAGGGGCCAGCGATAGCGGTCCGCCGCGCCGTAGATCCCCGCCCCGGCCATGGCCACCACGATGCCGATCAACAGACTGCCCGCCCAGATGGTGCCCGGGATTTCCGTGGAAGCGTCGGATCCCGTGAGGCGTACTCGAAGGGGTAGGGCGCGCAACAGACCGATCAACGCGAGGGTGGAGAGGACCATGAAATCGATTCGTCCCCATCCGCCGTGGGTCCAGCGGATGCCGACCGCCCGGTGCATGAATTCCGGGACCAGCACCTTCATGCGCCAGATGCACGACATGAAGTACTTCATGCGGTTGACGCGGATATACTCGTCGGTTTCCTTCTGCAGCCGTTGGATCATGGCCAGTTCCGAGGCGCCGGGCTCGCGCCAGAGTGTCTCGTGCCAGGCTTCGCGGCTGTAGAAGCCCGGCCCGTATTTCGGGTGGGCGCCGTGCCAGGCGTGGCGCGCGCTGATGGAGGAATACATCGCGGCGGCTTTGCCGTGCACGCGGTAATTGCGGTATTGCCAGGCGCCCAGCGGCAGCAGGGTGAACGCCACAAGACATGCGACGGTGAGGAACCGGCGGCGGAGCGAGGCGTGGCGCACGAACAGGAGCATGACGGCCAGGCCCCACAGGAGGGCCAGAGCCGACGGCCGCACGAGGGCCGAAAATCCGAAGGCCAGGCCGGCGACTGCCGCGGTGCGCCAGCCGGGGCGTCGTATCAGTCGGGCGCCCAGCCAGAGGGATACGGCCGTGGTGAAAACGGTGGTCGGTTCCGACATCAAGCTGAACCCGATGTGGATATAGGGCGGGTGCAACGCGGCAAGGGCGGCCATGATCAGCCCGATGCGCCGGCCCCACATCTCGCGTCCCCACAGATACGCGATCAGCGGGAGCAGGCTGCCCAAGACGGCCACGGCCCAGCCTGCCGCCCGCGGGTCCTTGCCGAGGAAAAAGTAAAAGAAGCCGAGGATCAAGGGATGCCCCGGCGGCACGTAGTTTTGAGACCGGAACTGCTTGAGATAGTCGCCGAAGCCGCGGCCTTCCACGAGGTGCAGGGCGTGGATGTTCCAGGTCACGGCGTCGGATTCCGGCCGGCCCGTGGCGGGGTCGCCATAAAACAGATAAGGCGCCGGGCCGTATCTCAACTCGTAACGGAGAAAAAGCGAAAGCGCGCAGAGCAATATCAGAATGAACGCAATGATAACAACGCGCGTATTCCGCGAGCCAGGATCCTCCCCTGGAGGGCGAGCGTCCTCGCGAGCCGGTGTGTTCATTCCGGAGCCTCCTCCGGTGCCGTCGTGGATTCCGCTGCCGGAAGGCTGGTCAGTGGAGGCGCGAAGGGCGAGCGGATGCCCCGGTCAAGGCCGTCCCGTACCAGGCCGAGGAGTATGGCCGCCAGGCAGACCATGATGACATTCCGGCCGAGTGTTCCGCGGCCCAGCGGTGTGGCGGAAAGCAACCATCCGATGCCGGCGGCCATGAGGCCGGCGAAAGCGGACATCATCAACAGCGCGCCCAGAAAGCCGGCCTCCCCGCGAGCGCCGCCCAGGACCAGGCCCCACGAAAGAAGCAACAGGGCCGGCCGCATCCACGGCCGGTTGGCGCGTCGCGTGGCCCACCAGCCCACGAGTCCCACAAGAATCATCCACCCCGTGAAGCCCGGCGCTGCGCGAAGGGCGAATTGCTCCTCCAGCCGCTTCCCGGCCCAGCCCCAGCTTCTCCAAGCCACGACCAGCGCCGGCAGGATCACGGATAAGAACAGCAGTCCCCGGCGCCGGAACACCGCCGGTTCGATTTTGAGCAGGAAAGGAGCGACCCACCAGCCAAGGGCCAGCGCGGCGTATCCGGCGATGACCGGCATCGAGACATGGAACCACAAGGGGGAAGTGGCGATGAACAGGGCGGCGAAAATCGCGCCGGATTCCTCCTCGGTCCTCCGCAGGCGCTGCCACGCCCCGAGGGCGGCCAGGCCCGAAAAAAGGAAAAGCAGATGCGTGGAGAGAAAAGGAACCGTCGGCACGGGCCGGCCGCCGAAGGCCGGCTCGTATGACCGGTATAGAAAACGCGCCCAGAGCAGGAGCGTTGTCGTCAGCAGGAGACTCGCGGCGCCTGCGCGGCTGAACAGGGGCTTGGACGCCATCGTGCCCGTGGGACGAGGCGCAGACTGGAAGCACCGGAGGCCGGCCGCGGTGCCCGTCCATGCCAGCGCGCCCGCGAGGGTCCACAGGAGAAGCCGGCCGGCATGGCGGCAGGATAGGGACCCCAAGGGCGTCTGCATTTTGAATCCGCCGAACAGGGAGGAGACCAGGAACAGGAGCAGGAAGGATCCGGTCACGACCGTCAGCATGCGGCCGGCGCCCATCAGGAGAATGACCAAAGCCGGACGGCTTCGAATGGATTCCTGCTGCATAGTGCGCAAGGGTGGACACCCCGCCTGGGCTTGTCAAGGCGCGCTCGCGCTTTCATGCTTGGAAGTCGGCGCCTTTCGAAAAGGCCGGGCTTTTTTTATCCCCCTCCGTGTTTTTTCTGCCATACTAGGCCGGCCCGTTTCGTGGAGGATGACGGAATGACAGCAAGATTACTAGATGGCAAGGCCGTGGCGCAACAGATGCGCGCCGAGCTGGCCGCCGAGGTGGCCGCGTTGCGCGGCAGGGGGGTCGTTCCCGGCCTGGGCGTCCTGCTGGTCGGGGATAACCCGGCTTCGCGCGTCTATGTCACGGCCAAGGAGCGGGCGTGCGGGGATTTGGGCCTCTACTCCTCCGAAGTCCGGTTGCCCGCCTCGGCCTCCCGGGACCAGATCCTGGACGCCGTCGGCGCCTTCAACCGCGACGAGCGCATCCACGGTATCCTCGTGCAGCTTCCCCTGCCGGATGCCTCCATGGAGCCGCACGTGCTGGAGGCCATGAATCCCGCCAAGGACGTGGACGGTTTTCACCCGGTGAACGTCGGGAAGGCGGTCCTGGGCCTGCCCGCCTTCCTGCCGTGCACGCCGCACGGTATCCTGCAGTTGCTCCGGCGTTCTGGAATTTCCATTGCCGGGGCGCACGTGGTGGTCATCGGGCGGAGCCGCATCGTGGGCCGTCCCCTGGCCACCCTGCTCTCGCAGAAAGGCGAAGGAGGTAATGCGACGGTTACGCTCTGCCATACGGCGACGCGCGACCTCGCGGCGCATACCCGCCGGGCCGACATCGTCATCGCCGCCGCCGGCCGCCCGGACACCGTGCGCGCCGACATGATCCGCGAGGGGGCCGTGGTCGTGGATGTAGGCATGAACCGCGTGCCGGATCCGTCGGCGCCGAGGGGCTACCGACTCATAGGCGACGTGGCGTTCGACGAGGTCCGGGAAAAAGCCGCCTGGATCACGCCCGTGCCCGGCGGGGTGGGGCCCATGACGATCACCATGCTGCTGTTCAACACGGTGGCGGCCGCCCGTGGCGGCCCGTCGGGGAGCCCGTGACGTGCGCACGATCAACCGCTATATCGGCTCCGATTTCCTGGCCTCGTTCATCATGACGCTTCTTGTCTTCACGTTTGTCATGACCCTTAGCGCCGTGGTCAAGGCCATTGACCTGCTGGCGCGGGGCGTCTCGGGGGCGTTTATCCTGAAAGTCTTTGCCTACAACATCCCCTTCCTCCTGACCTTTTCGATCCCGATCAGCGTGCTGACCACCGTGCTTTTGCTCTTCGGCCGGCTCTCCTTCGACGGCGAACTGACGGCGATGCGCGCTTGCGGCCTCACGCTCTGGCAGATCCTCGCGCCCATTATTCTCGCCTCCATCGGCCTGACGTTCCTGTGCCTTTACCTGAACAGCTCCGTGGCACCCCGCAGTCATTTTGCCAGGCGGCAATTGCTCTTCAGCCTCGGCATGGAGCAGCCCATCAACCTGCTGGAAGAAGGGCGGTTCGTCCGCGATTTTCCGGGGCTGATGGTGTACGTGGGCAAGAAATCCGGCCATCGCGTCGAGGACGTGGTGGTGTACGAGTTGGGAGAGGGCGGCATCGAACGCAACATCCGCGCGCGGCGCGGGGAGATCAATATCGGCGAAAACAAGAACGTGCTTATCATTGATCTGTTCGAAGTCCGGATCGACCAGCCGCGCGCCAAGGAAAACGATCCCACCAGATCGCAATACATCAATGCCCAGCACTATCCCGTCCGCCTGGACATGTCCGAAATCGTGGGCACCCGGGTACTGAACAAGAAGACGGCGGACATGACCTATCCGGAACTGCTCAATGCCATCCGGCGTGTCCGCAACCTGTATCCTCACCTGACGCCGCAAGAACTGGGCAAGCAAAGGATGTCCATGGTCGTCGAAGCCAGCAAGCGGCTGGCCCTTTCCCTGTCGTGTTTTGCCTTTGTCCTGCTGGGCGCCCCGCTCGGCATGATCTCGAAACGCAAGGAATCCTCCGCCGGCGTCGGGATCAGCCTGCTGCTGGTCTTCTTCTTCTATTTTTTCATCATTCTGGCCAATTCGCTGGTCGGGCGCCCGGACTTGCGACCGGACTTGATCGTCTGGCTGCCCATTGTCGGTGCCGAAATGGCGGGATTCTGGATGGTTCACCGGGCCAATTGACCGCCCCCCGTTCTTCTGTCCTCCACGGCTTCACAGCCACCACAGCAGCGCAAAGAGCAAGGCCAGCATCAGGAGGGCGGCGCCGATCTTCAGGCCCTGCTGCCGGTCCGTGAGCGCGGGGAAAGCATAGCCGCAGATCGGGCAACGGTTGTGGTTGGCGGGGACGGAGGTGGCGCAGGACGGGCATTCGCGCTTCCCGAAAGGCCTGGAAACATCAACCTTCATCACGGCGGGACGGCCGTTTGGGGCTCGTCATCCGCGAACTTGAACACGGTTTCCCCGGGCCGGGCCAGGCCCAGTTCTTCGCGGGCGATTTTTTCCACGAAGTCGGGATCGGTCTGCAGGCGTTCCTGCTGGTCCTTGAGGTGGTGAAGGATTTCCTCCTTCAGACGGATTTCCTCCTGCAACTCCGTCTCCATCCGGCGCAACTCCCGGTACTGGCGGATGGGCGGCGCGAAGGCCGCCAGCATGCCGACCAGGACCAGCACGGCGAGGGCAATCCAGGCCGCCCGATATAAACCCATCCAGAAGCTCATCGGGGGAATGGTAGTCCGCGAACCCCCGCGGTCTCAACAGGATTTTTCCTGGCACCTGCCGCGGCGGTCAGCGCCATCCGTACACGGCCTGGTTCCCGAGATCGGCTTCGATGCGCAGCAGCTGGTTATACTTGCAGATCCGGTCCGTCCGGCTCAACGACCCGGTCTTGATCTGGCCGGCGTTGGTGGCCACGGCGATGTCCGCGATCGTGGCATCCTCCGTCTCGCCGGAACGGTGGCTGATCACCGACGTATATTTCGCCCGGCGCGCCATCTCGATGGCGTCCAGGGTCTCCGTCAGCGTGCCGATCTGGTTGACCTTGATGAGGATCGAGTTGGCGACGCCCATCTCGATGCCCTTCTTCAGGAACTTGGTGTTCGTGACAAATACATCATCGCCGACCAGCTGAATGTGGCCGCCGAGCCGATCGGTGAGGATCTTCCAGCCCTCCCAGTCGCCCTCCGCCATGCCGTCTTCGATGCTGATGATCGGGAAGGCCTTGACCCACTTTTCCCAGAAATCCACCATCTGCCCGGAGGTCTTTTCGGACTTGTCACTCTTCTTGAAGACATACTTCTTTTTCTGGGCGTCGTAGAACTCGCTGGCGGCCGGATCGAGGCAGATGAAAAGGTCCTGGCCCGCCTTGTAGCCGGCGGTCTCGATGGCTTTCATGATGGCCTCCAACGCGGCCTCGTTGCTGGCGAGGTCGGGGGCGAAACCACCCTCATCGCCGACCGCCGTGCTCAAGCCCTGCTTCTTCAACACACTCTTCAGCGCGTGGAACACCTCCGCGCCCATGCGTAGCGCTTCGGAGAACGACGGCGCGCCTTTCGGACAGATCATGAATTCCTGGACGTCCACCGGCGCGTCGGAATGCGCCCCGCCGTTCAGCACGTTCATCATCGGCACGGGCAGGATCTTGGCGTTGGTCCCGCCGATGTAGCGGTACAGCGGGAGGCCGACATGCCGGGCCGCGGCGTGCGCGGTGGCCAGGGAGACGCCGAGGATGGCGTTGGCGCCCAGCTTGCTCTTGGTCTCGGTGCCGTCCAGGTCGATCAGCTTCCGGTCCAGCCCGGCTTGGTCCAGCGCGTCGAAGCCGACGATTTCCGCGCCGATCATGTTGTTCACGTTCTCTACGGCCTTCAGCACGCCCTTGCCCAGGTACCGCGCCTTGTCGCCGTCGCGTAACTCGATGGCCTCGTTCTCGCCGGTGGACGCGCCGGAGGGTACGGCCGCGCGGCCCCGCGCGCCGGAGGCCAGCTCCACTTCCACCTCGATCGTCGGATTGCCCCGTGAATCCAGGATCTCCCGCCCCAGTACTTCCACGATTTCCGTCATGTCGTTCTCCCTTGGGTTGGCTTTAAATTGACCCGGCGAAGGTAGAGAAAGAGCGGCCGGAAAGCAAGAGTAACCCCTCGGAAAACCGGTGCGCCCCGAATCTTTAACGGACGAGAAGGAAGCGCAGAATCGGATGAAATGGAGGCGGGGCGCCCCAGCCCCGAAAAGTCATCAAAAGAAGCGGCCCGAGGGCGGGCCGCCTCCAGCCGACCATTCCGCGCGGAAGGCTTACTCGCCGGAGATGGGAATGCGGTAGCCCTCCACGCCGCCTTTCTTACTCCGTTTCTACTTTGATCCGTTTCGGCTGGGTTTCTTTCGCCTTCGGCAGAACGACTTCCAGTACGCCGTGGCGGATTCGAGCCTTGATCTTTTCGCGATCCACCTCGGTCGTCAGCGTGAACGAGCGCCGGAAGACGCCGGGCCAGTGCCCGCGGTGGAGCAACTCGTGTCCTTCCGGTTCCTGGACCTGCTGGCTGCCCGTCAGGGTCAGCACGTCGTCCTCCAGCGTGACATCCACATGTTTCTCGTCCACGCCGGGCATATCGCAGACGACCAGCACGCCGTCATCCCGCTCATAGATATCCGTCGGGGGGAGGAACACGGGGCGATCCTGGGCGAGTTCGATGCCGCCCGCGGACTCCTTCTTCTGCGGTTGCAGATCTTTCGATGGTGTCGTCATGGTTCGTTGACTCCTTTCCTTCGCTAGTCCGCCGCGATCGCGATCTTGCGCGGCTTGCTGGTTTCGGTGCGCGGAAGGGTCACGGTCAGGACCCCGTTGGCGCAGCGCGCCGACGCCTTGGTGTTGTCCACTTCGAAGGGCAGACGGAAACTCCGCGTAAACCTCCCGGAGCCGCGCTCCGCCCGGGAGCAGACCACGTTCTCGGGAGACTCATCAGCTTTGCGCTCACCCTGCAGGGTTAACTGATCCCCCTGCACGGAGATCTCGACGTCCTTCGGGTCCACGCCGGGCACCTCGGCCTGAACGATGACTTCCTCCGCATTGCTCCACAGGTTGACGGCGGGGAAGGCTTCGCGCTCCTCGGCGCCATAGCCGTCGAACAACCGGTTCATCTGCCGCTGAAGCGCCCGCACGCTCGCAAAAGGATCCATACTTCCCAATTCATGCCAGTACATCTTGCGCTCCTTTCTTTAGAACGCCATTAATTCTTCCACACAAGCAGTAAGCATCATGCATGCCAATCAGGCTGAAATTATATAACATATTATCATGCAGGTACTAGCGCTATTTTAAAGCGGAGTTAAATGGGCAATAATGTCGCTCATTCGCAGCGGAGGCGAGACACTATGGCGCATGCTTGGCAGTTGTTGTACTGATAAAAATGAACTTGTCTTGGATATGAGCGGTACAGATCCCGCTGGACAAGTGGGCGATACAGGATTTGAACCTGTAACATCCAGCGTGTAAAGCTGGCGCTCTGCCAATTGAGCTAATCGCCCACTTGTCCAGCGGGACAAGTTTTCCGCCGCCGCGGACCAGCCTGCGGCTGGGAACCCTGCCCCGCCCTTGGCGGGGTTGAGCCAACCGCCCGCGAATGTACGCCAAGGGTAGCTGGGTGCCGGGTCATGTCAAGACGCGGGTCAGCGCCATTTCTCGAAAAGGTTGTCGAACCATTCCTGTTGTGCCTGCAACGGCCGCGTGATGTGCGCGGAGGTGTGACGGCGCGCATACGGCGGAGGGCTGACGGTGATCTCTTCATCGCTTCCGGGCCAGGCGGGTTCCGCGGTGGACCAGGGCTGCGGGTTCCAAGTCCGGGCGGCTTCCTGCAAGCGCACCATACGGTATTCCGCGCCCGCCGCCTGGTAAATAAACAAGGCGATAAGCAATAGGAACGGATTAAACTGGAACAGAGCGATGATCCCAAAGACCAGGGCCATGAACCGTCCGACGCCGGAAGCGATCTGCGTCGCGAGGAGACGGCCCAGTTTCGGGGTGAGCCAAGCCCGGAAAATCCGCCCGCCGTCCATCGGGAAGGATGGCAGCAGGTTGAACAGGGCCAGCATCAGATTGACGCTGCTCAAGATGGCCAGCACGCGGGCCGCCGAGTGGAGCCCGATGCCGGCGGCCAGTGAAGCCAGTAGCCGGCCTGCGACGTACAGTCCCAGGCTGACCACCGGACCGGCGATGGCCACATGGAATTCGTCCAGCGGGCGCGTCGGCATGCGATCGAGCTGGGCGACGCCGCCGATGGGCAGCAGCATGATTTCGCGCACGCGGCACCCCTTGCGCAGGGCCACCAGCGAGTGCCCAAGTTCGTGCAGCACGACGCTGGCGAAGAATCCGACCGCGCCGGCCAGGCCCCAAAGAAATGAGATGCCGGTGCCCCGTGCTATGCTCAGCGCGATAATGGGCAGCACAATCACCAGCGTGACATGCACGCTGATCGGAATGCCCCAAACCCGGGCGATTTTGAATGCGTTCATGGCTAACCGTTGCTTCCCGGTCACTATAGCTGGTTTTGACGCGGAAGGCTGTGAAATGTTGAAAACGGCTTCCCTCGTCGAAAGCGGCGGACGGGCGCCTGCGAGGTGCGGATCAGCTCAATAAGCCCTGCAACATCCCGCCCTCGGCCGGGATAGCGGCCCCGGTGATGGCGGCCGCCGGCTCGGAGGCGAGGAACGCGACGAGCGCGCCGAGTTCCTCGGGCTTCTGGAAACGGCCCTGCGGGAGCCGCGCCAGCAGTTCCTGCATCACCGGTTCGCGGTTTTTTCCGGTTTGGCGCACGGTATTATCAATCAACTGCTCATAGCGTGCCGTGAGATAAGCGCCGGGCAGCACCGTGTTGACCGTGATGCCGTCCGGGGCAACGTCCCGCGCCAGGATCTTCAGGTAGGCCGTCACCCCGGCACGAAAGACATTGCTGAGCACGAGATTGGCGGCGGGTTCTTTGACCGTCAGCGACGTGATGGTGATAATGCGTCCCCACCGCCGGGCGCGCATGCCCGGGACGAAGTGCCCGCACATGCGGCGCACATACGTCAGGATGGACTCGCAGGCCTGCTGCCAGGTGGCGTCATCATGGTCGAAGGTCCGGCCCGCCGGAGGCCCCCCGGTGTTGTTGACGAGGATGTCCACCGGCCCCCAGGCATCCGCCGCCGCCAGGCACGCGGCGATCCCTTCGGAGGTGGACAGGTCCGCCTCGATGGGCATGACCCTGGCGTCCGGCGGAAATGTAGCCGCGGCTTTCCGGAGCCGCTCCGCCGACCGTGAAACAATGGCCACCTCGCATCCTTCCTGCTCCAGCGCCCTGGCGACCGCCAGACCCAGTCCGGCGCTGGCCCCGCCGACCAACGCTTTGCGGTTCCTGATGCCCAGATTCATGGAGTTTTCTCGCGATGTTGTGCGCTTGCTTTTTGTGCGCCTACGGGTACCTTCTCTACATGCCACGCTGGAGCGTGGATGACAAGCAAAGGAGAAATCACGTGAACAGAACGCTCGTTGGCGTCATAGCCCTGGCCCTGCTGTTTTCCCTGCCGATCCAACAGGCTTCCGCCTTGTGGGGCAAGGCCCAGACCAAGACGGAGTCCGGCAATGCGGACATGAAGCTGGGGGAATACAAGGGCCTCAAGCACGCGATCGGATGCAAGGAGTTTGACAACGAGGCCGGCTGGCACGGCTCGTGGAAGATCGGCGACAACCTCTCCATCATGCTGGAGTCGGCCCTCTACGATACGGGTCGATTTGTGCTCGTGGAGCGGGAGAAGCTGAAGGACGTGATGGAAGAGCAGGACCTGGTGGCCAGCGGCCGCGCGGCCGGGGCGAAGAAGGTGGCCCAGACGGGTAAGCTCCGGGCCGCCCGCTACCTGGCGACCGGCGCGGTGACGGAGGTGGAAGAATCGCAATCGGGCGCGGACGGGGGCATCGCGTGGAAGGGCGTCCGCCTCGGGGGCGGCCGGTCGGAGGCGCAGGTCACGGTGATTGTGAAGCTGATTGACACCACGACGGGCGAGATCGTGGCCAAGGAGCGCATCGTGGGCAAGGCGGGCAATACGGCCGTGCGCGTCGGGCTGGACATTGACAGGGTGAGCACGGAACTCGGTGGTTTCGTGAAGACCCCGCTCGGGCAGGCGGCGCAGGATTGCATCAACAAGGCGGCGCAGTTTATTGCCAAGAAAATGGAAGAATTCCCGTTCGAAGGCAGCGTGATCAAGGTGTCCGGCAACGGGCAGGTCATCATCAATCGCGGCTCGGAGTTCGGCGTCGAGCTCGGGCAGGAACTGGTGATGGCGGAACAGGGCGAGACGCTCATGGACCCGGACACCGGCGAAATGCTGGGCGAGGAAGAGGGGGAGCTGATCGGCAAGATCCGCGTCGCCAAGGTTTCCGAAAAAATCGCTTACGCAGACATCACCGAGGGCGAGCAGAACCCGGCCGCCGGCACCGTGGTGCGGGCCCAATAAAGCGCGTGTACGTTCGTGCGAGGCGCGGACGGGCCGCGACAAGATAAAGCAGGAATGGCGGTCCCGCTTCGGCGGGACCGCTTACGTTTTCGGAATCTTTTGCACCGCCGGCGGCGGATCTTCGGACCCGGCGGGTTCCGCCTCCTCCGGCGAGGCGTCCGGGTCTTCTTGCGGCTCCAAGGCTTCACGCTCTTTCTTGAGGGCCTTGGCCTCTTTCCGCAGCGGGGCAAGATCCACGTTGAATCGCCGTAGTTTCTTCTCGACGTCTTTATTCTCGGGATCGAGCACGAAGGACCGTTTCCAGTGAGGCAGGGCCTGGGTTTCATCGCCCAGTTTGAACAGGGCGTCCCCGAGATGGTCCAGGATCGTCGGGTCGTCGGGCATGAGGTCGGCGGCCTTGTGGAGTTGCTCCAGGGCTTGCGGGTAGCTCCCCCCCATGTAGTAGATCCAGCCCAGCGTGTCGATGAAGGCCGCGCTGGAAGGATTGGCGGCCAGGGCCTTCTGCACGTACTCGAGCGCCCGGTCGAGTTGCACGCCCTGTTCCGCCCACATATAGGCCAGGTAGTTGTATGCTTCCATGTGGTTCGGATCCAGTTCCAGGCAGCGGCCGAGCAGTTTCTCCGCCCGCTCAAATTCCCCGTTGCGTTCCGCGGCGGCGCCGTACCAGAAGAAAAACTTGGCGTCCAGCAGGCCGTTCTTGAAGGGCGAGTCGTCCACCAGGCGCTCCGCCTTCTCGAAGGCGTCCAGCGCGGCGGGATACGACTTCAGGTAACTGTTGAGCAGGGCCAGATAGTAATACACGTTGGGTTCGTCCGACTGGAGCCGGCCCACTTTTTCCAGGACGCGGATGGACAGCCGGATCGGCTCCTCCTCGGTCTGCAGGAACGCATGGTGCAGGTAGGCCTCGAGGTAGGCCGGGTTCTGGTTCAAGGCGCGGTGGAGGTGCTGCGCGGCATCATCCGGGCGGCCCGCGGCCTCGGACGCGAGCGCGAAGTTGAAATAGAAAAGCGGGCTGACGGGTTCTTCCCCGTCTTTTTTCGCGCGGTCGTGGCGGCGCTGGAAATACTCCAGGGCCTTCGGGTAATCCTTCATGTCGTAGTAGACGTAGGCCAGCATTTCCAGCAGGTGGACATTGTCGGGTCTGTTCTTCAGCCCTTCGAGAAGGGCCGTCGCGGCGGCCTCGGGTTGTTTCAGATCCTCGGTGAGGATCAGCGCCTTTCTCAACAGGGGGGTCGGATCGTCGGGAAAGGCTTTTTCCGCTAGGCTGAAGTTCAGCAGGGCCTTCTCGATGTCGCCTTTTTCGCGATAGAGCTCCCCCAGGTAGAAAAACAGGCGGGGATGCCCGGGGGTCAGGCGGGAGAGATTTTCCAGCGCCTCGATGGTCTTGTCGCTGTCGCCGAGCTTCAGGAAGCTGATGGCCAGCTTCTGCCGGATCGCCAGGCTGTCGGGGCTGTTCTGCTCAACGGCTTCGAAGAACTCGATGGCTTTTTCGATCTGCTGGTCGGCGAGGTAAAGATCCCCCAGTTGAAAGAGCAGCGACGCGTCCTCGGGCGCGAGGGCCCGGGCCCGTTCCAGCGCCTCGATGGCCTTTTCCCGCGCCGCGGTCGCCTCTACGGTGTTGGAGACGGCTGCCGCCTGTTCGGCGTGCAGTCCGGCCAGCAAGCGCAGAAGATCGAGCGGCTCCGTGACCCGGTCCAGCCCCGTCTCCAGCAGGCGGATCGCCTCCTGGTTTTTTCCGCCCTGCACGAGCAGGGCGGTCAGTTCGAGGTAGGCGTCGGGGTCCGTCGGATCGAGCTTGATCAGCTCCCGGTAGAGGGCCTCGACGCGGTCCATGCGGTCGGCCGCGCGGTTCACCAGGGCCGTCCAGCGGAGGGTTTTCTCCGAGCGGGGCCGGCGCGAGTAGGCCGCCTCCATGACCTGCACGGCTTCGTCCACCCGCCGTTGTTGCAGGAGCAGGAGCGCGACGCGCAGGGCGAGTTCCTCGTTTTCCGGGGCCCGCCGGGCCGCCGACTGGAAGTTGGTCAGCGCCGACTCGTAGTCGCGCCGGCGTTCGTCGCGAAGGCCCTGCGCGTAAAAGGCCAGCGACTCCGCCCGCGCCGCGCCGCCGTCACTCAAAGGAAAAAGGAAAGCGCTTTCCGGGTTCTCGATCACCGGCGGGGGAACACTGCGACAACCGCCGGCGGCCATCCCCAGAAGGATGGCCACCAGGAACTGGCCGAACACACCATACCGCATTCCCGATCTCCTTCCGTGCCGGCCGGGGGCCGCCGGCCCCGGCGAGCGAGGGCCAAACGGCGTCCCGACGCCGCGTCGGGACGCCGTTCGACGATGCCCGGATCCATCAGCTCTTTTTGTGCCGCTGCGAGCGCAGGCGTTTCCGGCGTTTGTGCTTCGACATCTTCTTCCGGCGTTTTTTCTTCACCGAACCCATGGGTGTACTCCTTGGGCGCCCTGCGGTTGGAACCGTCAGGGCACCACTTTGTTCAGTCCGATCTCGATAATACCTTCGGCCCCGGCGGCTTTCAACGGCGGGATGATCTCGCGGACCACCGCTTCATCCACCACGGATTCGACCGAGTACCAGCCCTCGGCGCTCAAGCTGTTAATCGTCGGCGCGTGCAGGGCCGGCAGGATGGACAGGACCCGTTTCAGGCCTTTCTGCTGCACGTTCAGCTTCAGCAGCACCTTCGCTTCCGCGGCCAGGGCCCCGGTCAGCAACAGCGCCAGCTGCTCGATCTTGCGGCGTTTCCAGCCGTCTTTCCAGGCCTTCCGGTTGGCGACGAGCTTGGTGGTGGACTGGAGCACTTCGTCCACGATGCGCAGGTTGGCGGCGCGCAGCGAGGAACCCGTTTCGGTCAGTTCCACGATGGCGTCCACCAGTTCCGGCGCCTTGGCTTCCGTGGCGCCCCAGGAGAATTCGACCTCGGCCTTGACCTTGTGACGCCGGAGGTATTGCTTTGTCAACGAGACCGCCTCCGTGGCGATGCGCTTGCCCCGTAGGTCTTTCACGGTTCGGATCGAAGACTTTTCCGGCACCGCCAGCACCCAGCGCACCGGCCGCAGCCCCTGCTTGGCGTAGACCAGGTCGGCTACCTCCACGACATCGGACTGGTTTTCCAGGATCCAGTCGTAGCCCGTGATCCCGGCATCCAGCATGCCGTGCTCGACGTACCGGCTGATTTCCTGCGCCCGGATCAGGCGCCCTTCCAGTTGGGGGTCGTTGATCGTCGGCAGATACGACCGCGATCCGACGGAAACGGTGAAGCCGGCCTTCTTCATCATCAGGAAGGTCGCCTCCTGGAGACTGCCCTTGGGCAGCCCGAGCACCAGCTTCTTGGCTTTGACGGTCATGTTGTTCTCCACGTCGTTTTGGCCCATCATGATAGGCCATGCCGCGCCGCCCGTCCATCGGGTTTTCTTCCTGTCCGGGCCGACGTTTTTTTATACACTTGCGGCGATTTGCAGGGTACCCTTTGATGAATTATATATAACCATGGTCAGGAGGACGTTCCATGGAATTCAAGTACGTCGGTAAAGACATTCTGCGGCCGGACGCGACAGCGAAGATCACGGGTAAGGCCAAGTTCCTGAACGACATCAAGTTGCCCGGGATGCTGCACTGCGCCATCCTCCGACCCACGGTCGCGCACGCGAAAATCGTTTCCATAGACACGTCCGAGGCGGAAAAATGCGCGGGCGTGGTCAAGGTGGTCACGGCGCAGGGCCAGTCCTTCCGCTACGGAGACAACATCCGGGACTTCACCCCGATGGCCAGCGACCGGGTCCGCCATATCGGCGAGGCCGTGGCGGCGGTGATCGCGGACAACGTGCACCACGCCCGGGAGGCGGTCAAGAAGATCAAGGTCGTCTACGAACCGCTCCCGGTCTACGTGGACGCGCGCGACGCGCTCAAGCCGGACGCGGTGCTGATTCACCCGGACAGCGGCGAGTTCTGGCACCTGCCGGGGATGGGCCCGCGGGCCGGCACGAACATCGCCAACTACTACAAGCTCATCAAGGGCGACGCAAAGAAGGGCTTCGCGGAAGCCGACGTGACGGTGGAGGGCGAGTTTAATTATCCCTTCGCTTCCTGCTCGGCCATCGAGCCGCACGGGAGCATCGCCTGGTTTCACGAGGACGGCCTGATCGAGATCTGGTCGTCGTCCATCTGCCCGTTCGTGATCCGCGAAGAGGTGGCGCGGGTCTATATGCGGCCGGCCTCCGAGGTGCGCGTGCACATCCCCGAGCTGGGCGGATGCTTCGGGTATAAGTCCGACATCACGGTGGAACAGACCATCGCCTTTATCGCCAGCTTCGTGCCGGGCCGCCCGGTGAAATGGGTGGCCACGCGCAAGGAGGACATGATCAGCACCCTCATGGGCCACGGCATCCGCGCGAAGATGAAGATCGGCGCCAAGAAAGACGGGACGCTGACCGCGATCCAGGCGACGCTCTATCACTCGACCGGGGCCTACGCGGACACGGGCATCCACGTCTGCATCGGCGCAACGCACAACTGCACGGGCCCGTACGAGTTCCCGAACTGCTTCATGGAATCCTACCTGACGTACACCAACACGCCGCCCATTGGCGCGTTCCGCGGGTACGGCCACCAGGAGGGCCAGTTTGGAGCGGAACGGCTGATGGACATGCTGGCCCGCAAGCTCAAGATGTCGCCCTTCGCCCTGCGCGAGAAGAACTATCTCGGCGAGGGCAAGACGACTTCCCTCGGCGAGAAACTCTGGAAGACCAACGGCGACATCCGGCCCTGTGTCGAAAACGTGCGCAAGGCGGTCTTTGAAAAACCCAAGCCGAAAGAAGACGATCAATACTACTACGGCCGCGGATTTGTCGGCGTGATGAAGTCGCCCAAGGGCGCGCCCAATTCGTCCAAGGGCTGCTACTTGAAAATGAACCCGGACGGCAGCGTCTGCATCAACATGGGCGGCGCGGAAGTGGGGCAGGGCCTGCGCAACGTTGTCCGGCAGGTCGCGGCCGAGGTGCTGAAGATTCCGCCCGAGCGCATCCGGGTGTATACGGAAATTGACACCCAGTTCTCGCCGTGGGAATGGCAGACGATCGGTTCGATGTTCACCACGCAGGGCGGGCGCGCGGTCGTCCGCGCGGCGGAGCGGGCCATCGCCATGCTCAAGCGCACCGCCTCCCAGGTGTTGAAGAGCGACGAGGACATGCTGGACTACGACGGCGAGTACGTGTTCCTCAAGTCCGATCCGAGCGTGCGTGTGGCCGTGCCGCGATTGATTCACGGGTACATGACCGAAGATTGCATCACAATCGGCGATGTCGTGCAGACGACGGCGGATTGCCGGCTGCCACGCTATTCGGGGTTGGACCCGGAGACGGGGCAGGGCAGCGCCGGCGTGGAATACACGTTCGGCGCGCAGGCGTGCGATCTCCGGATCGAAAAAGCCACCGGGCGTGTGATCATCGATCACTTCGCGTCTTCGTTTGATGTCGGCCAGGTGATCAACCCCAAGCAGATTCGCGGTCAGATCGTCGGCGGCGTGATGATCGGGGTCGGCGCGGCGCTGCACGAGGAGATCCGGTTCGATGCCCAAGGCAAGGCGCTCAACCCGTTCTTCGGCCGGTACCGTTTCCCGACGATCAAGGATCGGCCGGCGAAGCAGACCGTGGTGTGCGTGGAGACCCCGGCGGTGGTCGGGCCGTTCGGCGCGCGGGGCATCGGCGAGCATCCCGTCGTGGGCGTGGCGCCCTGCATTTTGAACGCGATCCAGGACGCCATCGGCGTGGAATTCACGGAGCTGCCGGTGACGCCGGACAAGATCAAGAAAGCGCTGGAGGAAAAAGCAAAAAGGTAGGGCGCGCCCGCCGGGCCGCTGTAGGGCCTTCGCTTGCGAAGGCCGTCGGCGCGCCGCAAGCGGCGGCCCTACAACAGATATATCGGATAGCGGATAAAACGAGGACACGACCATGG
>JAHJJH010000187.1 GCA_018823105.1 Verrucomicrobiota bacterium | reverse complement strand
GCTGGCGGGCCAGCCGCCCGGGATTACGCATGACACTGACCAGGTAGTCCGCCAGCCATTCCGCGGTGAGGTCCTGCTCGGGCACGACATCCGCCGCGCCTTTTTTTTCCAGCGCCCGGGCGTTCGCCGTCTGGTGGTCGTACGCGGCAAACGGATAGGGCACCAGGAGGGCCGGCAACGCAAAGACCGACAGTTCCGCGCACGTGGCCGCCCCGGCCCGGCAGACGGCGATGTCCGCCCGCCGGTATATCGAGGCCATGTCGCCGGTGAACGGGAAGACTTCGTGCGGCACGCCGGCCTGCTCGTAGGCCTGTCGCAAGGTGTTTTCGTCGGCATAGCCCGACAGGTGAACGACGCCAAGCCGGTGGCCGGCGACATGGGCGCGTGTAACGGCCTCGGACGCGATCTCGTTCAGCCGATGCGCGCCGCGGCTTCCGCCCATGACCAGGACCGTGAATACCTCGCGGGAAGGAGCCGCTTCCGCCGGGTGGCGCGCCGCCACTTCCATGTCTTCGCGCATGGGCATGCCGGTGCACACCAGGTCTCCGCGCCGAAGGTAGTAGCTTGTTTCCTCGAAACTCACGGCGACAGCGTCCGCCCAACGGGAAAAAAAACGGATCGCCCGGCCCGGCAGCACGTTGGCCTCGTGCAGGACCACGGGGATACGCCGGCGCAGGGCGCCCACCACGGGGCCGGCGGAGGCATAGCTGCCCATGGCCAGCAGAACCTCCGGTCGGCGTTCACGCATCTGGCGACAGCACACCCATGCGGCGCGGATCATTTTCCAGGAGCTCTGGATGGCCCGGGGCGAAAAACCAGAGGGCAGACCCTCCGCCGGCACGGTCACGATCGATCCGACCCAGCCGCGAAGGGCCGGGGCCTCGACGTCCTTTCCCGCGAGCCATAATTCGATCTCGTGGCCGCGGCGGCGGAGCACGGCCGCCGTCGCCAGACCGGGAAAGATGTGTCCGCCGGTGCCCCCGCAGGCTATGGCTGTTTTCACGTGGCGAGTCCCCGTTCGACGATCCGTGCGCGCCGGATCATTTGTGCCGCGCGCGCGCGCCGGCGGCCGGCTTCTTCGCGGCGCGGCTTTCGCGATCGAGGAGCAGTCGTTTCCAGGGCAATCCACCGGAAAAACCTCCAAGTCCGCCGTCGCCGGCCCGAACGCGATGGCACGGAATGAACAGCGGCAGGGGATTGGCGCCGCACGCGCGGCCTACGGCGCGGGCACTGCCGGAACGCCCCACTTTTCTGGCCAGTTCGCCATAGCCCACGACGACGCCCGGCGGCAGGGTGGTCAGGGCGCGCCAGACGCGCCGGGTGAATGGGGCGACGTCCGGCCACTCCAGCGGCGGCGGCTTGCCGGGCCGTCCCTTGAACAGCGAAAGGATGAAGCGTCGCGCGCGGACCAGTACTGCCCGGTCGTCGGGGGACTCGGCACGGACCCGCACCGCTTTCCAGCGGAAGGGCTGTCCCGGCTCGGCGCGCAGGGCCGGCAGTGAACAGGACGTGATCCGTCCCCCGCGCGCCTCGACCCGCACGGCGCCCCAGGTTGAATCCAAGCGCAACACGGCCGGACGCTCTGCCTTTGTTTCCATGTGGGTCAGAACAGGAAGCTGAAGAGAATGAAGCCGAAAATAATCACCAGGACGAGCATGAAAAGAGCCTTGTTACGCTGTACGCGGCTGCCCCCCGCCGCCGGGCGCGTCCTCACAAAGCTCCCGCTGGAAAAGTAGTTGGCGAACCGGTCGTCCTGCAGGAGATGGCCGGCCTTGGGCGTGGGTTCCGCGGCCCGGCCCGGCGCCGTCCGACCTTTCTCCCGCACGGGAACCGGTGACCGCCAGGCAAACAGCTCCCCCGTGGGAACCGGCGGGGCCCCGGCTCCCGGCTCCCGGGAACGGACCACGGGATCGCCGCGGTTCGGCGGCGCGACGGCCTCTTCGATCTTCTTGAGGGATTTGGGCCGCGATACGGCGGCCAGCCGTTCCGGCTTTTGCAGCGCCTTGTTCAGCACCTTGAGATCGGCACGCACCTGCCGAGCCTCGCGCTCCAGCTCCTTGAGCCGGCGCTCGAACGGCATTTTCCTGGCGACGGCGCACATGAATCCCATTCCCTTAAATCAACAGCGATGACTGCAGCACGATCAGCACCGCCGTAAGGATCGCAAGAAATACAATGAGCGGGAGGCTGACCGCCAGGCCGACCTTGATCCAGTATCCGAAGGAATGCTCGATTTCCTGGAAGGCATGCCGATCCTCGAACGTCACCGGCGCGTGCTCCGCCACCGGACCCTTTTCGCCCTGGATCGCGTCCAGCCGCGACATGGACTTGTTATATTCCTGGCGCGCGTTCTCGAGGATGCTCAACGCGCGGGTCAACTCGTCGCGATAAGAGTCTTCCGGCCAGCCCTCCTCGTTGAGTTCCTGGAGTTCCCCCATCATCATCTTGAACCGCTTCCGAATGGAGGCCAGCAACTCGGAAAGCTTCTCCGCCCGGAGCTCCTCCTTTTCCAGGGTGACCAGGCACTGGCCGAACCGCTCGACCATGTCGCGCTTGCCGCGTTCATATTCCTCGGTCTTGCGTCGCAAGTCGTCCGTATCGTGTTTTTCCCGCTCGATTTCCTCCTGGCGCTGGTGGAGTCGCTCGATGTCCTGCGAGGCCTGCGCGCTTCGCTCGCCCATGTCCTGCTTGAAGCGGGCCATGCGCGTCAGGTTGAAGTCGGTGATGGGCCGCACGGGCACCTCGTCGGAGGCCGGCTCGCCCAGCGGGACCGCCGGCTCATCCGCCGGCCCCAGTTTGATGCGCTTCGCGCTTTCGCGTTGCTTGATCAGATCGTCGTCAAAAAAATCGGTGTCGGCCATGGGAGCCTCGGGGGTTGATGGTTGATGGTTGATGGAGAATGATTCTATTACCTTGGGATGACGAGGGTCTGGCCCACACGAATGCTCTGGGGGCTGTTCAACGTGTTCCGGTTGGCCTCGTAAATTTTCTCCCACTGGCTCGAGTTTCCGTACATTTGTTCCGCGATTCGGGAAAGGGTGTCCCCCGCCTGCACCACGTAGGTGGACATGGACGGCTGGGCCGGAACGGGTTCGGGCGCTTTCGGCCGGCCATCGGAAGCCGCCGTCACGCCGAACGACGCGGCGGTCGTCGAGGATTCCTTCGGGGCGCTCTTGCCCCCCTCCGCCAGGCGGCCGCGCAGCGCCTCCACTTCGCGCCGCAACATGACAATTTCCTCGATGGCGCCGGACGGCTGCGCCGGGAGCGAAGTGGCAAACCGGACCCGCGCATGACGGATCAGATCCTCGACCACGGAACGCTTCTCGGTCTGGGGTCGCAGCTCCAGGTAACGCTGGTAGTGGTATAGGGCACGAAGGTAATCCTGCTTCTGCGAGTCGTACAGGATGCCTACTTCCAAATGCGCCCGGGCCAGGTTCGGCTTGCGCTCCAGGGCCTTGTTGAACAGCTCGATGGCGCCGTCCAGGTCCTGCTGGTTCTTCCGCTCGCGCGCGCGCCGCAGCCACGGATCGCGTTCCTCTATCCGGTCCAGGCTGCCGGCGCTCCGGGAACATCCGCCCACGACGATCGCGAGGACGGCGCCCATGAGCAACCCGATCCGCTTCCACGCGCTCTTTGAATGGCCCGTCATGTTCTCTCCCGAGACGCTCCGTCGCACGAATCTTCCGCGCCCGTTGTCGAGCTTCCGATTAAATGATTTTAATCGCCCCCACCCTTGCGTCAAGCGCATTGCCGCGACATTTTCCGGCGCCGGGCCGAGGCGGCGGGTTCCGAATCCCGTTCCATGGCCCGTCGGGCCGTCAACCCTCAAAGCGGAGCTGCTCGGGGGTCAAGTCCAGCGGGCTTTCGAGATCCTTGATGGTGCGACTTTTAACCGTGTGGGTGTAAATCATCGTGGTCCGGAGATCGCTGTGCCCGAGAAGTTGCTGAATGGTGCGGATGTCGTAATTCGCGCGCAGCAGGTGGCTGGCAACTTAAGCGGCGAGGGTAGCCGCGAAAGGAATTTCGCCAAAGGCGAAAGCCCCGCAGGGGTGAGGCGTGTGGGCAACACGCCGAATCAACCTGTGCCGGAACGTATGGGCCGTGACGCGCTTGGTCAGCTTCGCGCCCTGCACCGCGCGCCACAGCGCCGTGCGATATTGTGTTTCGTACAGGTGCCAGCGGCGGCGTTGGCCCGTTGCGGGCACATAGGTGAGTGTCTTGGCCGGGAAGAACCATTGCCAGACGAAATCCTTTGCCGCGCCCTTGTACTTGCTGTTGGCCGCGCCGGGCATGAAAGCCCCGCCGAAGCCTTCCCGCAGATCCCGCGCGTGCAAAACCCGCAGGCGCCTCAACTGATCCTCCAGGCGCGTCTTGAGGATCCGC
>JAHJJH010000015.1 GCA_018823105.1 Verrucomicrobiota bacterium | reverse complement strand
GGTGATCAGCTACCTGAAGGAAAAAGGCTTCGGCAAGGCCTGATTTCGTGTCGTGCTTCAGGCCGAGGATGCCCCCGAGGGAGCATCCTCGGTTTGTTGTTCACAAGGCATCCGACGGACCGGTCGCGCGGCGAAAAACCCACGGGCCACGGCCCGATTTCTAACACGGGAGGCAGACATGACAGCCAGAAAAGTGGTGGTAACGGGAATGGGAGTCGTTTCCCCGTTGGGATGCGACCTGCAAAAGTTCTGGGAGCGTCTGGTCAACGGCCAGTCGGGGATCCGCCGGATCCAATCGTTTGATGCGTCGGCCTATACCTCCCAAATCGCGGGCGAGGTGGTCGAATTCGATCCCAACGCCTTTGTCCCCCGCAAGGAACAGCGGCACATGGATCCGTTCTGCCTATACGGGGTGGCCGCCGCCAAGATGGCTGTGGCGGATTCCGGTTTGCAGATGGACCAGGTGAACGGCGATCGCGCGGGCGTGATCATCGGCAGCGGCGTCGGGGGGCTCCAGATAACCTTTGAGCAAAGCAAGGTGCTGGTGGCCCGCGGCCCCTCGCGGTTCTCCCCGTTCATGATCCCGCAGATGATTATGAACATCCTCAGCGGCTTGGTCGCCATTGAATACGGTCTGAAGGGTCCGAATTATTGCATCGTGTCCGCCTGCGCCTCGGCCACCCATTCGCTGGGCGAATCGCTGCGCATCATCCAGCACGGCGAAGCGGACCTGATGCTGTCCGGCGGCGCCGAGGGGGCGATTTGCGAGTTGTCCTTGGGCGGGTTCTGCGCCATGCGCGCCTTGAGCACCCGCAACGACAATCCGGCCGGGGCCAGCCGTCCTTTTGACAAGGACCGCGACGGCTTCGTCATGGGCGAGGGTTCCGGGGTGCTGGTACTCGAGGAACTCGAGCACGCCCGGAAACGCGGCGCGAAGATCTACTGCGAACTCGCCGGCTACGGCCGCACCTGCGACGCCTATCATATCACCGCCCCGGACGAAGCCGGCCGCGGCGCCGCCCGCGGCATGAGCCTGGCCATCCAGGACGCGGGACTGACGCCGGACCAGATCGACTACATCAACGCCCACGGCACCAGTACGCCGCTCGGCGACAAGTGCGAAACGCTGGCCATCAAGGCCGCCCTGGGCGAGCCACAGGCCCGCAAGGTCATGATCAGCTCCACCAAGTCCATGACGGGCCACCTGCTGGGCGCCGCCGGGGCCATCGAGTCCGTGGCTTGTGTTCTGACTCTGAAAAACGGCGTGATCCCGCCGACGATCAATTACACGACCCCCGATCCGGACTGCGACCTGGACTACGTGCCGAACCAGGCGCGTACGGCGAAAGTGCGCGCCTGCCTGAACAACTCCCTCGGCTTCGGCGGCCATAACGCCACCCTGTGCTTCAAGGCCATGGACTACTGATCGTCCTCGCGCAGCAACTTCTCGATGGCCGGATACGAGGCTGGATCGCGCGGATTGGCCGGCAACGCCGCGATGATTTCCGCCAGGGCCTTTCCGCCCTCGCCCTGATAAGCCAAGACAAACGCGCGAAAAAGTTCCGAGGCGCTTTCATCGGCATGGTCGCTGATGACCTTCCACATGAATAGCGGCACGCCGTGGTCCGCGCAAACCAGGGCCAGCCCGAAGCTGTTCATGTCCACCGCATCGGCTTGTGTGACGGCGCTCAAGCGGTCGCGTTCACTCGTGGACGCCACAAACAATTCCCCGGAAGCAACAGAGATGGTGGAAGTTGATTGAAAGAGCAGGGGGAGTGTGTTGGCGGGGAAACGGCCCCAATCTGTTTTCCATGTCGAGGACTCTGACATGGACATGCCGGTGGATCCCTCTGTCCCGCGCTGCCAGGCGATGACGCGGTCCACGCGATACCAGCGACCGGTTTCAAGATTGCCCGACAACGCGCCCGCCGGGCCTAGGGAAAAAGCCCAGTCGCACCGGAAACGCGAAAGCAACGCTTGGGCGGAGGCGGCCGTCTCCACACTGCCCGAACCCATCTTCACCGAGTAAATCGTGTGCGGCCCCAGAGACAACCGCTGGATTCTCCGCGAACCCAACGCCACAGGTTGTCCCGTTTCCCGCGCCAATTCCTTCAATCCTTGGAGATCAGCATTCAGTGCATAGAAAAACGCGATCGTATCCGCTTTGACCGTAATCCAAGTGTGGACAAGAAAAAATGCGAGAAGGAAATAGCGCATAAACTTATGATAGTTATACATATAGGACGTATAATACAATATATATAATTTATGCAAATAATACTTGCCATCATCTGTAAATATGCTATCGGATAACCATGAAGCCTGTAACACGAAGAAAGTTTTTACAGGTTGCCGGCGCCGCGACAATGGCGGCAGCTGTTTTGATCCTGCCCGCGTCTGGTGCGGGGCGATCCCGGCGAGGCCCTCGCAATGTCCGAGTTCGCCCGATTTCATTGGATAACGCCCGACCGGGCGACGATGCCTTCTATACGCGCGCCCGTTTTCCCACAGCGGCGGACGCGATGCGCGCAACGGCTCGCCGAGGAGTGGCGGCGGAGATATATCGTGAACAATAGATTTTTTGATTTTTGGCGACAGACCGCCTGCAGCAGTAGAGCTAAAGCAACGTGTCGTCATTGGCCGGGATGCGAAGGTGCCCTCGGGGATCTAGCTTACCGGCCGCCTTTTTTAAAAAAGTGACACGGGCGTCCCGCACGTGGCCGTTGTAGCGGCGGTTCTGTGAGCCGCCGAATGAGTTGGGGCAGGAGGATGAATACGACAAGGAGGAAGTTCCGCAAGCGGCCCTATCAAGAGCCGCACGATGGAACCGTTCTGGCCTCGACCTTGCGTGAAATCGGCGAGCGCGTCCATGCGCGGGATTACGCCGCCGGCCTGTCCCAGGCCAACCAAGTGCTTGCCGCGCCGGGCCTGACTCCGCACGATCAGTCCCGCGTTCTGAGTCTGGTGGCCGACAGCGAATTCAAACGCGGCCGGTTTGAAGAAGCGGCCGGCATCTATCTGCAAGCATCCACCCGGAGCCTCGATCATCACGAGTTATGGCTGCGTCCCTTGTTCGGTCACGTCCACGCGTTGCTGAAGGCTCCTCGCGTTGAGCAAGCGCTACTCATGGCTCGCCATGCGGTGGACGTCGCGGAGCAGAAGATGGCGGCCTTTGAGCAGCAAGTACGCCAGGCGAATCGCCGTCTCGCTGAAAATGGCCAGGTGTTTGTTCCTCCTTTACCGCCCCGCGTCAGTGTCGTGGCCAGCCGGCTGGGTTATTTGTTTCTTCAGGAAGGCGAACCGGAGTCGGCCCGGGAGTTCTTCGAACAAGCGCTGGTGGCGAATCCCCGCGGCGCCTGCCGCGCCCGGCAAGGCCTGGCGCGGGTGGCCCTGGCCATGAACGATCCCGGCCGCGCCCTGGAGTTAGCCGAGGACTCCATTCGCCGGGGTAAATTCGGCGCCAAGACGCTTTCTTCGTGGCCGCTCCTGATCGCCGCACGCCGAAGACTCGGCGGATGGCAGATTAAGGAGAGATTACTGGCGGCCCTCGACCGGGCGCCCGCGTCCATCCGGTCGCGCGCCGTGCTGATCATTGTGCGGGAACTGCGCAAGCATAATATGCGCCAGTGGCGCGAATTCGCCGAGACCTGGTCCGCCCGGGAAGGTGGCCGGTTCCCTATCGTCGAAGCAGAGATCCGGAAGATGATCCTGGCCTCGGCCAAGACAGTACCCGGCGACGCGACAGGCAAGCGGGAGTTGGCCGAGCAACTCCTGCAAACGCCGGGGTTGAGCCGCAACGAATGGCTGGCCGCAGCCAAGGAGGTGGTCCGGGCAAGCCTATGGGAAGGACGGACGCCGGATTTGGACGGTCTCATTCGGTACGCCGATACCCAATATGGGCAGGACTCCGGCCCGCGCGCCATCCACAGCCTGGCGCTCTCCTGCATGATGGCCAAACGCCACGACCTGGCCCATCCGTTGCTTCAGCGCAACATCAGAGAACTTCCTCCCGGGGATAGCGTGTGGGCCAAGTCCGTCTGGGCGCTGGCTCGGATGGAAAGCTTTTTAGGGAATCACACGGCGGCCGCTGGGCTTTATCGCCAGTTCTTCGAAGCGGAATCCCTTCCCATCCGCTTCCGCCTTCAAGCTCAACTTCTTTGGGTTAAAACTCTTATCACGGCCGGCCAGCCCGACGCGCTCCTGGAAGCCCGGCCCCTGATGACCGCCGCGTTGAGCAACGTTCAGGATCCCGACATCCTGATGAATTTTGCCCGACAACTTCAGCATGGGCCCGCAGTTCTGCGGGCGTGGGGCAAAGAACTTTTCTCCCATGGAGAAGCTCTCGCTCTTGAGCAATTTCGCGAGGCGGCGCATCCGACTGCTGCCGTGGCCATTTTGTTTAAACTGACGCGCCGGCAGGTCCATGATTTTGGCTGCTACGAACAAGCAATTTCACTCTGGGAAAGTTTCGATGAGAAGAAACAAAACTGGCTGTGGTCAGACAATGCGTTTTATTGGGCATATCTTGGCCAGGTCTTCGAAGCATACTACCTGCTAGGCGACTTCCGTCGGGCAGAGTCATTTGCCCGATCATTTCTTGACGATTCGGCCACGCCATCGGAGGGACTCGCGCATATTGGCATCCCATATGGCCGTCGGTTGATAAGGCAAGGACGCTCAATCGAAGGACTCAATTTATTTGAGCGGCTTGTCAGATCGGCCCCAACGCATCCGCTTTGTGCGTACGCCTGGTACTGGCTTGCCTTGGCTTCTCGCAAGCAAGGCGATATGGATCAAGCCAAAGAATATGCAAGTCGCGTGCGCATCGCGCAGGGAGTGAACGTCGGCATGTTGGATGAGTGGGATCTGGACGTTAAGGCGTTGCTTTTGCTTGCGGACTTGGATCCCGGGAAAGTGGATGCGCAGGCGGTGAACTACACGACGTCCCGCTTGGTTTCCATGCTGGATGAAATCAATTCTGACTTGGACCTTATTATTCTATGAAACTTCACCGCTTGGTGATCTTTGTCGTAGTCCAGCTTATTGCATGGAGTTCGGCTTTGGCTCAGCAGGGTCCGACGCCTGAAGGGTGGGAATGCATAGTGTCCATAACCGGTACTAATAAAACTATCATTTACTGCGATAATGTATCGGATTGCCAAGGCGCCTCACAATACCCAACCATCAACTTGACTGCTGTTGGGAATCCATCTGGGGGGACGTATGCGTGGTGGGTGGCATCAGGGCCTCTTTGTCTTCTTGCCAATTCTGGCGCCAGTGTAGACTTGCGGGGATATGCCCTGGGCAATGGTACAGTAACGGTGCGTTATACCGATCCTGATGGGAGAACTTGCGAATCCACTCATGGTGTGGAAGTTGTGAAACCTGCTAGTCTTTCAATAATAGATCAAACAACGGAAGTATTTAGGAACCAAGAAGGGAAAATACTAAGTCATCGCACAAGCGTGAAATTCCAAGTGCATGATAATAAAGGTGCACCTTTGCCTGAAATAGGGACAGCATCCCTTGAATGGACAGAAGACATTCGGTTATATTGTGTGAAGTATCCGTATACTGATATTTTCGGTTGGGGCGGCGGGCCTATTGAAAGCGACGGCACATTTATAGATACCCAGTCGGTTGTGACGCCGCTGATGGAGCCGTTCATGCCAGATAACTTCAAATCGAAACGGAAGCAACATATCTGGGTAAATGGCTGCGACATGGGTTTCTGGTGCGTGACCACTGATAATGATAGTGCGCAAACCGCGAGTGGCGCGTGCTCGGATCCTGGCTACTGTAACTAACCTTTTATAAAGGATAGAATATCATGGATTTGAAGCAAGGGCAATCGTGGTTCTCTAGGCCCGCGAAGCGACAGAAGATTCGCGCGGGGCTCTTAGTCGCTTTATTTCTTTCCATCTTCATAGCATCTTCCTCGTACGGAGAAGAACAGGCTGGCATAACCTCTTTGACCCAGGAATCCGTGCTGCAGCACCCAATCCGGGAATTGCAATTTAACGAGCAATCAATGTTCAGCCTGATTTACAGTGTCATACACGATGCGGGCATTCCGATTTGCTTTGATCAGTTGCCTCCCTATGGCGGGAGAACTGAAAGTTTCTATCTGCTGCTTGAGACCAATACATTGCATTCGTTTCTCACGAGTCTAGCTGGACAAGATGGGCAATATGTATGGAGCGAAGAGGATGGATTGGTGAATATCTTGCAGGCCTCAAAAACCAACTCGACTGACTACCCTCTTAACACTATTTTGACTACATTCAAAGTTGAATCACTTCCCCTTGCAGAAGTGCTGTGTCGGCTTCCCGAGAATATTGGTGCTTGCTCGAAAGCGAGAATGTATTCAGATACGAATAATCCTATAAGAGAATTGGTGAAATTATATTCCACACCCGTATCCGTCGATATGCAGAACGTTTCGGTTCGAGAAATCCTTAATGAACTCTGCCGGAGGATTGGGGACTGTATTTGGATAGGTGGTGGCCAACAAGGCAGGCGCGAAATCGTCTTTTGGCCTATGCCCTCACGCTATGTGGGTGGCGATAGGCAAGTGGAGCGGCAGTCCTCGAATTCGCCCATGAACGTGGAGCATGAACAGGGGAAGCCCTTGAATTAAGGCGAGAGGGGTCACGTCTCCACAAGACGTCCCACAGGCGGAGGCGGAGGAGCGGACAGGCTAGGTCAGTAGGTCGGGGGTCGGTGATTAAGTTATAAGTTTACTTCCTTCGGCTCGGGGTCAGATAGCATGAAAGGAAGGCTCGGGAAGGCTCGGGGTCAGCCCCATAAATAAAGAATAGGGCGAGCCTCACGGCGAGCCGATCCGGGATCGCGCAACGCGCCATCCGACACGCATCCTTCCGCAGCACTGATAGATCGCGCAACCCGAATCATACGCCTCGTCCAGCGCCGCAGTCGCCACCGTCGGCCTTTCTACCAGTAAGAAATTGATTGCGCGTGGGCTCTGTTTTAGATAACAAAACACGCCTGCCCATATTCGCGGGTAGAATTCAGCGCACGAGGAACGGATGTCTTTGCCGACGAGTATATTGTGAAAGTCGTCATCATCGGCGCCGGTGTATCCGGCTTGAGCGTGGCCTGCCTGCTGCGGCGGAAGGGCTTCGAGGTGGAGGTGCTCGAGGGCGCCTCCTACTTCGGCGGGTTCGCGCACAGTTTCCAGTGGAACGGGCACACCTGCGACTGGGCCGCCCACCGGCTGTTCACTCACGACGAGCACATCCTGCAGCAACTGCTCTCCCTCGTCCCGATGAACCGCCTCGCGCGGGTCAGCGCCGTGCGCCTCGGGGGCAAGTGGCTGCATGACCCCGTGGACGTCGTCCAGCTCTGCCGCCGGTTTTTCCCCGGCAAGACGCTCTCCATCCCGTGGACCTACCTCGCCCGGCCGCGCGGGCTGCCGGAATCTTCGTTCCGGAACTACTGCCTGAAAAAATACGGGCGCACGCTTGAACGCTTCCTGTTCTCCCCCTACACGGTCAAGATGTTCGGGATCCCCCCGGACCAGATCTCCGTGGAGTGGGCGCGCAAGAAAGTCCGCATCGCCGGCCCGCTCGACGTGATCCGGCAGGGGTCGAAAAAGAAATTCAATTACTTCTACTATCCCCAGCGCGGCGGCTACGGCTCGATCTGCGAGCGCCTGCACGACGAGGTCAAGGACGCCGTGCGCCTCAACGCGGAGGTCACGGGGCTGCGGATTGAGAACGGCCGGGTGGCCGGCGTCCGGTGGCGGGACGGAAACGGCGAGCAGGAATCGCGGGGCGACTGGGTCATCTCCACCATCCCGCTGACGAACCTCTGCCGCCTGCTGGGTCACGAGCCGCCGCTGACCTACCGTGCCGTTTCCGCCGTCTACGTATTGGTCAACAAGCCCCAGACGACGCCCAATCACTGGATCTACTACATGGACGGTGGCCTTTCGGTGAACCGCCTGTGCGAATTCAAGAACATGGATCCCCAGCTCGGCCCGCCGGAGACCTCGGTCGTCTGTGCCGAGGTCACCGACCGCGACCGGCCGGATTACCTGGACAAGACCGTCAAGGACCTCGCGGGTTCGGGCATCTTCCGCATGGACCAGGTGCTCGACACGACCCAGGTCACGCGCGAGTTCTCCTACCCGGTCTACCGTTGCGACTACGAAAAGGACGTGGACGCCGCCCGCGCTCACCTGGCGCAGTTCGCCAATCTCCGGTACGTCGGCCGCGCGGCTCAATTCGAGCACATGGAAGTGGACGACTGTTTCGCCGCCGCCCTGCAACTGGTGCGGGAGTTGACGACGCCCGAGAAGGTCGCGGTCGTGCCGGAACGTCGGGCCGCGCTGCCGGTGGAACCGATGGTCGCCGCCGTGGCGGTGGATGTCGGCGGCGCGGAAGACCTGGAACGGGCGATCGAGAGTCTGCGGGCTTCGGACTACGGGCAGCGGAGCCTGATCCTGGTGAGCGGACGGGCAGGGGTGGAAGACCTTGCGCGGGATCGTTGGCCCGACGTCCGGGTGATCCGGCGGCCGGAGGGCATGGGCATCCCGGCGGCCTTCAACGCGGGCTGCAATCTGGCCGTGCGCCTCGGGGCCGATTATGTTTTCTTCACCTTGAGCCGCGCGACGGTGGATCCGGACCTACTGTCACAACTGGTGCGCGTCGCGCAGCGCGACCCCGAGGCCGGCCTCCTGACCCCCAAGATTCTTCGGGCGGACGCCCCGGACCGCATCTGGTCCATCGGCACGCGGTTCCGCAAGTTCCCGCCCGGCATCAAGAGCATCGGCGCGGGAAGGCCCGACGACAAGACTTTCGCGGGGGAGCGCGAAGTGGATTTCGCGGTCAGTTGCGGGCTGCTGGTGAAGCGCGAGGTTTTCGAAAAGGCGGGATTGTTCGACCCGGGCTACGCGTTCTATTACGAGGACATTGATTTCTCGTTGCGGGCCCGCGCCGAGGGCTTCCGCGTGCGCTTCGTGCCCGAGGCGCGCATGTTCTACCGGGAAGATGTCGAAGAGCGCGAGAGCGACGAATTCTTCGAGCAGTGGGGCGAGAGCTTCAGCCGGTTCTACCGGCGGCACGTGCGTCCGGCCGCGGTCAAGCTGCCGGTGCACCTGGCCTACCTGCTCGCGCGGGAGGCGGTCAGCGGACGCCTGTCGCGCGTGCCCGCGCTCTGGCGGGGCGCCTTCCGCGGACTGCACCAGCGCATGGGCGAGATTCCCAAGCTGGGCGCGGATTTCATCGAACTGCCGTGAGACGCCGGACCGGGCGGCTACGGGGCCGCCGCCTTGCCGATCAGCGTGAAGGGCCCGGTCCAATCCAGGGAGACCGGGACCAATTGGCCCCGCAGGTCGCGGGGATCGTCAAAGAAAACCAGCTTGTTCTGGGGCGTGCGTCCGCTCCAGCGTCCGTTCTTCGCGCGCTCCTCGACCAGGACCTCCACGGTCCGGCCCAGGAGGGCCGAGTTTTTCCCCGCCTGGATGCCGGTCTGCAGGGCTTCCAGCACTTGCCAGCGCCGCTGCTTTTCCGCCGCCGGCACGTCGTCCTCGATGTTTCGCGCCGCGGCGGTCCCGGGGCGCTCGGAATACTGCGCGATGTGCGCCACGTCCAGCCGCAACTCCTCCAGCAGGCGATGCGAGTCCATGAACTGGGCCTCGGTCTCGCCGGGGAAGCCCACGATGATATCCGTGTGAATGGCGGCATGGGGAATCCGGGCGCGGATGCGCCCCACCACGCGGCGGTAGTCGTCGGCCTCATAGCCGCGCTTCATCCGAGCGAGCACCTCGTCGTTGCCGGACTGGAACGGCACCTCGAAATATGGGCAGACCTTGGGCAGCGCCACGACGGCGTCCAGGAGCCGGTCGGTCAGCCAGTTGGGATGGCTGGTCAGGAACCGCACGCGCAGGAGGGCCTGGATTTCACAGGTCTGTTCCAGGAGGCGCGCCAGGTCGGTGGGCGGGGATAAATCCAGACCGTAACGATCCACGATCTGCCCGAGCAGCGTAACTTCGCGGATGCCGTGCTCGGCGAGGCGGCGGATTTCACCCAGGATTTCCCGCGGCGGGCGGCTGCGCTCGCCGCCGCGCC
>JAHJJH010000186.1 GCA_018823105.1 Verrucomicrobiota bacterium | reverse complement strand
CGTCGTAATTGAAATACAGCTGCCCGAAATTGCCGAACCCCGACGTGTCGCGCGCCTCCAGGGGCGCACCGTTCGTGACGAAATCGAAATTGTCGCCGGGATTGTTCTGCGCGGCGGGATTCGTCGTGATCACCGGCGAGCCGGCGACGACCAGGCGCGGGTCCGGCGTCGCGTCCGGCACATACGGCATGTCGTCAAGCAGCGCCTGCCAGTTGTAGGTGTAATTGTTGTCCCAGTTCGTGCTCGCCGAGTCGTGAAAGACGAAGGCGATCCGGTTCGAGGTCGCGGCCGGGACGACGTAATCGTACTCCCACAGCCCGCTCCCCGCGTTGTACGTCATCGCCGCGTTCACCAGGGCGCCGGTGAACGCGTCCACGCCCAGGTAGAGATACACCGGCGAGGAGTAGAACAGCGGTCCCTGGGCGGCATCGTACAGGATCTTTGCCGTCGCGCCCCGGACCGGAAAGGCCGGATCCACCCGGACCTTGCGCCGCGCATTGGTGATGGCCAGGTCCTCGAACACCAGGCCGTCGCTCCGGATCGCGCGGTAGCGCATGACGCGCCCGGTAACCTGCACGGACACGAAATGGTAGCAGGTGGTCGCGTACTCATGGCTGCCGGGCGTAAAGGCCGAGGTGTAGAGCGTCGCGCCCCCCCCGCCGGCCACGACATAGGTAACGCCCCGGATCGGCACCGTGCGCTGGTAGTTATGGCTGTGCCCGCTGAACACCAGGTCCGCCTCGTACATCGTGAACAGCCGGGCCCAGTTGGTCTTGATGAAGTCGTCGCCCGCACGTTCGCCCCACGAGTACGGTGGGCGATGAAAATACGGCACGATCCAGGCCACGTTGGTGTCGTACGCGGCCGCCTGCAGGTCGCACATCATCCAGTTGGTCTGCGCCTCGACCCCGGCGTCCGAGTCCAGCACCTGGAAATGCACGCTGCCCGCCCGGTAGGAGGATGGATTCCCGGACACCGGCCGCGTTGGGAGGCTGAAAAACTGCCAGAAGTAGGCGCTGCCGTAGCCCGGATCGTCGTGGTTCCCCGGCGCGGGCATGAAGACGACCCGGTCCAGTTCGTCCGTGGTGACGTTAAAAAAATCGCCCCACGTGGAGAACCCCGGGGTGTCATGCTGGTTGGATAGATCGCCCATGTGGATGACCAGGTCCGGACCGGCATCCCGGATCGCCTCCGCCACCGAACGGCTCCACTCCGCACTGTAGCCTCCATGCAGGTCGCCATGGACCACAAGGTTCACCGATCCGGTCGGGCCGGACGCCGTGCGGAACGAGCGGTCACCCGCCGTAAAGCCGTCGGTCGAAGCGGCTTCGTAGTGATAGAGCGTTCCCGGCGTCAGGTCCCGCAGCGTAACCCGATGCCTCCTTGTGCCGCCGCCGTCACACGCATTATGGGTATAGTTTGTCGTCAGCCCGTACCGGACGGTGCCGCGACCCGGCGCGGAGCGCTGCCAGAATACCGTCACGGTGGTCTGGGGCTCTTCCGACCACGTCAGTACGACGGGAACCGTCTGTCCATACGCCGCGCAGGTCCACCAGATCGCCGTGGCCATGACGCCCAGCACGATCCGGAGGCGGCGGCCTTTACGCAGGAGGTGCATCATTCAACGTATAATACCCCGGAACGCGCCTGTTTATTTAACCCACGGCGGTTTCTTGCCCCACGCCTGGGCTTCCTCGCTTACTTCTAGTCCACCTTTTTCCCTGTCCACCTTCTGTTTCAAACGCGCGGCCAGCTTCTCGTTTTGCTCCATGAGCTTGACGACTTCCATTTTGAGGTAGATCACCCACGCCAGCAGAAACAACGCCGTGAGACAGAGCAGTACGTCTTTCATACGGTTTCTCCCGTTCCGGACGGCATGATACTCGACGACATACTAATCAGTCCGTAATTGTCTGGACATGCGTATGTTGTAGGGTCGCCGCTTGCGGCGCGCCGCTAAACGGCCATTCGCAAGCGAAGGCCCTACAAAGACATTTTTTCTATTATGGACTGGCGCATAATGACATGAAAGGCGGTAAAATCGAAACCTGATTTTCTGAACCCCCGCGGCCCCGCGGGCTTCCTTCCAAGCTGCCTTGTGAAGCCCTTTTATACTATAGTGGCTGTTCTGCGATGAATCCGACCGTTCAGCCTGTATTTCGTCCCGATGTCGCCGCCCACCTGGCGGCGCGCGCCGTCGCCCTGATGCGGATCATCGCCGACGCGGTGGACCACGGCGAGCCGGCCGACGCGGCGCTCAACCGGTTTTTCCGCGCCCACAAGGAATGCGGATCGCGCGACCGGCGTTTCCTGGGCGACGTGGTCTTTTCGTATTTTCGCTGGAAGGGCTGGATGGAGCAGGCCCCGCTGGAAAAAGCCTGCGCCCTGGCGTGGGGGCTGGACGCGGCGGCGGCGCACCCGGTCGGCGCGGCGCTCCTGCAGTCCGCCGGCAGATCGCCCGGCGAACTGTCTCCATCCGGTCTCCTTCCCCTGCGGGAGAAGGCAGCCCGGGCGGCGCGCTGGCTTGACTTGCCTGCTTCGCCGGAGATCGAGGACCTGGTGCCGCGCTGGGTTCCGGATACGCTCGCCACGGAAGTCTATCCGTTTATCGAGGCCGTCCAGCAGCGCCCGCCCACCTGGTTGCGTGCCAGGCGGGGTGACGAGAAACAGGTCCTGCTCGCACTTCACCACGAAGGGATGCCTGCCGTTCGGCACCCCGTCCTGAAGTCAGCGCTCTCGTTGCCCGGTTCGTCGCCGCTCAACCGGCTGGCGGCCGAGTCGCGAAGCCGTTTTGAGGTCCAGGACCTGGCCTCGCAGTGCGTAGGTCTTGTCTCCGCGCCTCAACCCGGCGAGAGCTGGTGGGACGTGTGCGCGGGCGCGGGCGGCAAGACCCTGCACCTGGCCGACCTGATGAACAACCGAGGCCGGATCCTGGCCACGGATGTCCGGACGGCGGCCCTGCACCGCCTGCGCCGGCGCGCCGGGTCGGCCGGTCACTCCCTCATCCGCATCGCCGCGGCCGGCGCGCCTGTTGACGAAGTATTTCATGGCGTGCTGGTGGATGCCCCCTGCTCCGGGCTGGGCACCTGGTCGCGCAATCCAGACGCCCGTTGGCGGACGTCGCCGGGCGACATCAAACGCCGCGCCACGCAACAACTGGAGATCCTGGCGCAGGCGGCTTCCCGGGTGAAACCCGGCGGGTGTCTGGTCTACGCCGTCTGCACCCTGACCCTTGTCGAAACGCTGGAAATCACAATCGGCTTTCTTCGCGCCCATTCGGCATTCAGCCTCGATCCGGTCCCGCATCCGCTGACCGGCCAGCCCACGGACGGCCGCCTCTGGATTCAACCGCAGGATGGTCCTTGCGACGGCATGTATATTGCGCGCTTCCGGCGGCGCCAGAATCTTTAACGAACCCGGGCAACCCGCCAATCAGGGTGAAGGTCTTTTGTAGGGCCTCCGCTTGTCGGAGGCCGAAAACCGGCGCGCCGCAAGCGATTTCGTCGTACAGCGGCGCGCCGCAAGCGGCGGCCCTACAATGTTCGCTGAAGATTCAGTTCGCCGTTGAAAACACGCTTCGCTCTTGCCGCGGCGCGGCTTTGTGCTACCGTTTTCGCTCGGCGTGTTCCGACGCGGAGAAAAACAGCCATGCTTGCTTTGCTTTTTCTTGCCTGCGGCGCGGCCCTGGCCGCGGCCTACGTCATTTATGGACGATTCCTCGAGCGCCACCTCGACGTCCGGGCCGATCGCGTCACGCCGTCGGTGACGCTGCAGGACGGGATGGACTATGTGCCGACGAAGACGCCGGTCCTGTTCGGGCACCACTTCAGCTCCATCGCCGGGGCCGGCCCGATTGTCGGACCCATCATCGCCGGCCTGGCCTTCGGCTGGTTCCCCGCCCTGCTCTGGATCCTGGTCGGCTCCATTTTTATCGGGGGCGTGCACGACTTCACCGCGCTCATCGCCAGCCTGCGGCACCGCGCCCGCTCGATCGGCGAAATGTGCCGGGAACTCCTCAACCCCGGGGCCTACTACGTTTTCCTGGTGTTCATCTGGCTGACGTTGATGTACGTCGAGATCGTCTTCCTGGACCTCACGGCCTCGACCTTCGCGCCGGTCACGCAGCCCGAAACGGCAAATCTCCAGTTACACCAGGGCGGCGTGGTGGCCACGGCATCCGTGCTATATATCGTCCTGGCCGTGCTCTTCGGCCTCGTCCTCTACCGCTTCAAGGTGTCCATCGGGCGCGCCACGCTGGTCTTCGTCCCCCTGGTGTTCATGGCCTTGTGGATCAGTCATCTGATCCCGATGCGCGCCGATCACATCCCTGCGGCGCTCCTGCTGGGCGGCGCCAAGAACACCTGGCTGGCCGTGCTGATCGTCTACTGCTTCATCGCCTCCATCCTACCCGTCTGGATCCTGCTCCAGCCCCGCGATTATTTGTCCTCATTCCTCCTCTACGCCTGCGTCGGAGGCGGGGTGTTGGGCCTGCTGGCCTCCGCGGCGCGCGGGACGGTGGCGATCCAATACAACCCCTTCACTGGATGGACGCACCCGGAGCTGAAGGGACTTTTCCCTGCCCTGTTCATTACGATCGCCTGCGGCGCGGTGAGCGGCTTCCACTCGATCGTCGCCTCGGGCACGACCTCCAAGCAGTTGCAGAACGAGAAGGCCGCCCGCCCGGTGGCCTACGGGGGCATGCTGGTCGAAGGCGTCCTGGCCCTGCTGGCGCTGTCCGCCGTCATGATCCTGGCGGATAAGCCCGCGGGCCGCAACCCCGTCGCCATTTTCGCCGGCGGCCTGGGCGAGTTTCTCTCCGCGCTCCACATCCCGCGCCAGGCGGCGGTGACGTTCGGCCTGCTGGCGGTCAGCTCCTTCCTCCTGACCACGCTGGACACCTGCACGCGGTTGAGCCGATTTATCTTCGAGGAAATCTTCGGTTTGAGCGGCCTGCGCGCCCGGATCGTCGGCACGCTGGCCAGCCTGGCGTTGCCGGCGCTGGTGGTCTTTCGCCAGGTCCCGGGGCCCGGCGGCAAGCTGATGCCCGCCTGGCAGGCGATCTGGCCGGCCTTCGGGGCAACCAACCAGCTCCTCGCCGCGCTGGCCCTGCTCGTGGTCTTCGCCTGGCTGCGGCGCACCGGGAAAAAGGCCCTCTTCGTCCTGATCCCCCTGCTGTTCATGTGCGCGACCACGATTACGGCGCTCACGCAACTGGCGATCCTGAATCTCTTCCGGCAGGGCAGCCTGCTCGTGGGGGGCATCTGCCTGCTCCTCGACCTGCTGGCCGTCGCCCTGATCCTGAACACCGCGTGGAACCTGCTGCAGGCCCCCCGCCCGGCCCCCGTCGGCTTCACGCCGGATCGGAATTGAACAGAAGACGCATTGCGCCGCATGTAGGGCGTCCGCTTGCGGATCGCCGGATGTTCAGGTCGCGGCGCGGCGCAAGCGCCGGCCCTACATCGCGGCCCGCCGCGAGCGGCAACCCTACAAGCTCCAATTCGCGGTAAAGAATTGGCTGGAGATTTCTTCCAATCATTGGAAAACTCCCCCCTGGTTTTTTCCAATGTTTGGAAAAGCGCGCGCCACGCGGAAGGAGCAGCTTTTGAATATCATCGAACGAGCCCGAGAGGTGCTGGAGGCCGAGATCGCCGGCCTGGCGAAGGTGCGCGACAACCTCGGCCCGGCCTTTGAACAGGCGGTGCAATGCCTGCTGGACCGGCTGGGCCGCGGCGGCAAGATCGTAGTGACCGGGGTGGGCAAGAATCAGCCGATCGGCCAGAAGATCGCGGCGACGCTCACCAGCACCGGGGCGCCGGCGCTCTTTCTGCATCCGTCGGACGCCATGCACGGGGACCTGGGCCTGCTGCAGGAAAACGACGCCCTCCTGGTGTTAAGCTACAGCGGCGAGTCCGAGGAGCTGCTGAACCTCCTTCCCCTCGTCAAGCGCTCGGGGATGCCCGCGATCGCTTTTACCGGCGACCCGGAGAGCGCGCTGTCCCGGCTCTGCGACATCGTCGTTCCTATGAAGGTGGAGCGGGAGGCTTGTCCGTTCAACATGGCGCCCACGGCCAGCACCACGGCGACCCTGGCCGTCGGCGATGCGCTGGCCATGGTGCTGCTTGCGGCGCGCGGCTTCCAACTGGAAGACTATGCCAAGCTGCATCCCGGCGGCGCGATCGGCCGCACCCTCCTGTTACGGGTGGAGGACATCATGCGCACGGGCGAACGCGTGGCGAAGGTGCGCACGGACACGCGCGTGCAGGACGCCGTCCTCGCGATGACCAGCGCGCGCGCCGGCTCGGCCGTGGTCGTGGACGACCGCGACGTCGTGGTCGGCATCTGCACCGACGGCGATCTGCGAAGGCATATCCTGGACAATTCCCGCAACGTCGCCTCGCTGCGCATGGAGGACGTGATGACCCGGGATCCTATCCGGTTGACCCGCGGGCACCTGGCCGTGGACGTCCTGGCGATTTTCGAGAAGCACAACATTGACGATCTGATCATCGTGGACGATGACGGACGCCTGATGGGCATGATTGATATACAGGATCTGCCCAAGTTCAAAATCTTTTGACCTGGCAACCCCTTATGATGCGTGTCCCGGCATTCCCGGCGGGGACCCTGCTGGAAATCAGCGCGACGGGATTCCATCCCGCGCGGCGATTCGAGGTCAAACTCCGGACGCTGGACGCGCCGGGACGCGCCGGCGCGCCCTACCGGTTCCTCGTGTTGCCGCCCGGCGCGCCCGAACATGGACTTCCAGAGGGACGGATAGGCATCCTCCGTTTCGAGCGGGGCAGCGCCCGGCGCGCGCTCCGCGTGCGTCAGGCCGCGTTATGCCAGAAGCTGATCCGGCGCGCCGCGAGCGTCGAGCTGGGGGCGGAGTCCGCCGTGGCGGACGTGTACGGGACCTTCTTTGATCCGAAGCTCGGATGGATCGGCAGCCTGGGCGAATGGATCGAAGGCCGTTTCTGGAGAATGGAGATAGACGACCGGCTGTTCGATCGCCCCCGACCAGCCAGCCAGCCCGAGCGCGATGATCCGGCGCGGTTCCGAACCGAGTACGACGCCAAGCGCCTGTTCATGGCGCGGTGGGTTTCTCTCCTGCATCGGCTGGGCGCCGCCAGGCTGGCGCGAAGATATGAATGGTCCACCTGGATCAGCCAGCGCAAGGTGCTCAAACGGGCGGGCTTTGACGACGATCCGCACGCGGGCTGGACCGCCACGGATTTCAAGGGCGCGCGCCTCACCTCGGACGCCGGCTTGCCTGCACCGGAGGCCGACCCGGGCTCCGTGGCGGTACACCGGCCCGCCTCTATTCCCGTCAGGGTCAAGCCGGGGGGGCGCGGGTGGTTCCGGCGATTGAGAGACAAGACGGCCTTGTCCTTCCACATGCTTTTCCGCCCGGAGCTGCGCAACGCCCGGCTGATGGAGGAAGTACAGGACGGGCTGAACGTCGGGATGCTGACACCGGAGGATGCCGAGCGCATCCGCGGTCAGGTCCATAATCCGATGCTGCAAACCTATCTCACCTGCCTGGCGGTGCACCTCGCCATGCTTCCACTGACCAATCTCACCGTGCTGGCGGGGGCGGTATGGTATTCGTGGACGCGGGACTTGAGCCTTACCGAGGGGGCGCGCTTGGCCGCGCTGGGGCTGGCGTTCTTTGCCGTGGCGCCGATGTCGCCCGGGTCCCTGATGCGCGGCCTGTTTGTGCTGGGCGTCGTCTTGCGCCGCCGTTCCATCAAGGGCTTGCGGATCGCGCTGGCGTTTTCGTTCTGGCGATATATCGGCTACATGGCTTTCCCGTTGCAGATGGTCAGCGCGTTCCCCGCACTGGCGCGCTACCTCGCCGCGCGCTGGGCCACGCACGCCGTCCGCCTCGTGCCCGTGTTTGGGAAGCCCGGCGGCCTTTTAGAGCACCGCATGTTCGACCTGACCTTCAATGTGCCACTGACCCTGGCGCGAAGGTGGCGGCGGTCAAGGATTTGAAAGTAACGCGGGCTTCTGCTATTCTTTCAATCAGCCGTTCGCCGGTCTGCGCCGCGGATTGTGTAAAGGAGCGGTTATGAAGATATTGCGACTCGCTTGTTTCACGCTCATGCTGGGCCTGTCGCCGGGGGTTCTCTCCGTGGACGCCATGGAAATGGATTGGGCCTACCATTCCGCCGACGGGCAGGACAACCGGGCCACGGAAACGCTTCCAGAACAGGCGCTGACCTTCCTCGGCAACGGGACCAACGAAATTCCCAACCGGGATGGAATCACGCTCTATGTGATGACGGCCAACCAGTTCGCCGGCGACGCCGATGAACAGATTCTGGTGCGCTGGTGGAACGGGGAGCGCGAATACTGGGTCATGGCCGAGTGGTTTGCCAACGCGACGCTGGACATCTCGGGCGAACATGCGGGCGTGTTTCGCGGCAAGCCGGACTTCGGCAGCGTGATGGTGGATATCTGGAAAATCTGGATCCCCGCCGAGTACACCCGTCCGGGCGACAACTACTACGTGATCCAGCTCAAGGCGTGGAGCCCGCAGGGTTCCATCGAAGGCTACCTGCTGCGCGATTCCGGTGCGGAAGGCGCGCGCGTGAACAACCTCGGCCAGGCATGGATGGAACAGGCCCATTACCACGATCACGATTGGAAGATCGTGATCACGGAGTAACCGTCGCCGGGTCACAGCCAAAACGGCTCCGCCAAGGTAGGGCGCGTTGGCTCAACGCGCCGTCATCCCGGCGGCTTGAACCAAGCCGCCCTACCAAAAAGGTCCAACCTTTTAGTACCGGTAATGCGCCGGCTTGTAGGGCCCGTTCGCGGGCACGCCGAGGTAGGCGGCCTGCTTCCTCGACAGCTTCTCCAGCTTGACTCCGATCTTGCCCAAGTGCAGCCGCGCCACTTTCTCGTCCAGGTGTTTCGGCAGCACATAGACGCCCACAGGATACTTGCCCGGGTTGGAATACAGCTCGATCTGGGCCATGGTCTGGTTGGTGAAGCTGTTGGACATGACGAAGCTCGGATGCCCCGTGGCGCAGCCCAGGTTGACCAGCCGCCCCTCGGCCAGGAGGAGGATGCTCCGGCCTTTCGAAAGATGGATGCGATGGACCTGGGGTTTGATCTCTTCCCACCGGTACTTGTGCATGGGCTCGACCTGGATCTCGTGGTCGAAGTGCCCGATGTTGCAGACGATGGCGAGGTTTTTCATCCGGAGCATATGCTGTTTCGTGATCACATCGCAGCAACCGGTGGCCGTCACGAAGATATCGCCGATTCGGCAGGCCTCGTCCATGGTCATGACTTCATAGCCCTCCATCGCGGCCTGCAGCGCGCAGATGGGATCGATCTCCGTCACGATGACGCGGGCGCACTGGCCTTTCAGGGCCTGGCAGCTCCCCTTGCCCACGTCGCCGTAGCCCGCCACCACGGCCACCTTGCCGGACACCATCACATCCGTCGCGCGCATGATCGCGTCCACCAGCGAATGCCGGCAACCGTAGATGTTGTCGAATTTGGACTTGGTGACCGAGTCATTCACGTTGAACGCCGGGAACAGCAGTTCGCCCTTCTCGTGCATGCGGTAAAGTCGGTGGACGCCCGTGGTGGTTTCCTCGCTGACGCCCCGGAGGCCCTTGACGATGCGATGGAAGCGGGCCGGGGCGCGCCGAAGGTTTTTCTTCAACTGGGCCAGGAGGATTTTTTCCTCGTGGCTGCCCGGCTTGCGGTCGAGGATTTTCGGGTTGTCCTCGGCTTGGTAGCCGAGATGCACGAAGAGCGTCGCGTCGCCGCCGTCGTCGAGTATCATGTTAGGGCCCTGGCCCCCGCCCCAGTCGAGGATGCGGTCGGTGTACTCCCAGTACTGCTCCAGCGACTCGCCCTTGTGGGCAAAAACCGGCGTCCCGCGAGCTACGAGGGCCGCCGCAGCATGGTCCTGGGTAGAGAAGATATTGCAGCTCGCCCAGCGCACCCGCGCGCCGAGATGCTGAAGCGTTTCCACAAGCACGGCGGTCTGGATGGTCATGTGCAGCGAGCCGCTGATACGGGCGCCGCGCAGCGGCTTGACCACTCCGTATTCCTCGCGCAGGGCCATCAGGCCGGGCATTTCATGTTCGGCCAGGTCAATCTCTTTGCGACCGAAATCGGCCAGTCGCAATTCTTTGATACTGAAGTCCTTAAATGTTTTTTTCATCTGCTGTTCTCCCGCGTTTTTTCCCGTTAAGCTGTGGCATTGTGCCTCATTTTCCATCATTTTCCAGCTTTTTCAACCCGTTACGCCAGGTGACACATTTTATAAAATGTGTCACCTGGGATTTGTGAAAACAACGGGCGCGGCAGGAGGGGCCTCACGGAGGCTTACTGATCGATCACCTTCATCCGGCCGCCGGTGGAACGGGCCAGGGTCCGGTAGAACTTCTTGGCCTGCTCTCCGCGCTCGTTTTGAAATGGCTTGTAGAGGATCGGATTGATCCGGGTGGGCCGGCCGGTGGTGCGCTCGATGGCTTTCGCATGCTCAAGAATCTGGTCCATGTGCTCCGGGATTTCCACACCGGTTTCCATGTTGCCCTTCTTGAGGTACGGCGGGTCGTCCGAGAGGACAAACATCGTGTCGCAGCCCATCTCGGCGGCCAGGCGGATGGCTTCGGAGGACGTGCTGCCGGAATAGCCCCGCCGGTTCCCCTCGCGGCGCGAATCGAATCCCTTCTGGAGCCAGGCCAGGGCCTTCTGCTTGTTCTCCTGGGTCGCAAAGACCATCTGCGGGGCAAACGCCAGCGCCCCATCCACAAAAACAATGATGTTGAACCGCGTGCCGGGATGCATGGTCTCCATCATCTGGATGGTCTGCTGTGTTACGTCTTGAATGACGCCCTTGTTGACCATGCTGGGGCTGATGTCCATGCAGATGACGACGGCCCGGGTGCGGACGTTTTCGCCGAAGAACTTGGTGTCCGAATATCCCGTGCCCCCCGTCAGGCCGCGGCCCGCCCCGCCGCCCGATCCGCCCAGGCCGCCCAATTGCCCGGCCCGCGCCCCGAGCAACGGGGTGTCACGCATGTTCTTGATGTCTGGCGTCTTCAGGTCGGGCATCTGGGGCAGCGCCACCTTCGAGGGCGCCTCGGTCACCAACCGCTGCAGGACCTGCGGCTTGCGCACCTGTTTCTGCATCTGCTTCACCCGGATGCTGTGCTCGAGTTTTTTCGCGGGGATGGACGGATTTTTCTTCCCCTCGAACATCATTTTCTGGCGGCTCTGGATCACGATCACCGTCAGGTAGGCGGCAGAAAGGATGAAAATGATGTGCACGAGGACACTGACAGCGACGGCCTGGGCCGTCGCCTTGCGGGTTTTGATGCCGCCGGGCGCCGCGGGTTCGTCGGGCCGATCGAGTTTCACATCTCCTCCTCTACGGCGAAGGTCACGCTCTGGATCTTGGCCGCCGCGCACGCGTTGAGCACGTCCACCACCCGCTGGTGTTTCACTTTTTCCGCCGGCGCGATGGTCAGCAGGGCCGGGACCTTGTTGGCGTCGGCCGTCTGCTTGAAACGGATCAGCGTCTTGAGCAGTTCGGGCAGGTTGGCATCGTCGGCGGCGTCATACTGCAGCTCGTTCAGGAAGACCCGCCCGTCCTCGGCGATTTCAATGATCTGCTCATCGGGAATCTCGACCGCCTCGGACTGGTCCGCGACCCCGGGCAGGGCGAACCCGATGTCCGCCTCCTGGCGATAGAAGGTGGTGGAGACCATGAAGAAGATGAGCAGCAGGAAGACGCAGTCAATCATGGGCGTCATCTGGATTTCCATCTTCTCTTCCGGGACGCGGCGGAGTTTCATGACCCACCTCCCGGATTGCTCTGGAACGTGGCAAAGATGATGTCGAAGACCCCGGCGGCGGCGCACGCCCTGATGGCGCGGCGGACCACGGCGAAGTGGGCGTTGCGGTCAATCCGCATGTACACGCGCAATTCCGGGTCCTCGGCGCGCCGCGCCGCGATTTCCTTCTGCAGGCCGGCGTCGTCCACCAGTTCCCTGTACACCATGAAGGGCCGCTCTTCCGTGATCTCCCCCGCCGAACTCGGCGTGCCGATCGGCAGGATATTGATCACGCCCCGCCCCCGCAGGTCTTCCGGCACTGCGGCCTTCGGGGCGACCGGCAGTTGCACCTCGGGTGTCAGGTCCACCTTGGACATCGTAGCCGCGCACATGAAGAAGATGAGCAGGAGAAAGACGCAGTCAATCATGGGGGTCATGTCCACCCCCAGTTCGGCTTCCGGTTGTTTGCGCAGCTTCATCGGGACTCCGTCACGCCGGCGGCGCCTCCTCTTCCACGATCAGGCTGGACCCGGCCAGGTCGTCCAGGATCAGCGAGTACTGCTCCTCGGCCTGCTGGATGATGCGGCTTAACATGTTCCGGAAGAGGAAGTAGAAGAACATCGAGGGGATGGCGATGACCAACCCCGTCGCCGTGGTAATGAGCGCTTCGCCGATGTTCGCGGCAAGCAGTTCCGGCTTACCCATGCCGCCGGAGCCGATTTTCTGGAAGGCCCCGATCATACCGCTGACGGTGCCCAGCAGTCCCACCATGGGCGACACGGCCGTGATCAGCGACAGGAAGTTGATCCAGAAGCCCACCTGGGATTCTTCCCGACTGACCGCCTCGGCGATCGCCGTCTCGACCGCCGGCCGGGATCCCTGGGGATCCTCGGGATTGAACTTGCGCACACCCGAGAACAGTGCGTTGGTGAAGAGGTTGGGTGCGGCGGCCGCGGTATTGATCATCGTCTCCAGGTTCTGGTCCTTGGCGGACGCGCGCAGTTGAACCAGGACGCCCTCCGGCATCAGCTTCTTGCGGCTGACCTGGCGGAAGTTGAGCACCACCATGCTGATCAGCGCGACGGAGCAGAAGCCCAACGGCCACATGGCCCAGCCGCCGACCACGATCAGGTCCCACAGCGTCATCTTCTTGACGGCCGGGGTTGCCGGGGCGGCCGGCGCCGCGACG
>JAHJJH010000185.1 GCA_018823105.1 Verrucomicrobiota bacterium | reverse complement strand
AGCTTGCGGATAACGGCTTTTTCCTGCCGGTCCTGCAGATTCAGGATTTCCTTCAAGCCCAGCGCGAGCTGCGGAATGTACAGCTCGATGTAATCGCGCTTCCGCTTCGCCTCGGCCTCCCGGTGACGGCGGCTCAGGTACACGGACAGCTGACGGCCGCACTCCTGCAGGGCATAGGTAAACTCCTTGATGATCTCCGGGTAGTGCGCGATCGCCTCCTTGCTCTCGCTGGTGAAGGGGACCCACACGCTGGCCATGTGCAGGAGGATTACCAGGGGGCCCACCGGCAACCCGTCCCTCGGCTGCGCCAGGCCGTAGGTTTTCCAGTTCACGCCCGTCGCCGCCTCGGTCATCGCGCAGGCGCCGGACTGGTACAACAGCGGCACGCGGTTGGCGAAACGCATCACGCGCGCCGGGTCGTCGGCGCCCAGGTCCTGGTTTTCGCCCGGCTTGGCGTAGGCCAGCCCCACCTCGACCTGGAACGGGTTGCCGCGGTACACCTCCGGCCCCCGCGTAACCGCCGTGTAAAAGTCCGCCCGGATCTCCTTCTTGAGGCCCGCCAGGATCTGCGCCTCGCCGATCGGCGAAAGGCAGTCCGTCGGCGGCCGCATGAGCTTCGTTTCCTGGATGGCCTTGTAGAGCGCCTCGCTCTCCTGGTGGGCGATGCGCGTCGGATTGGCCTTGGGGTTCAAGCCGGCCCGTTCGCAGATCTCCAGCGCGGAGCGGTCGCCGACGCGCGAGAAATCCGTCATCAGCGCCGAACGCAGCGTGCGCGCCCCGGTGCCCTTGAGCATCTGCATGAGCAGCCCCAGTTCCACGCCGTGCGGGTGGGGCTTGATCTCCACGGGCGGCTCGGGAATCTTCTTCACGGCGCGAGAATACGTAATCTGAACTTCCGGCGTTGCAGCGGCGGCTGTGCCGGCCGCCGATTTTCCCGCGCCCGAAGCAGGCGCGGCTACAGCCTTGGGCAGCAACTTCAGCCGGTAATGCAACTGCAGGTGCGGGTTCACGATGGCGCACTGTTTGATATACTCATCCGCCGAGAGGCGACCGCGCACGTAGGCTGCCTCCATGACGATCTCCACGCAGGTGCCGTGTCTGTACTCGACCGGCTTGCCGGGCTTGCCTTCCGCGTTCACGGGCTGGAATACCGGCCGCCAGTCCGCCTCTTCATCCGTTAAAATCGCCGGCTTGTTGGCCCGGGTATCTATCTGGACCTCCATGTGGTGCGCTTTTTTCGCGCTCTTGACCTTGGACAGGATGCGCGTCGAGGCGCCGGTGGTCAGTTGCCCGTACATGCCCGCGGCGCTGATGCCGATCCCCTGCTGGCCCCGGGACATGCGCAGGCGGTGAAATTTCGAACCGTACAGGAGCTTGGCAAAAATGCGGGGGATCTGGGCTTTCACGATCCCCGGTCCGTTGTCCGTCACGCTCACCCGGAACCGGTCCTCGGCGATCTGCCGGATATCCACGCTGATCTCCGGGAGGATGCCGCCCTCCTCGCAGGCGTCCAGCGAGTTATCCACGGCCTCCTTGACGGCCGTCAGCAACGCCTTCCGGGGGCTGTCGAAGCCCAGCAGATGCCGGTTCTTCAGGAAGAATTCAGAGACGGATATCTCGCGCTGTTTCAGCGCCATGCTTTCCGCCGTCTCCGCGGCCTGGGGCTTTTGGTTTCTGGCCATGGGCGTCTCCGGGAGAAATGTTCAAGTGCGGGTTACCGTAGCGAGGGAAGGGCGAAGAGAAAAGAGGAAAGAGAAACCACGAACGACACGAAAGACACCAAAGTTTGGGAGGAAGGCGGAACCACGGAGAACACAGAGGAGTCGGAGGAGGACTGAAGAGAAGCCCGCAGATCCTGCGGATCCTTCCCCTTCCCGTTTCGTGTCTTCCGTGTATTTCGTGGTTTCTGTTCTCCCTCTGCAAACCTCCGAGTCCTCCGTGGTTATCCTCTGAACTTTGCCATTCTGCCACTTTGCCGCTTTGCCACTTCTTCTTGCTCCCCGCCGGGTTGCGGGGTATTTCTTGATCCAGACACACGGCGGAAAGCCGCCTCTACCACGGCGGGCCGTGTGGGGTATAGTATGGATGGGGACAGGAATGGATGAAACCAGCGCCCAGAAAAGCGGTTAGGATGAAGTTCCCGCCTGTCCTGGGGGCTGTATTCGTCTGTCTGGCCCTCGCCGCCTCTTCCCGGGCCCAGACCTCCGCCTACTCGGAAGTCAACGTGGCCGGCAGTTTCAACGACTGGAACACCGAAAATGATAAGCTGCGGCTAATTGCCGACAACACCTGGCAGGGCGATTTCACCATCACCAACCGCTACTTCGAGTTCAAATTCACCACGCCGGCCTGGGCGTTCAACTGGGGCGACAACAACCAACCCAATACCAACCTGCACATATCCGGCTCGGGTGAATCCGGCGGGGCCAACATCATCGTCACCAATGACGTGGATAACAGCCTGTTTCGTTTCACCATCAATACCTCGACGCGCGAATACACCGCCTTCCTCCTGAACAACATCGGCACGAACCTGCTGCATAACGGGGGATTTGAAATCGAGGGCAGCGACCAGTATTCCGCCCGTTTCTGGCAACAGAACGTACCCAACCTGCACGGCGGCGAAATCGGGGCCGTGGATCGGAGTGATTATGGCGGCGGACACGGTGGCAGTACCTGGAAAGGCCAGGTGTTAGGAACATGGGCCGGCCAGGGAGACAGCGGATCATTTTGGCAGGAGGCCCCCGTCGAAGAAGGACTTCCCTGTGCGGCTTCCGCGTGGTTCCAGACCGAAAGCACCACGTGGACCGCCGGCGTCCAGGAATTGCGCTTGGAATTCTACGATTTCGACAAAACCAATCTCCTGGCCTCTTTCTCAACCAATCTGTCGGACGTGTCCACCACCTGGGTGCAGCACAGTATTACCGGAGCGGCCCCTGCGCAGGCGGCCTGGGCCCGCCTGATTCTCAATGTGGCTCAGGCTGGAAGCAATGGCACTTTTCGCATGGACGATGCGGATATATCTGCGACTGCCAGTTATCGCGAGCAGGACTTCAACGCCTGGGGTTATGCCGACGAGGACGACTGCTACCTGCGCGCCGGTTGGCTCGTCTGCACGGGGAAAGCGGTGTCCACGGTTGTTATCGGCTCGGAAGAAGTCCCCCTGGCCCGTTCCGGGTATGCCGCCAGTCTTTCCAATCCCAGCGCCGTGACGAACGGGTCCTACGTTCAAAGCCCTCGTTTTCAGGACGGCATAGGCACTATCTCTTTCTGGTATCGTCACGGCTGCGAGGATCCGACGAATGAAATCAGCGGACCCGTGAATCTGGCTGTACAGATTTCCTTCCTGGGCGACGTCTGGACCACCGTGGGCGAGATCAACAACATTTCCAGCAAAACCTACCGGCAATTCTCAATTTTCCAATATGAGACCACACCCTATTATGTACGCATCATCCACACGGGCGGCAGCACAAACCGGGTGATCATTGACGACGTTTCTATATTGGAACCAGAGGCTCTGCCACGTCTCATGGATTTCAATT
>JAHJJH010000184.1 GCA_018823105.1 Verrucomicrobiota bacterium | reverse complement strand
GAGCGCTTCATCTCGAACCAGAACCAGTTGTCTCCCCTGCCCTGGTATTCGTAGACGTTCTCCTCGAAATGTCCCCTGGCCCTGTAGTCGACCACCTCCGCCGGCGACGGTGGCGACGACGCGATCTCCACGTCCATGCGGAGCGGCTCGCCGGAAAAACCCGACGGGACGCCCTGCGTCTCCCACGTCAGCCAGTAGACGTTGACGTCCGTGTACTGGCTCTGCGCCGGCTCCCCGTAGAAATAGAATCCGTTCACGGCGGGCCGGTAGGGCACGGTAGCGCCCTGCACGGACAGATGCGCGGTGCCGTCCGCCACCTTCTCGAGGACCTCGGCCTCCCCGGCACCGACCGCGGCGGCCACGCTCGCGGCGCTGACGAAGTAGACGCCCTTGGACGACACGCCCAGCTTAACCGCGGGCCAGGCCTCTCCGGCGGCTTTCATCGTCCGCGGGACGGAAGCCAGCCGGACGGAGCGTGTGGCCTCGGGCGCCGGCTCCATCCCCATGGCCTCCGCCGTGCGCGGAGTGCGCTCCACCTGCGCAGCGGCGGTCTCGGCCGCCGACTGTTTGACGGCCCGGGCAGGTTTTTCGACGGTGAAGGTGAACGGACCGTGCAGGTTGACCGCCCCCTGCAACTCCACTTCCTCCAGCCTGTACTCGTAGGTCTGGCCGGGACGCGCGGAGTCATCGGCGATCCGGTAGACGGCGCCCTGCGGCGCCTCGAAGAGGGCCGGGACCAGGTCCTCCGACAGGCGAACCCATGGATCGCCTTCGCCGGCCCGGCGGCTGACGTAGAAGCCGGCGGTGCCGGACTCGGTGGCGGTCTCCCACTCCGCCACGGTGCGCCCGTCGCGGGAAAGCACTTCGAAGCGGTCGAGCGAGACATAGGTGGGTCCGCTCGGGATCTCCCACCGATAGTCTTCCACCTCGCCGTTGGCCGAGACCCCGGAGAACGCCAGCACGGGGAAGATCGGCTGGGTGTCCATCAGGCGGAACCGCGCGTAGAAGACCGTCGTCGTGGTGGGGGAAATCGTGTTGGTGGGCACGTCAATGGCGAAATCATAATTTCCATCCGAGGCATCGCCGCCGATGTCGGTGACCGCCTGGCTGATGACGAGCTCGTTCGTGTCGAGCATGTCGCCGTCCCGGTTCCAGTCTATGAAGCCGACCAGCCAGCCCGAGCCGCTGCCGACCTGCACCCAGATGGTGGCCCCGCCGGCCCCTTCGGTCCACTGCTTGTCGGTCCACACGCCGTCCTCGTCGTCGAGGTTGTTGAGATCATCACCCGTCGCCACGCCGTTGGGCTGGCCGTTGTTTTCCGTATCCACGATGGCGCCCAGGTAGAGGTTGGTGCTGGTCGGCACCTTGTGCTGCGGGCCGAGCGGCGTATCCTGGATCTGCGTGCCGTAGGAAGACGGCAGGTCGCCCCAGTCATAAGCGAAGGCAAAGGTGAAGGCGAAGTCTATGTTGGTGGTCACGGGCTGGATGTCCAGCGCCTGGTAGGCGGAGATCGTGTAGCCGGAGAGGTTTACGAAGTTGCTCACCGCGCGGGCCGTGGTGGACCCGTTGGTGGTGGTCATGTACAGGTAGTTGTACGGCGCGGCCATGGACACCACGTAGAAATAGTTGGTGCCGCCGCCGGACGGCAGGCCGGTGAAGCTGTAGTCGCCGTTGGTGATCGTCAGCGTGCTGCCGACATAGGCCGCCTCCCCCGAGCCAATGCCCTGGTTGTTGTCCGCGTCGTGCCACAGGTACAGGAAGACGCTCACGCCGGGGAAGGGCGCTTCGTTGGTCGCGTACCCCGAGGGGTTCCCTCCGTTCATCAGGCCGTCGAACGGCTGGGCATCGAGGCCGATCGTGCCGCTCAAGAGATTATTGCCGACATACCGGTAGCCGAAGTCCACGTCCAGGTTGCATTCGGAACAGTTCAGGCCCCCGACGTTCGTCACCACCCCGTTGAAGACGACGATATTGGTCGTGGAGCTGTCGAGCGCCCCGTTGTACACGTAGTTTTGAGTGAGCCCGGCGGGGAATTCCGTGTCGTTGGTGTCCACGACGACGCGGTAGTTGCCGTCGTAGAGGTTGCCGAAGCCGTAGTACCCGTCCGCCCCCGTCTCGGTGGTGGCCACCGCCGTCCCGTTGGAGTACAGGGTCACGGTGATGAACGGGATCGGCGCCTCGCCGCCGTCCGGGATGCCGTTGTCGTTCGAGTCGATCCAGACGTAGTCGCCGATGACCCCCGGCGGCGTATAGCCGAAGTCCGCGCCCATGAAGAATTGGCCGTACGTGATGGGCAGCCCGTATTCCCCGTCGCAGTCTTCGATCCTTAAGGGATCCAGGCATGACAGCCCGTCGTTGTTCGGGTCCGCCATGATCATGGAGGTGGCGATCGGGCCGCCGTTGCTGACCACGACCACGTAGTTGCTCGGCAGCAGGCCGTGGAAGAGGTAGAAGCCGTTCGTGATCGTGTTGGTCACGGCGATCAGGATGTCGCCGGCGCTGTTCGTGCGGTCCCCGTCCACGTCGTAGTAGAGCATGACGGTGACGTTGGAGATGCCGTCCTCGTTGTCGTTCTGCGTGCCGTCCCGGTTCAGGTCCCAGAAGATCGTGTCGCCGATCGCCCCCGGCAGCACGAAGCCGAAGTCCGCCGTCAGGTTGGTGTTGCCGCCCGAGATCGTGATGGTGTGGTTGGTCACCGTGGTCGGGAAGGACACGTCG
>JAHJJH010000183.1 GCA_018823105.1 Verrucomicrobiota bacterium | reverse complement strand
CGGCGGCGCCGCAGGAGCGGGGGTGGGCGCCTGCACGGCGGGCGGCGTCACGGCGATCTCGGAAATGGGTTGAGGACGAAGGACTATTTTGACCAGCATGACCACGATGATCACGCCGACGCCCGCCAGGAGCCATCGGACGTAGGGCGGCCATCCGGTGGTCTCGCCCAGCCGGACGCCCTTCCGCACATCATATCCGCATTGCACACACAGCACGGCCCCCGGCGGCATGGTGGTATTGCACGAAGGACAGATGTTACCTCCGGACACTGTGGCGTCCCGTCGGAGGGTGAGCTTCGAGGCCTGGTCCAGTTGCTCGGACGGCACCGGCACGGCGATCTTCCGGTTGCACTGGGGACACGAGACCAACTGTCCGGCCTGATCGTCCGACACGAGAAAGGCCTTGCTGCACCCCAAACACTGAAGCTGGATGTCCGCCATATGCTCCGCCTTTATCTTCCGGCCCGCCACACCGCGGGAGCCGGCCTGACCTGAAGGGCGCCATTGTGTACGCGTACCCCCCCGGAAGTCAAGCGGCGGACACCATGCCGAGTGCGGGCGGGATGCCCGTCTTTACAAAAAGCCGCCGGGGGTCTATGGTCCCGCTGCTTTTTGAATGAAAAAGAATGGTCATACCGTTGGCCTCGTGAACCATCGGCGGGGGGGCGTCGTGCGTGTTTTCCTGCGCATGGGCCGGCGAATACTGCTCTGGGCCCTCTTCCTGGCCGCGGCCGGCAGCTTCGCGGGGTGGCGGGTCACCGCCGGCTGGAGGCAGCCCATCACCCTCCTGATCCTGGGCTCGGATACGCGGCGGGACTCCGCGCCCGGGCGTTCGGATACCATTTTCGTGCTGCGCGCCGATCCGCGGGACCGGAGCCTGCGGGGCCTCTCCCTGCCGCGCGACCTCTACGTGCCGATCCGCGGGTTGCCCACCCTGCTGACCAATCGCATCAACACGGCCCTTTTTTACGGGGACTACTACAGGGTGCCGGGCGGCGGGCGACGGGCCGCCCGCGAAACGGTGTCGCGCCTGCTTAATGTCCCGATCGACGGGGTGATGGTGCTGGGATTCCCCATTGTGCAGGACGTCGTGGATTCCATCGGCGGGGTGGAGGTGTACGTCGAGAACCTGGTCGTGGACCGTTCGTTTCAGTACATGACGGGTGGCCGGAGCTACACGCTGCGTTTTGAGCCGGGCTGGAATTACCTGGACGGACGCCGGGCGCTGGATTTCGTGCGCCTGCGCCGGCCCGACACCGACTTTGGGCGCATGGATCGCAACCGTCGGTTATTCGAGGCGCTGCGAGGCAATGTGAAAGGCCCCGCCGGTTTCTGGCCACTGGTCCGCCTCCTGCCTCGCACGGCGCGCCGGTTGAAGAGCGACATGACGTTCGGGCAGAAGCTGCGCTCCGCATGGGTCTTCTACCGCTGCGCCGACGGCCCGATCCAATGGCACACGCTCGCCCGGGAGGACGTGGAGCCGGCCGTCACCCCGCAGGGCGCACAGGTCCTCCTCCCGGATCCCGAAGCGCTGGCTCAGGCGGGTCAATGGCTGTTGGACACGCCCCGGGCGTACGCGGAAAAGCGCGACGCGACGGAAAAAGGACTCTGGACGCGCTCGCCCTGAAAACGCGCACCGGCCTGTATTATCGGCTTGCCCGGCCGCGGGGAGTCTCCTATCGTACGGCACGCTGGATGAAAGGCAATGGTCTGCCGGCCTTCCGCCAGAGAGCAGGAAAGGGCAGCGAGCACGCAGGAGTAACGAGAGTGAACATATACGTTGGAAACCTGTCCTTCAAAGCCACCGACGCGGAACTCCGCGCGGCCTTTGAGCCGTACGGCGAGGTGAAGTCAGCCAAGGTGGTCGAGGACCGGGAAACGGGGCGCTCCCGGGGATTCGGATTCGTGGAAATGCCCAATGACGATGAAGGGCGCAAGGCCATCGAGGCCTTGAACAACAAGGAAATCGCCGGCCGCGCGATTCGGGTTAACGAGGCTCGCCCGCGCGAAGACCGTCCGCCGCGCGGGTAATCCGCCGGCCGACACCCGAAAAAATGGTTCGAAGCCCACTCGGCCGACGGGCCGGGCGGGCTTCGCTGGCTTCATCCGTTACTGCTTCTTCTGGAACTTGTACACGTTCTTGATGTTCTTCGAGAAGAAGTTCCCCTTGGATTCGGCCGCCATGAACTGGTCGTACACTTCCTGGGGCACTCCGAAGTACTCATACACGCTGCCGTCGGTGACCAACTTGACGGTCAGCGTCTGCGTGGCCGGATCATAGCCCACCTGCTGAACCAGGGTGGACTCGACGTCCTGCAACACGACTTCTTCCGCCAGCACCGGCGCGACCAACAGGCCCGCCGCCAGCACCGCGCCCGCCATCCATACCCAGCGACTCATACGTTTCCTCCTTCTGCTGTTTCGAAACTGGAAGTACTGTATACGATCCCCCGCCCGTTGTCGCGTGCAATTCGAGGGAAGGGGGGGAGGGTTCAGGGTTCAGGGTTCAGG
>JAHJJH010000182.1 GCA_018823105.1 Verrucomicrobiota bacterium | reverse complement strand
CGCTTCCGGGGGGTCCCCGCCAGCAGCGCAATAGATGTCTTCCGGATCGAGCCGGACAAGCTGTAGTTCCACCGCTTTTACCCGCCTGTGGAGGGCCGTCAGCGGAAAAGCCTCCGGCGACAGAGCGCCGGAGCTACAAGAACCTGTAGTTCCGCCGCTCCGTCGGCGGAAGAATCTTCGGCGACAGCCTGCCCGCCGAAGCGCTTGGGCGAAGGCGGGAGCGTCGGAGCTACAGGGTGGACAGGAACGCATCGATCCGCTCGCCGACACGCCGGCGCACCTCCTCGTTTTGGATGGGCATCGAAGGGCTTCACCATCAGTTCCTGCGGCTTTCTTCCGTTGAGGATGGACCGCAGGATCATGAGCCGGCTTCGATGAAGCCGGCCTTCCGGGCCACTGGTCCCGGTTACAGTCGTCCCCAAAGAAATATTGTTCGCGCCGTCCCCATTCTCTACTCTTGCCCACATGCAATCGCAGGCGCCGGATAGGAAGGGCTACGCTTACGTGATCTGCCTGATCCTGGGCATGGGCTTCGTGGCCGGGATCTCTATCGGATGGAATAAAGCGGTCGGCACCTATGAATCCTACTTCCAGCCCGCCCCCGGCGCCCCGCCTTTGCCCGAGATTCATGGGCGCATCTTCTTGGATCATGATGCTTACCACTGGATTAGTTACGCGCGCGAAATGGCACGCACCGGGGCCTGGCGTATCCGGCATACGAAGATCGATAATGCTCCTTTTGGCCGGCCGGTCCACTGGAGCCAGTCCATATCCTGGCTGCTGGTGGGAGCAGGCTGGCTGCGCCACCGGCTGACAGGCGAGCCCATGGACGCGGCCATCGAGGCCGGGGCTCTTTGGATCGGACCTGTGCAGCTGGTCGTGCTGATCGGTATCGTGGGCCTGTTGATCTACCGCCGCATGGGCGCCGTGCCCTCCGGAATCTGGATGTTGAGCATGGCGGCCATGGGAAATATCTACTGGATATTTCAGACGCTGAAGCCGGACCACCATGGATTGCAGCTGGGATTCGTCCTGGGCAGCCTGGTCAGTCTCATCTTCGGGGGGCTGGGGTGGGTCAATGTAACCGCGTCCCGTGAGCGCAAAGAGTTGCGGGATTCAGGTGCGGCCGCTCATGGAGCGGGGCTACAAGTTGAGCCGTGGTTCATTCCTCTGGAACTGCCAGGAATGAAGTCGGCCCGGTGCTCCTTCGCCGCGTCGGGGGTCCTGGGCGGCCTGGGACTCTGGACGGGGGCGACGGTCCAGTTGGTCGGGATCGGCGTGATCGCAATGAGCGCTCTGTTGCTGGTCATTTTCATGCCGTCGGAAGTCCGGGATCGGAAGGGCGAGACGGTTTCCTACCAACCCGGCTTGTGGCGACTCTGGGCCCTCACAGGGGCCGTTACCAGTCTGGCTTTGTATCTTGTGGAGTATTTCCCTGCTCATATGGAGATGCGGCTCGAAGCCAATCATCCCCTGTACGCGTTGGCCTGGTTATGTACGGGGGAGATTCTCATGCTTTTCTCCGGCTGGAAACTCAAGGTATGGCCGTTTCGTCGCGCCGATATTGTCCGGCTCTTGCTGTTTTCCGCGGGCGCGACTGTGTTGCCGGTCCTGCTTGTGGCCGGCCCCTCGGACTGGCATTACCTGCGCACGCCATTGTGCTGGCGTATCTCGCAGTTTATTGTGGAAGGCTGGTCACTAACCAAATTTGCCGGCGAACGAACTATTCCGCTGCTGATTGCGGGGATGGGCGTGTTGCCGGTTTTCCTGTTGGCGGCCCCTTGGCTGGCCAGTTCCGGCCGAACATCGCTCTATGAGTGGGCTGTGCTCTGGATGTCCTTCGTGCCGGCCTTTGTCTACCTGATCGCCGGATTCATGCAGATCCGATGGATGTCCCTGTATTCCGGCATGATCACCTGGCTCATGGTGCCCGTGCTCACCGTGCTATGGCGAAACAGTACACGCCAAGGTTGGCCCAAGACTCTATTGAAGCCTGTGATGGCGATCTTGATCGTTCAAGCCATTGCGCTGGGTTGTCTGCAAGTCGATGAACTGCGACAGATCAGCCGTGGACGCACGCTGCGGAATGATCTGGTGACGCGCATCCTTGAACGTTATTTTGTGATCGGCCTCGCCGCGCTCAATACGGACGGGAAGATGCGCGTGTTGACGGAAATGGATTTCGCGGTGCCGCTCTACTACTTTAGCGGCATCCCGGGAATCGCGTCCTACTACTGGGAGAACCGGGATG
>JAHJJH010000181.1 GCA_018823105.1 Verrucomicrobiota bacterium | reverse complement strand
GTCAGTTTCGCCGACGAAGACGACGGGCACTACCTGCCGCAGATCGAGAAATTCATGGGGCGGGCGCTTCCGTGCATTCATCCCGAGGATGACTGGCTGGTATTGCCGGCGCCCCTGTACGCGGCGCGGGAACCGAAGTACTCCTCGCGCCAGCGACCGGGCCGCTCCTTCGCACCCCGCCGGGGCGGCGGGGGTCCGCGCCACGGCGGCCGCCGGCCGCACTGAAAAGAAATCGTAGGGCCGCCGTTCACCGGCGGCCCTTCTTCTTTCGGCCTTCGACATCCGGCTTCACTGCGTTTCGCCGCGACAAGAGCGAAGGCCCTATAAAAGCCTCACCACTTATCGAACTCCGCGAGGCCCTGGTTGGCCACGTCACCGCGCGCGTTGGCCGAGAGGGTCTTGCCGGAAGAATCAATGATCACCAGGGTGGGAATACCCTGGATGCCGTATTTCTTTTTCAATTCTTCGCGATTTTTATCCGCGAAGCGGACCGCCGGCCAGGGCATGTCCATTTCCTTCATGTAGCGAACCATGTCCGCCTCGGCGCGATCGCTGGATATAAAAACGATCTCGAAGGGTTTTCCTTCTTTCTTCAGAGCGTTGTACACGCTCACGAGCTGGGGCGTGAAAGCCCGGCAGGGCGGGCACCAGTGCGCCGAGAAGTAGATGCCGATTTTCTTGCCGTCCAGGATCGCCGGCGAGACCCGCTGGCCCTTGGCGTTAACCAGGCGCGTTCCGAAGATCTCCTGGATGGCCGGCGGTATGGCCGCCTCGGCCGGCGCGGCGGAAGCCGGAACCGCGGCCGAGCGCAGGGACCCGACGTAGACCTGGTCTTCCCGGCTCAACCGGTTCAACTGGATTTGGATCATCTTGCCTTCCGTGTTCCGCAGCACGACCTGGTCCAGGCGCTGCTCCACGAACTCCGCTTCCAGCGCGGCGCCGCCCGCGCTGGTCCACGTGCGCATCTCCCCGCCCAAAGCCGGCGTTGCGCACACGGCGAAAACCGCCAGTCCAACGATGACCATCCTGCGGATCTGCCCCGGTTCGCCCATGATACCGCTCCTTCGATGATGACGAATGCGGCCCACGGTAGGCGGGAGGTTTTGCGGATTCAATCCGAATCGGGCGGGCCTGGAAGCGGCGGCGAGCCCGATCCGTCAGGGCGGTTCGGACGGTGAGCTGAATTTGGACCGTTCGCGCAAGTGGGCGAATGCGTCCAGGGCGGTCTTCAAGACCACCAGCAGCACCAGGCCGCCCACGGGCGATTTCAACATGGCCAGGATGAAGGCGCCGCCCAGGATCGCCACGTGCAGGACCACCACGCGCCCGTAGGGTTGGGACATCAATTGGTTCGCGTCCGCCCGGCGATATTCCCCGGCACCGATATAGTTGACCGCGAAGGAATAAATGTGGCTCGCCGCCAGGGCCAGCAGGGCCCAAACCATCGAGGAGAGACCCTCCACTTGCGCCAGGCCGCTGGCCACCGTGCCGGCCCCCTGCGGCCCACCGAAGAGGGTCACCACAAAAAAACCGTGGACGAAACAGAACATCCCGTAGTGAACGCAGAAGAACGGGACCAGGAACAGCTTCATGGCCGGCGGCTCCGTGGGCTTGGCGAGCATGATCTTCAGCACGTTCAGCACACCGATGATCACGTTCTCCATCCAGAAGAGCAGCACCACCGGGAAAACCTTCCAGCCCAGGAAAAGCACGCCAACCAGGGGCACGGCGTTGGCCGCGATCAGGGCTATCAAGGAAGGTTTGAATTCTCGCGTGCTCAACAGAACCGGCCGGTGTTCGGGTATAAAGTCATGCCGTCAGACGATCATGAAAGTCCGCCTTCGCCGAGGCTTCGGCGGACACCATCCCGCGCTGCGCGGGATGGTGGAGGCGGGGGGAATTGAACCCCCGTCCGAGCAAGAGTCACCCCAGCTTCTACGCGCGTGTTCCGTCTTTGAATCTCGTTCCGCGCGCTGCCAACGGACAGGCCACGCACGGAACCAGCGCCCACGTTAGGGTCTCGCCCTTCAGGCCGGGCACGCGCCCTCGGGGCCAGCCTGCTGTATTCGCCCGGGCCGCGTAGCAGACATCAGCGGTCGGACGTCACGGCATTAAGCCGCGAGAGCCATTTCTGTGTTGGCTTTTGTGTTGTTTCCCGGATGTTTAACGAGGCCAACCGGGGTCCTCGGCGCGCCACTGGAGCTTCAACTTACCCGTCGAAACCGGGTCGCCCCCATGTGACATTGTAAAAGAACCTCTTTCTTTAATATACCCGCCCGGCGGAGGAAAAACAAGGGCCCATCTGTAGCCTTGAGCGTGAGCGAAAGGCCAAACACCTTTCCGTTCGCTTACGCTCACGGCTACACACAACGCCATCAACGGCCAAGGGCGATCTCCATTGCGATGATGGAATAGGACGTCACGAGCACCGGATCCGCCTCCCACCAGCGGCCTTCCTCGTTGACCCAGTACCCGTGGCCGGTGGCCGGATCAATCTTCTGAAGGCTCAACAGTTTGCGAATCAGTTCGTTGCGCCAGTTGACCTGGCGCCCGTCCGGAAGCGGAATCTGATCCTGGCCGTAAATGGCCAAACCCTTCGAGAGAACACTGTAGAAATAGAACAGCCCCTGCGCGCCCATGCCCGGGTTTTCATCCAGCGTCCAGTGCCGCGCCGCCCAGTCAAACGCGGACTGCACGCGCGGATCGCTCCGATCCGTCTTGGCGTAGATAAAGCTCAACAGGCCGGCGTAGGTCATGCTGCCGTAAGAGCGGAAACGCACCGTGCCATCCGCGGCGTTCGTCGTGCCCGCCATGCTGTGATCCGGCTTGTAAATGAAGCCGCCCTTGTTGTCGGGATCGTCGCTCGCCCAGGGTTGATCGTTGCTCCCGGGAAGGTTCTGGATTCGCGAGATGAACCGGCGGGCGGCCTCCCAGTCCAGGTCCGCGCGGGCTTCCCCGGAACCGCGCAGGTCTTCGACATTCTCCGTCAGGCGCATGGCCTCGTAGGCCACGTAGGTGTTGGAAAGGTCCGCATAGGGCCTTCCGGTTTCCGGATCGTACCCCATGCCCCCCTCGTACACATCGCCACCCAGATGTTGACTGTTTGCCACGAATCGGCGCGCCTTTTGCACGACCGGTACCAACGCCGGATCACCGAGCGCGTGCAGGGCGACCATGCAGATGGCCGTGTTGTAGTTGCTCAATCCGCCACCCTTGCGCTCCTCCTTCGGTTCCCGCCAGATCGAGCCGTCGTCATGCGCACAGGACACGATGTATTGCACGGCCTTATCCACAGCCTCGCCTTCGGACGATTTGGTCAGTGCCAGCGCCCATAACGGCAAGCCCGTCAGCGCCGGGAAATCGGGATTGGACCAGTGCCCGTCCTCCTGCTGCTGGGCGAGCAGCCATTGCACCGCCCTGTCCACCGCGGCGCGGCCTTCGTTGGCCAGCGAAATCGGTACCGGACCGGGTTCCCCCTGCTGCGCCGCCAACTCGACCGGCGGCGACTCGGCCTGCACCGTCCACGCTACACACCAAGACATGATCAGCCGCGCTATCCACCTATTCATCGAATGCCCTTTTTGAAAAAATCATCCTAGCACACCCACCTTGCCGCTTCAACGAGCCGCCGCTGCACGTTCGATCCGCTCCCGCACCAGGCCAACAGCGGCTTCCTCGGGCCGGAAGTCCAGGCGGCAGGCGGGGATTTGTGAGGACAAAACATCCACGAGCGGAAGCTGGGCATCCACCACGGGGCGGTCGTACCAGGGGATGGAGGCGACGGTCAGGAGTTCTCCGCGGATTCGGCCGGGCCCATGGCGGTCACGCGACTTTCCCCGGCGTGCCGGAGCCAGAAAATACCACGCAAAGGGGCCTCGTCGGCGTGACAGGTCTGAAGGCGGCCGGACCACGGGGTCCCGTACACCGTCCAGCCGCCCGGCGCGCGCCGGACAATGACGCGGTCGTCGTTGAGCAAGCGGGCCTCGGGCCATGATTGAAGGATGAGATCGGAGATCGTGCTCTTGCCGGCGCGGGACTTGCCGGCGAAGATCCAGCCGCCGTCGTGGATCACCACGCCGGCGCCATGCACGATCAACCCCTGCCGCGACGCCAGGACATACATGGTGACGATCTGGTCCAGAGGATAACAAAAGGGATCGTGCCAGAGCCCCTCCTCACCGGCCCGCATGTCCACGCCCATCCGGAGGCGCACCTCCTCCACGGGCCAGTCAAGTTGGGCCTTCCAGAGCGGGTGCTTGAACGCGGGCGGATGGTTCAGCGCCACCCGGACGTTGTTCTCCAGGACCATGCGCCAGCCTCGCGGGCTGGAATAAAAAGGACGGCCGGCGTCCGGCCCGCCCGGGGGCTCGGGCGCTAGAGAAACCTCCAGCGTATCCGTGGCCGGGGCCGTATGGGCGGATACCAGGAACTCAAGATTTTCGCCGGGATCCGGGCGCAGTCTGAATCCGGGCACAGAGGGGCTCACTCGGAATCGCAATCCGCCCCACTGCTTTTCCGCGAGCACACAGGTCCCGGCGGCCACCGTGGAGTCAGAGATCACGAACCTTCGACGTTACAACTATTGCTCCAGCAGGGCGGCGCACCAAAGGGGGCGCTTCCCGCGGCCGTTTTGCAGCCCTCGGTCAGGACCTCGGACGCGGCCAGTTCCACCGTGCGCAGGCGGGGCCGCGAGTAGGTCTTTTTCTCCCTGTCGGTCTTCTTCTTATCCATGGGTACAAGTCTCCCGCGTGGGCTTGCTTTTGTCAAGTCGGCACTGCCCCAAGGCACATAAATAGTCCGACCGGATCTGTTCCGAGCCGGTCTCCAACCGGAAGAAGGCCGGGCAGTAGCCGCACACGTTCTTGTATCGGCAAGGGCGGCAGGGGAAATCTGGCGGGGCCTTCATCCCGTCCATGGCCTTTCCGATCTCCTGCCAAGCCCGGGTAAAAGGTATCGTGGCCAGGTCGAAGGTCAGCCACGGGATCATCAGGCAGGGCGACAGGCGGCCCCGGGGATCGAGATGGAATCCGGTGCGCCCGGCCCCGCAAGTGTACAGGCGGTCGTCCTCCCCCGCCACGTCGGGCAGGGCGTTCATCGTTCGGGCCCACAGGGCCGACTGGGCCTGGGAAGAAACTTCATGTTCGGCCACGCGCTCGGGGGCGAGGCGGCTCGCCAGGGGATCGGATCCCCCGTCGAGCGTAGGCGACAAGGCCGCGTCGAAGCGGAAAGGCGCGTTTAGTTCGGCGGCGAAATGCTCCAGGGCGGGCAAGTCCAGTTCCGTGTCCTTCATCAGCATCGCCTTGAGGCGAAAACGGACTCCGGCTTCCTTGAGTTGACGGATACCCCTCAGAACGCGCTCATGCATTCCGCGCCGGCCGGTCACACGGCGGTAGGTTTCCTCGCTCGCGCCATACAGGGTAATTTCCACCGCTCGCGGGGGGTAGGACCGGAACAAGGCCACGATATCGGCCGTGAGCAGGGACCCGTTGGTGAAAACGGTCAGCAGCATCCCTTTTCGTGCCGCGTAGCGATAGATGTCCGCGAAGTCCGGACGCAGCAGCGGTTCGCCTCCGGTCAGGAGGAGCGTCAGGCACCCGGCCTCGGCGGCCTGGTCGAGTATTCCGGCGATGACCGGCAAGGGCTGTTCGCGCGAGGGGTCCGCCTGCTCGAGTTTCCCGCCCAGGTAGCAGTGAGGACAACGGAAATTACACCGGTGGGTCAACGTGAACGTGCCGCTCAACGGGATGTGCTGTCCCCGGACTTTCTGCCGGAATCCGACGATGAACTGGGCCGTATCCTCGCCCGGGCAGGCCGCGACCGGCTCTGTATCCTCCGAGAGAATGGAGAGGGACTCTTTCATGCCTCGGCCAGGACCTTGTTCTGCGGTCGCTGCCGTCGGGCGATCACCCTCCAGCCAAACCGCCGATAAAAAGCCGCCGCCAGGTTCGACAGCGGCCAGGCCGCCATCCAGCACAACGCCCCGAAGCCCGGCGTCCCCAGGGGTTGCACTTTACCGCGGCGAATCCGCTCCGAGACACGACCGCGAATGGCGTCGGCGCTCACCCAGCCATCGCCGCGCAGGCAGGAATCTCCGCGCAGGAGGGCGCGCTGCCGCTTTTCGTCCCAGCGGACGACGCGATGCACCACGGCGCGCCCGCCGGCCAGCCGGGCCAGCACCACCTCGCCGGGCCGGGGCGGGATGCCGGCGCGCGGCTCGATGCGGACGATATCGCCGCTACGGATAAAGGGGAACATGCTGGCCCCGCGGACCGGCAGGTTCACCGTCGCCCCGCGCTGCGACATTGCATCCACCAGTCCGAGGATTTCGTCATGATCCGCGCGCACGGCGGGATCACCCCGAACTGCGGCGCGCGGGGACAGCAGCCGTCCCGCCTGCCGCCGCATCAGTCGGGCGGCACGGACGAGGCGATAGAACCCCGCCGCCCAGGCCGGCAGGCGAACCGCCTCGATATCCAGTCCCGACGGGTGAAAGGCCTGGCCCAGATAGTACGTCGCGCGGTCGAAGACGCTGTCCAGCAGGGGCACCGCGATCGCGCGCACGCCGCTGGTCTTGTCCCAGCGTCGCGCTTCACCCGGCGGCAACGGCAAGGCATCGCCACGTTCCTCGATCCGGGCGAGCGCCCGTGCCGCCGCGCGGCGCCGTGGAGCGGATGACTCCAGGATCGAGCGGGCCGCCGCCGGCAGAGACAGCCCGGCCAAGCGCTGAACCAGCCGCAGGGTCGCCGCCAGGGCGTTCCGCTTGCGCGAGGCGTGCGCTGTCCGGACAAGGGCCTCCCACCCGGATTCCGGCAAACGGGCCAGGGTCGCCGCGGCATCCCAGACCTGGATCAACTGGCTCCAGCCGTGCTTCAGTCCGTGGGCCGTCATGTAGATCGCGTAGTCCGTCGGGGAGAACGTGAGCATCCGAACCCCGTCCTCCGCCCGCTTCAGCGCCCCGGCCCAGGGATCGTGCCGCCAGGCCCAGGGCGGATCATACAGGCGCCAGTGAACATCCACCTGCACACGACGCTGCGGATGGGTAAAGGTCATGGCGGACTGGAAACGGGTGAAGGCGGACCGCCGCCCGGCATCGAGGACAAACCTCGGGACAAAGCCGTCGCTCAACAACTCGTCGTGAAGGCGCGGCCCATCCG
>JAHJJH010000014.1 GCA_018823105.1 Verrucomicrobiota bacterium | reverse complement strand
TTTGACGGACTGGTTGTCCTTCTCGTCCTTGTCCGTGTAGCCGGCGTCTTGCCGTCGGAAGTTTACCTTGTTCTTTTGGAGGTACAGGTTGTGCACGTCGCGGGCGGTCAGGCCCAGCACCTCGGCGGCGGAAATCAAGAAGTGGAACAGGTCTACGACTTCGACGCGGGCATTCTGGAGATCGAACTTTTGATACTTGGCCCACCATTTCCAGGGCACGCAGTCCGTCAACTCGGCGATTTCCTGGGACATGGCGCGGCAGTAATTAAGCAGCCACCGACGACGCCCTTCGTCGTCCAGTTCAGCGCAGTTCAGGCCGATGCGCTCGTTGAACAGCGCCTGCTTTTCGAACATCTCCTCCAACCAGTCTCTGTGCTGCATAAATCGATCTCCCGTCACGTGTCGCGCCGCGGATTCGCGGGCAGTCAACCGCAGCCGCGACCAAAGTGCAAGCCTGCGTTGCCGGTATAGAGAGATCCCCTGAATCCGTGACGATTATTGCAGGGCCGCCGCTCTTGTCTCGCCGAAGTTTGACGAAGGCGGATGCGGCGCGCCGAGTTTCGGCCTGCGACAAGCGGAGGCCCTACAAAAGGCATCGTTACCCTGATTTACAGTTTTCCCATGTTCGCCAATGAATTCTGGAAGTATCCGACCAAAACCATTTCTGATGCAAACCTCCCATATCTTATGCTATGAAGAATCCGGCTTCCTCTGCGGAAGGAGACTTTACGATGGAAAAAGTGATCATTTTGGGGAGCGGTTCGGCCGGGTTGACCGCCGCGATCTACTCGGCCCGGGCCGACCTGAACCCGCTGGTCATCGAAGGCCTGCAGCCGGGCGGGCAGCTGACGACGACCACGGACGTGGAAAATTATCCCGGGTTCCCGGAGGGGATTGACGCCACGCAGTTGATGGAAAATATGAAGGCCCAGGCCCGGCGATTCGGCACCCGCATGGTCTCCGGCACGGTGGCCCGCGTGGATTTCCGGTCGCGGCCCTTCCGCGTGGAATTGGACGACGGCGAGTCGCATGAAGCCGAGACGGTCATCGTGGCGACGGGGGACAGCGCCAGGTACCTGGGGCTGGAATCCGAACAGAAGCTCATCGGCCGGGGGGTCTCGGGATGCGCGACCTGCGACGGCGCCTTGTACCGCAAAGTGCCTGTGGCCGTCGTGGGCGGCGGCGACAGCGCCATGGAAGAAGCCATTTTCCTGACGAGGTTTGCCTCGAGGGTCTACCTGATCCACCGCCGGGACCAGTTCCGGGCCTCGAAGATCATGGCGGACCGCGTGCTGGAAAATCCCAAGATCGAGGTGATCTGGAATTCCGTGGTCACGGAGGTCCTGGACGTGCAGGCCAACGAGGTCACGGGGCTTCGCCTGAAAAACGTCAAGTCGGGAGAGGAGCGCGAGTTGCCGGTCAGGGCGATGTTTGCGGCCATCGGGCACCAGCCGAACACGGAGCTGTTCAAGGGACAACTCGACATGGATGAGAAAGGGTACCTGGTGACCCGGAACACGCGGACGAATGTCGAGGGGGTCTATGCCGCGGGCGACGTCCAAGACGCCGCGTACCGGCAGGCCGTAACGGCCGCGGGGAGCGGCTGCATGGCGGCGCTGGAGGCGCAGCGATACCTGGAAGCAAAAGGCGCATGAGCAACGTTTCACCAGCGGACCGGTTGCGGCGGGAGCAGGAGTGGTCCACGTTTCGCCGCCTCTTTCGGTACTCCCGTCCTTACCTGTCCCGGCTGCTGCTGGGCGCCTTGTGCGGCATTCTGTTCGCCGGGTCCATGGCCGGCCTGCTGGTCGCGTTGAAGGGTGTCTTCGGCCGGATCTTCAACCCGGAAGCGATCTCCTGGTCGCGCACCCTGTTCTTCGTGGGGCTGCTGATGGCCTTCGCACTGGTCCGGGGGGTGGGGCACTTTGCCAGCACCTACTTCATCGAGTGGGTCGGCAACCGGGTGGTGATGGACCTTCGCGTGCAGGTCTTCAACCACCTCCAGGACCTGTCGCTGCTGTTCTTCACCCGAGCGCGGACGGGGGAGCTGATCTCCCGGACAACGAACGACACCGCGATGATCGAGCGCGCAGTCTCCACCGTGCTGGCCGACCTGATCCGCGAGCCGTTTACCCTGGCCGCCATGGTGGGCTTCGTGTTCTGGCTCGATTTCCGCCTCGCGCTGATCAGCATGGTGCTGTTCCCGGTCTGCATCATCCCCGTGGCGTTGTTCGGTCGGCGGGTGCGTCGCTTCACGCGCGAGGGGCAGCAGCAGCTGGCCGACATGGTCTCGGTGCTGCAGGAAAACACCGGCGGCGCGCGCGTGGTGCGGGCCTTCGGCATGGAGGAAATCGAGCGGGGCCGGTTCAACCAGACCGCCCGGGGCGTATTCAACCGCTTGATGCGCGTGGTGCGCTCCCGCGCCGCCATGGATCCGATCATGGTGTTCATCTCCGTGCTGGGGTTGGGCCTGGTCCTGGTGTACGCCCGATGGACGCGCATGGGCGTGGAGGATTTGTTCGCGTTCGCGGCCGCGCTGGTGGCGCTCTACGATCCGGCCAAGAAGATCAGCCGCATCCACATCAGCATCCAGCAAAGCTCGGCCGCCGCGGACCGGATCTTCGAAGTGCTGGATACCCCCATCACGGTGCGCAACACGCCGGAAGCCATCCCGTTCGCGGAGCCGGTGCGGAGCGTGGCCTTGAGGACGTGTCCTTTGCCTACGACGATGAGCCCATCCTGCGGGGTATCCGGCTGAAAGTGGAGGCGGGGCAGCGGATCGCCATTGTTGGGAGTTCAGGCTCCGGCAAGACCACGATGATGGGGCTCGTGCCGCGTTTCTTTGACGTGACCGCCGGCCGGGTACTCCTCAATGGCCGGGATATCCGGGCCTTCACGATGGACAGCCTGCGCCGGCAGATCGGCATGGTCACGCAGGACACCTTCCTGTTCAACGACACCGTGGCGCGAAATATTGCCTTCGGGCGGATGGAGGCCACCCGGGAGGAAATCGAGCAAGCGGCGCGCCGGGCCCACGCGCTCGACTTCATCCTCGACCTGCCGCAAGGGTTCGAGACCGTGATCGGCGAGCGGGGCGTGCGGTTGTCCGGCGGGCAATGCCAGCGGCTGTCCATTGCGCGCGCGATCTTGCGCAATCCGCCGATCCTGATCCTGGACGAGGCCACGAGCGCCCTGGACACGGAATCGGAACGCCAGGTTCAGGCCGCGATCGAGGAAATCATGACCGACCGCACGGTGTTTGCGATTGCCCACCGTCTTTCCACCATCATGCACGCCGACCGTATCATCGTGCTGGACGGCGGCGTGATCGTGGAGGAGGGCACACACGGCGAACTGCTCGAAAAAGGCGGGCTGTATAAACGCCTGTACGACATGCAGTTCCAAGACGTCCCCGCGAAGGAGAGCGCCTGATTCCTCGGCGTCTTCAGGACGCCGGCGACGCCTCATCCGCGCCCGCGACCGTCGGCAGACCGCAGAATGCCAGGCTGTTATTCATGTGCTCGCGTTCGTCGAGCCCGATCCGCCGGAACACGTCTCCCCAGGTTTCCGCGTTGCCGTGCTCGCGCGCGACCGCGCCCTCCACCTTCTCATTGTCCAGTTCGGGATGGTCCTGGACGAACTGCATGTACTCATGCTCGGCATGATCCTCGAACTGCGCGTTGAGGTAGAAGGCGGTCTGGATATCAATGAGTGACAGCAGCCGGCTGAAGAGGCGGTACTTGAAGGCCGCGATCCGCGGCAGCCACCGATCCCAGAACCAGTGTTTCTGAATACCCAGTTGCCGCATGCGCTCGTTCACAACCAGCAAATGCCAGAATTCATTATCTTGCGCTTCGCGCGCCCAGGTCGTGATGCGTCGCCCCTTGTCCACGGACTCCCCGTCCTCGTAAAGATGGGTCAGGCGGAGATACTGGCGGAGTTCCCAAGCCTGGTAGGGGATGCGGGCGAGAATCTCCAGCAACTGCACCTTGCGCAGGGTCAGCGCCTTGCCGTAGAACAAGTCCATCCCCCAGAACAGCATCCGGGCCATCGGTTTGTACGCCATGCGGGGCCGGGCCAGCGTGGCTTCCTGTTCCTTTCTTAGATTAACCATTGCGCACTCCCTTTCGTTCATCACGTCATGACTCTAGCCCCGAAGCGGATGTGTGGCAAGGGCGTCAGTCGGCCCGGCCGCGGAAGCGCTTAAGAATGTCGCGGATGTAGCGGCGGGTGGTGGGGTAGGTAATGGCCATCATGAAGGCCTTGGAATCCGGACCGCTCTCGCGGGACCAGCGCAGGGCATTGGACCGTCCGGCATTGTATTCGGCCAAAGCGAAGGGCAGGGGATCCGGACGGTCGCTCCAGCGCTGGAGCGCGCGGCCCAGGTACCAGGTGCCGGCCCGGATATTCACCCCGGGCTCGAACAAATCCAGCACGGTGAAAAGGGCATTTCCCTCTTCCGTCGCCCATTCTTGCGCCGCCGCAGGGGTGACCTGCATCAGGCCGATCTCGCCCGCCTTGCCGACGCGGTCCACACGGAAGCGACTTTCGACCCAGATGACCGATGAAATGAGGCGGGGATCCACTCCGTAGGCCTGGCCGGTTTCGAAAATAAGCCCGTCGTATCGGTGGAGGCGCCGGAGGAAGAGCAGCGCGAACAAGCTCACGATAAGAACCGCCAACACCAGGTTGGCGTAAAGAATGCGCAGGGCCTTTTGCCGCGACACAGGGCTCATGCGTTCATCGTATGTTGTTTCCGAGACCTCGTCCATATCGAGTTGCATGGATCGTCCCGCGATTGACCCGCGCCGCGGCTCCTGCTACAAACCTGTCGGGGCACCCGTAGCTCAATTGGACAGAGCATCTGGCTTCGGACCAGAGGGTTGGGGGTTCGAATCCCTCCGGGTGTGCCAGGCCGGAAGATTCGAACGGTTCGATCTGGACAGGTGTCTGTCTGACAGGACGCGACAATGGGTTACACTATGAAAATGAAAATATGGGCGGTGGTCGCAGCGGGATTTTTCACCATGATGCCGGCGCTTAAGGCCGCCATCCTGACGGGGACACCGGAAGCCCTGCTGACTTCCGGTGGGCTCGATCGGTTCAGCGCGGGCCTTTTCTATCAGCAGCTTCGCCGTCCCATCGAGACCGAAACGGGATTCGAGATGGAACTGCAGGCCCGCACCTATGAGGCCGTACTCGGTCTGGATATCATGCCCTGGTTGACGCTGTACGGCAGCGCGGGTGGCTCCGATGCGCGGTTCAGAAACATCAGCGATTATGGCCAGGATCGCTTCTCCTGGGCCGCCGGCTTCAACATGAATATCTGGCAGTGGACGGGGTACGGCGACATGCCGGTGTGGCGGCTTAATTTCAAGACCCGGGCTGATGTGGCCCGATATGAAACCGAAACCGGCAACCTGGAGATAAAGTGGACGGACTACTCCGTGGCGTTTCCCGTCGGCTACGAGGTGGTTTTCGCCCGCAGCCCGGAAAGCATTACCGAGCTGGATCACCTCGAAATCTTCCTTGGGCCGGCCCTTTCCTATATTGACGGGCGCTACCAACAAGGCGGGCAAAGCTACGATTTCGAGGAGCAAAACAGTTTTGGGGTCATGGGGGGAGTTTCCCTATTCATCACAAAAACGCTGTTTGTCGGGGCTTCGGCCAGTTATTTCGACCGATTCCTGATCCGCGGTGGGGTGGGATATAGTTTCGAGTAGTTCCCGCGGGCGTTTCGATGTATCCTTGACGTTTATTGGCTAGATAGAAAATATTCTTGATTGTCTGCACGGCGTACGGCACCTTATCGCGCACTTTAAAAAAGGACAGATCCTTATGAGCATCGAAAAAACAGGTTCAGTGTTCCAGCAGGGCGCGGTTTCAGCCGTTGTCTGGCCCTGGTGCCGATTGCCCTCTTCCCCGGCCGCCGGCGAGGCGACAAGGGCCCTACGGCGCCGGGCCGTGATACAGGCCCTGGTGACCACCGTTATCGGAGCGGCGATCTACTTCTTGCTCAAGCACAAAGTGGCGGGGTGGATCGTATGGGGGATTGCCGCATTCGTCCTGCTTTCGGGCTTATTTGTGCCGTCCGTATTTCAGGCCGTGGACCGGTTCATGAAGCGGTTCGGACAGGCGGTCGGGACGGGCCTGACCTACCTTCTGCTGGTGCCTTTCTTTTACCTCGTTTTCCTGCCGGGCCATGTCCTCATGAAGGTCCTGCACAAAGACCCGCTCAAGCTGAAGTTCCCGCCCGGCGGAACCAGTTTGTGGTCAACGCGGCTGCCCCTTAAACCCAATCACTTCAAGAGGCAATTCTAATGAATATCCTTGGCATCAGTGCATTTTACCACGATTCGGCCGCGGCCCTGGTCCGCGACGGCGAAATCATTGCGGCCGCCCAGGAAGAGCGCTTTACCCGCAAGAAGCACGACCCCAATTTCCCCGTCAACGCGGTCCGTTATTGTCTGGCGGAAGGTGGCGTGCACAAGGGCGATCTGGACGCCGTCGCCTTCTACGACAAGCCGATTAACAAGTTCAACCGCATCCTGGAAACCTACCTCACCGTCGCTCCGAGCGGTCTGCAATCGTTCATGATGGCCATACCCCTCTGGCTGAAGCAGAAGCTCTGGATCCCGCTGGACATCGAACTGGCCCTGGAAAAATGCGGGATGCACATCCCCAAGCATATGTACTTTCCAGAGCACCATGAATCGCATGCGGCCAGCGCGTTCTATCCCTCGCCCTTCGAGCGGGCCGCCATCCTGACCCTCGACGGCGTGGGCGAATGGGCGACCAGTACCATGGGGCGGGGGGTGGGGAACAAGATCGAGTTGTTCAAGGATCTTCGCTTTCCGCATTCCCTGGGCATGCTGTACTCGGCGTTCACCTACTTCACCGGCTTCAAGGTCAACTCCGGGGAATACAAGCTGATGGGCCTCGCCCCGTATGGCAACCCGCGCTACGTGGACGTCATCTTCAACAACCTGCTCGATCTGAAAGAGGACGGCTCCTTCCGTCTGAACATGGACTACTTCGGGTACCTCGACCGGCTGACGATGACCAACGAGCGGTTCGACCAGCTCTTCGACGGGCCCCCGCGCAAGGCGGAGTCCGAACTCAGCCAGCGCGAGATGGATATCGCCGCCTCGATCCAGAAGGTCACCGAGGAAATCGTCCTGCGGATGGCCCGGCACGCCCACCAGATCACGGGCGAGAAGTATCTGTGTCTGGCCGGCGGCGTGGCCTTGAACTGCGTGGCCAACGGCCATCTGCTCCGCGAAGGACCCTTCGAGGACATCTGGATCCAGCCGGCCGCGGGCGATGCCGGTGGCGCCGTGGGCGCCGCCCTGCTGATCTGGCACATGGTCCATGACCAACCCCGGACGACCGACGGCCGACGGGACAAGATGAAGGGCGCCTATCTCGGCCCGTCCTTCAGCGACGACGAGATCCAGGCGTTTCTCGACTCGCGCGGCTATGTCTACCGGAAGCTGCCCGACGCCGAGTGGGCGCCCACCATCGCGAAAGTGATGGCCGAGGAAAAGGTGGTCGGGTTGCTGCAGGGCCGCATGGAATTCGGCCCCCGCGCGCTCGGGGGACGCTCGATCATCGGGGACGCGCGCTCGCCCAAAATGCAGTCGGTGATGAATCTCAAGATCAAGTACCGCGAGTCCTTCCGGCCTTTTGCGCCGACCTGCCTGGTCGAGAAGGTGAGCGAGTACTTCGAGCTCGACCGGCCTTCCCCGTACATGTTGCTGGTGGCCCAGGTCCGCCGCGACCGGTGCAAGGGGATCGAGGAAAGTAAAACCATCCCGATCCGGGATCGCATCAACCAGATCCGGTCCGACATCCCGGCCATCACGCACGTGGATTATTCCGCGCGGGTCCAGACCGTTTCGCGCGAGGATAATGCCCGCTACCATGACCTGATCAAAGCCTTCGATGCGCTCACCGGGTACGGCGTGATCATCAACACCTCCTTCAACGTGCGGGGCGAGCCGATCGTCTGCACGCCGGAAGATGCCTATCGCTGTTTCATGCGGACCGAGATGGATTATCTGGTCCTCAATTCGTTCATTCTGGACAAGACGGCCCAGCCGGTTTGGAAAGACAAGGCGGACTGGAGGAAGGACTACGTCCTGGACTAGGCGGCGGCCATCGGGCTTGCCGTGGAACGGGATTAAATCAAGGATGAGATGGGGGCTACCATGCGCGTGCTGAAATACATCGGGCGGTTGGTGAAGGAATTTTTTCAATTTGCCTGGCATAACAAGGCTTGGTGGATCGTGCCGGTCGTGCTGATCCTGCTCCTGCTGGGATTCCTGATCATATCCGGATCCGCCGTGGCCCCGTTTATTTACACCCTTTTCTAAACGGATTGCGGTGACGTCCTGGTCCAAGGTAGTCCCGCGATGAAGGTGGCGATCGTTGGCTCGAAGGGATTGCTGGGCTCCGCCCTGGCGGTTGTTTGCCGGAAAGCCGGCATGGGAACAATCGAGCTGGCCCGCGAACAACTGGATATTACCCAGCCGCTTCAGGTGCGCGAGCGCCTGCCCGCAGTGCACTGGTTGATCAACTGCGCCGCCTTCAGCGACATCGATGGCGCGGAAAAACAGCGGGCCAAGGCCTTTGCGATCAACAACGAAGGAGCGCGGGCGTTGTCAGTCAGCTGCCAGCGGCGTGGCATCCGCTTGATGCATATCAGTTGCGGCAGCGTTTTCAGCGGGCTCAAGGCCACACCGTATACCGAAATGGATGAGCCCAATCCGCCCAATACCCATGGACTAAGCAAGTTGGCCGGTGAAAAATCCGTTCGCGCCGAGGGGGGTAAAGTCCTGATCGTTCGGCTCCCGGTCCTGTTTGGGAATCGAGAGGGCCGGTGGCCGGCCGAACTGCTGACCGCCGCGCGCGAGGGGCGCTTCCCGTTGAAAGTACCCGCGGATGAAATAGTCGCTCCGGCCTACAGCCGGCACGTCGCCGAAGGATTGGTGCGCCTGCTATCCCTGGATGTCGCCGGCATTGTGCACGTGGGGGCGGCCGGCCGCTGCACCTGGATTGAATTTGCCCAGGCCCTGGTTGCTCGGATGAGCCCGGGCGGTGAAGTGGTGGGCGTTCCGTCTGCCGACTTCTATGGGCGTGTCGCCCGGCCCGCGCATACGGTCCTGGATTCGCAGCGCTTCCGTCAGTGGACCGGCCATGCCCTGCCGGGGTGGCGAGAGGGCCTGGAGGCCTGGCTGAACGATGCCGGTGACGGCCTGGCCAGGAAAAACGCGTAGCGCTTTCGCGGGCCGAAGAGTGCGGGGACCAACGTTCCGGTTCAGGAGCGCGTCAGTTTGATGCGCGGACCTGTCGGGGCGGTGGGTTGACCTTGGACGGCCTGTTCGCGGGCCCGGATGTAACGATCGTTCAATTCGCGGTAGGACTTGACCAGTTGGAGGTGAGCATCTTCCACCTCGGCCAGCCGCTTGCGCGCCAGGTGCGCCTCTTCTTTTTCCCGCTGGGCCACCGTTTCCATTTGCCGGAGGCTCTGCTTGGCTTCCTCCTCCGCGCGGACGCAGGCTTCGCGTGCCTCCTGCACCTCAAGGGACTTGGCGGTGAACTGGCTCATGAGCGCGTCATAGCGGCGGGAAAGATCGTTGTAAGACTTCATCCATGTCATGGCGCGGGCCGTGGGATCGGCGCCCCCCGTCCCCTCCATTTCCTCTTCCAGCCGCCGATAGTCCTCCGACAGGCGGGCCAGTTCGCGCTCGGCCTGTTCCAGCCGGATACAGGCGCCCAGCTCATTCTCGTGCAATTCCTCCAATTGCCGCATGAGTTCCTGCTCCTTCTGTGCGGCGCGCTCCCTTTCCTGCTCGTAAAGATTCTTCCACTTCCGGGCCTCGTGACCGTAAAAATCGCGGCTTTGCGCCAGGTCCTTCCAGGACGCCTGCAACGTCGCCGTCAGATCGTCCGCCTCCGGTCCGGCCTCGGTCGCCAAGCCGCCGAGCGCCTGCTGCAGCGTGGTGGTCCGGGATGTTTTCCGGTCCATGATTTCCGTGTCGGCGGTCAATTCCCCGGAACGGGCCAGCACCTGGAGCGCTTGCAGATGCAACGGACCGTACAGCGTGCCGTCGGGCAACCGCACCATCCAGTCCATCTCCAACTCCGCCAGGTCGGAAGCGGCATACCAGGTGACCTGGTCCTGGGAAACCTGGTCCCCGGGCGCGATCCGGCCGTCCGCGGCCCAGTGCCGGAGGGTGGCCTCGTCGTGGGGCCCGTATACCCGGCCGTCATTCTGTTTTAAAAACCAGGATGTGCTGGAGGAAGCTTCCAGAAATCACGCTCCGTTCAGTCGCGGATGAAAAGTATCTGCCCGACCCGCAGGCGGTTGGCATCCTTGATGTCGTTATCTTCCATGATGACCTTGACGCTGACGCCGTAGGCGACGGCGATGGCCGAGAGCGATTCACCCGGCTGGACCTCGTGTTCATAGCCCGTGCTCGGGCCGGTCCGGCGAGCGCCGCTCTGTTTCTTCGCGGCGCCGGCGGCCGGCGTACTGACCAGTTGGGCGATCTTCTTGCTCAAGGAGTCCACAATCTCCTGCTTGTCCTTCTCGCGGGCGGTGTCCACGGCGCGCAGGCGGCCCTCCAGCTCTTCCAGTCGGGTCTGCAGGGCGCGCGTTTCGGATTGGGCCGAGCGCGCCTGGCTGCCGCGCAGGGTTTCCAAGTTGGCCTGCAGGCGTGAGATCTCGAGCTCCACGCCTTCCATCCGTCCGGCCAGTCGGCGCAACTCCTCCTGCACGAGCAGATAATCTTCGCGCCCGGCCATGGCCTGGCGCTGCGAATCGTCGTGGGTCATACATCCGGCCAGGCACAGCCCGACGGCGACTATCCATGAACCTCTCATGATTCCATCCTCACGGTTTAATCCCTTGCTACTCCACGCCGGGCCGGTTCTCAAGCAAAATGGATGGAGGCGGCCCGCCCCCGGGCCGCAAGACGCCGTGCGGGCGCGGCGCCTCCATCGGTTTTTTGGCTGATATAAAGACGGGAGAAGCTATGCTGGAGCGCCGGGTCACGGACATGGTGGAATATTCGGTCATCATACCCGCGCATAACGAGGAGGCCTGGCTCCCGGCATGCCTGGATTCCATCGAGCGGGCGGCGGAATGCGCAAGGATCAAACCGGAGATCGTCGTGGTGCTGAATCGTTGCGAAGACCGGACGGAAGATCTGGCTCGCCCGCGGGCCGTGCTGGTCAGGGAGGAGGCGCCGAACCTGGCCCGGATTCGAAATGCAGGGGCCCGCGCCTCTACCGGCCGGACCCTCATTACGCTGGACGCGGACAGCCGGATGGCGCCCAACCTTTTCATCGAAGTCGGTCGAGCGCTGGAGTCCGGCCGCTATGTCGGCGGTGGGGTCCCGGTGAGGGCCGAACGCGTGTCCCCGGGAATCGTGGCGACGGGGATCCTGCTGCTCATCCCGTTTCTCGTCCGGGGATTGTCCGGGGGCCTGTTCTGGTGCGGCCGGCCGGATTTCGAGGCCATCGGCGGATTTGACGAACGGTGGCTGTCCGGCGAGGACTTTGACTTTGCCGTTCGCCTGAAAAAGCATGGCCGCGCTACAGCCCGCAAGTTCGCGACGCTGTGGAGAACCCATATTCTCACGTCCTGCCGTAAATTCGATCGGTGGGGGGACTGGTTCGTCTGGAAGATCCTGCTCCGCGACCCGCGCGGCTTCGTGGCCACCTACCGCGGACGAAATCCGGCCCTGGCCAACCGCTTCTGGTATGCGGCGGAAAGGTTTCGCGACTCGAAGGCCGGTGCCGACGATCAGGCCGTGCGCAACAATTCGCGCATCCGGTCGTAAACCGCCCCGGACGCTTTTCCACCGTTCACGAATTCATCGAACGCGGCTTCGCGGCTGACCGGACCCACGGGCCCGTCGAGGCTGATCATCGGGACCGGTTCCCGGGTGTGCCCGCGGACGCTGACGGGGGTGCGGTGGTCGGTGCAGAGGAGCAGCCTGTACGGGTCGCCGCGCTTTTCCATGGCCTCCCATACCGGGCCGACGACGCGCTGGTCGAAGGCCTCGATGGCCTCCACCTTGAGCGCCGCCTTGCCCATGTGCCCGCATTCGTCCGGCGCCTCGATGTGCACGAAGACGAACGGGTGTTTTTCCAGCACGTCCAGCGCGGCCTGCACCTTACCCGCGTAATTGGTGTCCAGGAAGCCGGTCGCGCCCGGGACCTGGATGACCTCGAGGCCGATCAGCCGACCGAGCCCGCGGACGAGATCCACGGCGGTGATGACGCCGCCGGTGAGGCCGTATAACTCGGCGTAGGTGGGCAGCTTGAGCGATCGGCCCTGGCCCCACAGCCAGATCTGGGTCGCGGGCTTATGGCCGGCGGCGACACGGGCCCGGTTGACCGGATGATCGCGGAAAAGCGCGACGGAATTCTCCATCAGCGCGCGCACCTCGTCCTGGCGTTCACCGGAGGGAAGATGGTCGGCCACGGGCTTCCCGGCGATGTCGTGCGGCGGCTGGGTCTTGATGCCGGCTGGCCCGTTGGCCCAGACCAGCAAGTGCCGGTAGCTGACGCCTCCGTGGAAACGCAGGCCTTCGCGTCCCATGGCCTTCTCGACAGACGCGATCAGTTGATGCCCCTCTTCGGTCGTGATGTGGCCGGCTGAGTAGTCCTCCATGCGGCCGTCCGCGACGGTGACCAGGTTGCAGCGGAAAGCAACGTCGTTTGCGGCCAGGGGGATGCCGGCGCCGGCGGCCTCGATCGGCGCACGGCCGGTATAATGATCCTCCGGCTTGTACCCGAGCAGGCTCAAGTTCGCCACGTCGCTGCCCGGGGAGAGGCCGGCGAGGGGCACGGTCTGGACCATCCGCACGTCGCCTGCCGCGGCCAGACGCCGGATATGGGGTATGCGTGCCGCCTGCAGCGGGGTGCGCCCGCCCAGTTCCTTCACGGGATAGTCCCCCATGCCGTCCCCGACCAGCACGATGATTTTTCTCTTCTTCATGTCGGGTGCGTAACCTACCGCAAGCCGGCGGCCGGGTCAAATTCCCACGAGACAAATTACAAAAGCATTGTGCCGTTCGCAGTCTTCTGCCAAAATAAAGCCAGTCGGACCATACGACTTTACGAGTACCGAAGTTATGGACGCCGGGCACGAGGGGGCTTGGATACTCTTCGAGAACTTGAAGGGTGAAAAAAGAGGGGTGGTTCCATGAATAAACATCTTGTCTGGAGAAGCTTCTGCAGCAGTTCGAGTCTTGAACAATATTGAATATTTAGAGTCTGACCCTGATCCCCTTACGACGTTAGAGAGGCGCCTGTAATTCATGGCAAACGTCATGGCAACAACTGACCGATCCATCATCTCTTTGTTCTCCGGGGCGATGGGGCTGGACTTGGGCCTGGAAGCCGCGGGTTACCGAACAGCGGTTGTATTGGAAAAGAACAGCGGCGCCGTTCAGACCATCAGGCTAAATCGCGACGATTCGCTGCCAGTACTCGCTGCGCCTATCGACAAAGTGAGCACATATAAACTCCTTTCGGCAGCAGGGCTGGCACCTAGTGAGGCATTTGTACTTACAGGCGGCCCGTGTTGCCAGACATTCAGCACTGCGGGCACGCGTAGCAGTCTGGGCGACAGAAGGGGCCTATTGTTTCGTCACTTCAAGCGCATAGTTCGCGGAACGCGTCCTCGGTTCTTCGTAATGGAAAACGTTAAGGGAATGCTGTCTGCTGCAATCCGCCACCGGCCATTGGATGAACGCGGACCTGGTTTTCCACCCCTTGCTCCAGACGAAGAGTTTGGCTCGGCACTCAAGGTAATTTGCAGAGAACTCGCAAAGTTGAACTATTATGTCATCTTTGGATTGTTGAATTGCGCGGACTATGGGGTGCCGCAGACACGTTACCGTGTCGTGTTCATAGGCAGCCGCGACGGTGAAAACATCGAATTGCCGAGACCTACACACGCGACAGAGTGGCAATGGCATGCCAAGCTGGGTCACCTTGGAGCAAGCAATCGGAGACCTCAGAGAGACAGACCCGGAGTTTCTTCCGTTCAGTCAGGACAGGCTTATGCTACTGAAACGGCTGAAATCTGGAGAAAACTGGCGGGACTTGCCAAAGCGATTGCAGAGAAAGGCGCTCGGCGCGGCTGCGGACTCGTGGGGCGGTAGAAGCGGTTTCTGTCGCCGGCTTGATTGGCACAAGCCCTCTCCAACGATTACGACTGCACCCGATGGCCGTGCTACCACGCTTTGCCATCCCAGTGAGCTTCGGCCCCTCAGCGTCCGTGAGTGTGCGCGCTTGCAGCAATTCCCCGACGACTGGAGGTTTGCCGGCACAACCGGGATGAAGTACGTGCAGATCGGCAATGCCGTTCCGATCGGCCTCGGTAAGGCCATTGGCAAGATGCTTAGACGAACTGCCCGCCGCACTGATGAAATCGGCCGCCCCAAGGAGGCGGTCTCCCGACTAGGTAAGGTTGTTTGCGCCGATCCCGGCCTTGAGGTCCGACTGAAGCAACGGCCAAAGACCCAACTTCATCCGCCGCGGTTGAGAAAGAATTCCGACTCCATGGCTGCTCGCAAGTGGTTGGCGAGCGTGCGTTCTTGACGTTTTCTACTAATGACAACCCGTGGAACGAACACTCAGAGCCAAACTGGTAGGCGGCGTGTTTCGCAACGTGAGCGCGACACGCTCTCGAACCATGTCGCGGATACGCGGCGAACATCCACAATCCACGGACCGCGCCTTCAGAATGGCATTGGTGCGTGCTGGCGTCAAGGGGTGGAGGATGTATGAAGAAGGTTTGCCGGGCAAACCCGATCTGTATTTTCCGAATCTCAGAGTCGCACTCTTCGTTGATGGTTGCTTTTGGCACGGTTGCCCAACATGCGGCCACATTCCCAAGACAAACCGTGCCTTCTGGACGGCCAAGCTTTTGCGGAACCACCAGCGAGACCGGCTTGTTCGTCGTCGCCTAAAGCAAAGTGGAATAGGAGTAATACGCATCTGGGAGCATTCGCTGCGAACACCTGATGGCATTTCTAGAACTGTGAGGATGATCACCATGTTGTTGAGCCGGAGGGTTCCGTCCCGACATCACACCTAACGAATGGGTAAAACTATGGCGAAAGCAATATCCACCAGAGGGATTCAACCGCAGAGGCAACTCTTCCATAACAAGCGTCTGGATGTCTATCCAACCGAAGTGAAGTTCGAGGATATCGTGTTTTGGCCAGAAAACTACCGAACGATACTGCCTTTCGATCTGCTGGAGGCGCAGAAGGGTAAGGTTCTCTCGAAGATTTCGCTTCCCGAAATCACCGAGTTTTTGGCGCAACGTCCGGATCTTGAGCTGGTTGATCTGGCCGACTCAATTGCTCGCAACGGAGTGCGCGTGCCGCTTATTGTGCTGGATGATGGCACGCTATTAGACGGAAACAGAAGGTATTTCGCATGTTCCTATCTCCTCCACAGGGCTGAACTGGAGAAGCAAGCGCGGCCACAAGTGTTAGACGAGATCCCCGTGCTTGTCATCAAGAGTGACGCCATTGATGAACGAACACGTTTCAAGATCCTTGCAGAAGCCAACTACGTCCGAGACTTCAAAGTGGAATGGCCTTTAGACGTGAAGGCTGGCGTTATTAACCACTATTTTCACAATTGTCTTAAAGAAGGCCGGATGACGGAAGACCAGGCTTACGACGAAATCAAAGACGTTTTCGGTGAGGACAGGTCGAAAGTGGATGCCTATGTCGAAAGCGTGAGCATATCCAACGAATTCATCAATTCAGTGCCCGCCGCAAGGAAGAATGAATTTCGCGAAAGGGTGCAGGGGAAGTTCTTGTACTTTTGGGAATTCAGGAACAAGGCTTTGCGGGGCCGTGCGCCGTTGGATTCCAAGGGTGAGCTTCCGAAGGTGAAGAAACTGTTCTTCAAGATGATCGAAACCGACCGTTTTAACAATTTCAAACAAGTAGAGCCTATGATAAGGGCGGTGCGCGATGATTACACTTGGGAACTCTTGGCATCATCGCAAGGCAGCAAGATTGACCAAGTCGAGGCACTCTATAAAGAACAGAAGGCAATTCGCTCAGCCGAGGACAAAATCAGGAATTTTCTGAGGTGGTTGCGTCAAGAAAACCCGCAATCCTTTACCAAGGCCGCCATGAAACTGCTGGAAGAATTGGCTTCTTTGGTGTCGAAGGCGTTAGGGAGGCAAAAGTAAATGCCTGAGCCTACAGTCATGGTGTTCAAGGGGGCAACATCGCACACAGGTTCTGCCACTCGCAAGGAGTTCCCCGGCGCTGACTTGGCCCAGGGCGAACCAACATTCCCGGAGATTTCCGACGCACTGAGGGCAAAGCAGACCCTCGCCGTTCTGCCGATGTGGAATTCACATGCAGGTGAAATCGGCGCGTCGCAGGCGCTTGAAATGCTTTTTCAGCGTGCGGCCCGGTTGTATCGGTTGTGGCCAGTCTCAATTCGCTTTGAGTGCCTTACGCGCCGTGAAACGGTTGATGGAAAACTACACTCCATTGTCTCAGTTGCTGTCGCTCAAACTCAATGCAGCGTCTTCATCGCAAAGACAGGGGCAAACTTCGCTTCACGAGACTCCACGGTTGACGCCTACCGAGAGTTTCGATCAAACGTCGAGATTGACGCAGTGTTGTGTGCACCTGAACAGAACGTTGACGGATTTGCTGTTCTTTGTTCAGATGCAGCGAACCCGTTGAACTTCACCACATTCGCACTTTTGGGCCACGTGGATTCGAAAAAGTGGCCAGTTGACCAGTGGGGCACATGGCAGCGGCGGTTATTTCCGCCAGCGGGTGTGTTCTTTGGCGTAGAAATGCCTGTCCGGATGGTTACGCTTTCAGAAGATCAACTACAACTGTTGAGCGACTTGACCGCAGATGCGGACAGAATCGACGCTATCCCAAAGGTGGTTTTCGTATCACGCCGTAGGGAGGATTCGTGTGGTCTCCTGTTTGAGGGAAGTGAGATCAGTATTGATGGAAACGTGATCACGGAAGATGGATACTCATCGAAGATCACCGTCATTCCGGAAATCGGTGTCTATAATCAGAGATACTCCGAGAGGGCATGCCAGTACTTGGCTCGGGAACATGGACACGTCCTTAAGGGGGACTTCCTCAGACACGTAGGAACAAACACTTGTTTCTTTGCATGTCCTCCGCTGCAGCTAATTACGCACGGGTTCGAGCGGGGAGTTGTTGAGCCTGTTGTGAAGCGGATCTTGGCGAAGTACTTAGAACTGTATCTTAACGGCATGGCCTGCACGGCCTCTCAGCGAGATTTCTTTGAAAAGCACAGGGCTGCATACCTGGAAAGGGGAGCCGAGTTCGCTGCTTTTCTGGATGTTGGCATCTGATTTGACCGGTATTTTCCCCCGATAGTGTTGTTCCAGTAGGGATCAACTCCGGTGACGGGCAGGCAGGATGGGGGCAACCCATTGAAAAAAGACAATGTTTACATACTAGCCGCCGTCGCTCGCCTGCCGGTGTCGTGGAGTAAATGCGCAAGGATTGACACCGGGTCAAATTCCGCTTGCCTCGGCCTGCTCCCGCGGGGAAGATGGCCGGTGCCCGCAGGAGCTGGCGCAGCCCGGAGTAACGATGGCGGAACAGCTTTATCCATTTCGATTCAAGCCCGTGTATAAGGATTACGTGTGGGGCGGGGATCGGATCATCCGCCGGTACGGCCGGTCCGAGCCGCCCGGCATCTACGCGGAGTCCTGGGAGATCGCCGACCATCCCGACGGGATGAGTGTACTCGAGAACGGCCCGCTGGCCGGTCTGACCCTGCATGAGCTTGTTCAACGGCTGGGTCCGGCGCTGCTCGGGCAAGGCCATCCCGCGCCCGCTTTCCCGCTCATCCTCAAGCTCATAGACGCTCGCGAACGGTTGAGCGTGCAGGTGCATCCCGATGAAGCGACGGCCCGACGGTATGGCGGCAACCCTAAAACGGAGATGTGGTACGTGCTGGAGGCGGACCCCGGCGCCGGCGTCTATGCCGGCTTGAATCCCGGTGTGGATCGAGCCGGCTTGCAGCGGGCCCTTGAATCGAGGAATCTTGAAAGTGTTCTTCGCTTCATCCCCCTGACGGCGGGACAGGCGGTCTTCGTCCCTGCCGGACGCCTTCACGCCATTGACGCCGGCTGTCTGCTGCTGGAGATTCAGCAGCGATCCAATACGACGTACCGACTCTATGACTGGAATCGGATCGGCGCGGATGGGCGGCCCCGCGCCTTGCACGTGGAGCAGGCCCTGCGCGCGATCCGGGGGGACGACGACAAGCCCGCGTTGCTCCTTCCTCCTCCCGCCGAGCTTCATGGCGCCAATGAGCGTCGCCTGGTGATGCAGGCCCCCTTTTTTACGGTCGAACACTGGCGACTGGCCGGCCGCCAGTCGTTTGCCGCGGAGGACGACGGTGCGACCTTCCACGCGTTGTTCGTCGTTGCCGGCCGTTTGCGCGTGGAGGCAGGCCGCGGATCGGAAGAGTTGGAAACCGGAAATTCCTGCCTTGTGCCCGCCGACCTGGGACGAGGGGCATGGCTCCCCGAATCCGGACCCGCGGAAGTGCTTTGCGTGACCGGCCCGTAAGGCGCGGCGTCAGGACCAGCCGCGGCGTTTGAGGAACAGGAACAGCAGGGCTGTCCACAGCGCCGTCCCGCCGAGAATGATCAGGTACGATAACCACCAAGCCGGCCCTTCGGTGTTCGGCATGTGGCGGACGTTCATCCCGTACCAGCTGGTGACAATCAGAAGGGGCATCGACAGAGTGGCCAACACGGTGAGGACCTTGATTACCCGGTTGATTTCCATCTGCTGGAGGTTGAGGTTGACCTGCAGCGCGTTGGTCAGCGAATCGCGGTAGGTATCGGTCCGGTCGCTGATCCGGGAGAGGTGGTCTAGCAAGTCCCGGTAATACGGGAGCAGGTTCGAGCGCACGATCTTGAACTCGCCGCGCGCCAGCCGCGAGAGCACTTCGCGCTGCGGCGTGATGATCTGGCGGAGATGCTGGACCTCCGCCTTCAACTGCAACACGTCGGCCAGGATGTCCACCGAGGTCTGCATGAGCGCCTTTTTTTCCAGCTCTCCCAATTCGCCGGACAATTCCAGCAGCGCCGGCTCGTAGTTATCCAGCAGGGCGTCCAGCAGGTGATAGGTCAGGCGGTCCGGCGCGCGGGCAATGGCCGGTGCGTTTTTCAACACGCGGTCCACGGTGGCGTTAACGCTTTTCAGGGGATCGTCGTGGACCGTGACCAGGAAATTTCGGCCGATGAACAGGTTGAGCTCGGTCGTCTGGAACCGGTGCGCTTCCTGGCTGAAGTCCGCGGCGTGGGCGACCATAAAGAGGTACTGCTCGTATTCATCAATCTTCGGGCGTTCGCTGACGGCCAGGCAGTCCTCGATGGCCAGGGGATGAAAATTGAACACGTCTTCGAGTAATTCTTTGGACTCCGCGTTGGTGGGTTTCTCCGCGTCGGCCCAGATCTGCACCCCCTCGTCGTACAGCAGCAGGCGAAGCACGTCCATGCCGACGTCCTGGCTGACCAGCTTGCCCTGATTGAAAACGAAGGATCGGATCATGGGCGCGCGCCGTGGAATTCTGGGTTTCTCTTTGCTGCGATCGTCGCGACACTCTCACGCGCGGAGGCGAACTTCAAGGCAAAACGGTCTTGTCGGTCCGGCCCAGACCGGCGGCGGCCACGGCCAGGGCGCTCAACTCGCCGATCCGCCCCTCCAGCGCGCTCGGCAGGATACGGCAGGCCTCGACGCTCGGCGCCCAGGCGTACCGCTTCACCCGTTCGCGGAGCGGACCCAGGAGCAGGTCGCCGGCATGGATGGCAATCGTGCCCATCAGGATCACCTGCGGGTTTAGAAACATGATCACGTTCCCCACGCCCTGCGCCAGGCGTTCGAGATACTCATCCCAGGCCTCCAACGCGAAGGGATCGTTCTTTTTCACCGCCGCGAGGAAGCCGCGGAAATCAATGGCGGCGGGATCGCCGCCGGCCTCGTCCAGGATGGCGGTCCGGATGTTTTCGGCGACGATGCGCTCCCGCAGCCGGTTGGCGACGTTCATCCCTCCGCAGTAAATCTCCAGGCAGCCGCGCTGGCCGCAGGGGCAGGGCGGGCCGTTCAGATCCAGTACGTGATGACCCACTTCACCGGCCAGGTCCGTCGCGCCTTGTATGAGCCGCCCGCCCAGGATGATCCCCGCGCCCAGGCCCGTGCTCATGGTCAGATACACGAGATTCGGCGTGCCCCGGCAGGACCCGTAGAGATACTCCGCCAGGGCACAGGCATTGGCATCATTATTCATGTACGCCGGGCAGCCGAACGCCTCCTCGGCCCACTTCACCAACGGCACGTTGATCCAGCCCGCCATGTTCGGCGGCCGGAGCATCAGGCCCTCGCGCAGGGAGACCGGACCCGGCGCGGCGATGCCCACGGCGGCCAAGTCGCGCGCGGAAAGGCCGGCCTCGTTCAGTAGCGCACGGGCCAGGTCCGCCGTCCGGCGCAGACAAGCCGGCGGCCCCTCGGGAGACAGGGTCGGCATGCGGCGGGCCGAAAGAATTGTGCCGGTCTCGTCACCCAGGCAGACGGCTATCTTGGTGCCGCCCAGATCAATGCCCAGCAGTTTCATGGCCGGAAGCATACGGGGCGTCTGCGGCCGAACAAGTTATTATTCCCGCTGCGCGCGATGTCCATTGACCCCGCCTTCGGCCTCCGCTATGGTACGCCACTAAGAAAAACAGATCACGGAACAGATCGAGCGTCGAGGTACATGTGTTCAGCACGGGTCTTCCCATTTTGCCGTTGGCGACTTTATTCACGGCGTTCCGCACCAGCAATCTGGTATCGGGCAAGCTGATCGTGGTCGTCCTGGTGGTCGCGTCCATCTTCGCCTGGTCGGTCATGGTGACGAAGTACCGGGAACTGATCCGGGCGCAAGCGGCGTCGCGGCGGTTCCAGTTGGCCTTCCGCGGCGAGGCCCATCCGCTGACGTTGTATCTCAAGCGCCACGCGTACTCGGAAAGCCCGATCTACAAGGTGTATGAAGCCGGCTGCCTGGCCCTGGGCGGGGAATTGAGCCAGGAACGGCACCGCGGAAGCGACCTGTTCTCGTCGGGTGCGAATTTTGAAGAGTACCACCTGAACCAACTCCAGGTCGAAGTCGTCCGCCGGGCCACCGAACGGACCGTGGCCGACCAGGCCCTGGAGATGGAAAGCCGCATGGGATTCCTCGCCACCGCCGTCAGCGCCAGCCCCCTGCTGGGATTGCTGGGGACGGTCTGGGGCGTGCTGGATGCCTTCGGCGCCATGGCTATCAGCGGCGCGGCCAACCTCTCCGCCGTGGCCCCGGGCATCTCCGGCGCGCTGCTGACCACGGTGGTCGGGCTGCTCGTCGCCCTCCCGTCCGCGATCGGGTACAACATCCTGGCCAGCAAGATCCGGGAGCTGGCGGTCCAGATGGATAACTTCGCGCAGGAATTCGTGGCCGAGTTGCAGCGCATGTTCGTCCGGGAGTAGGGGAGTTCATTCCATGGCCCGTCGAACCTCCATGCTGGCCTTGCAGGAGATCAAGGAGATCAACATGACTCCGTTGATTGACCTGACCTTTCTGCTCCTGATCACCTTCATCATCACCTTTCCGCTCCTCGAGCAGGGCATCTACGTCAATCTGCCCCGCGGCAAGGCCGACGACCTGGACGTACGGCAGATGCGGACGATCACCCTCGACATCCAGGGCCAGGTGTACCTGGACCGCGCGCCGGTCACGCACGAAGCGCTGGCCGCGGAGATGAACGACCTGGGCCGGGCCGATCCGGAAACGATCGTGCTGGTCCGGGCCGATGAGAAGATCGCGTACGGACGCCTGGTGGAGATCCTCAACATCCTGCGCGAGGCGAAGATCGCCCGCATGGCGCTGGTGACGTCGCCGGAAAAGTAGTGACGTTCCATGGACGCGCGGTTCCGCAAGTCGGTCAAGGTCAGCACGATCATTCATGCCGTGATCATCCTCGGGGTGATCATCGCTCCGCTCGTGGCCAACTGGCTCCTGCGCCGGCAGCGGAAAAACCTGATCGTGATCGACCTCACCCTCGCGTTGCCGGATATACCCGCGGACGCGGTCGCCGCCGCGACCGCCGAGCCCAAGCCGCCGGAACCCCCCCGGGATATCCCGGAAGAACTGAAACCCAAACCCAAGGTCCAGAAGAGCACCAAGCGTGTGACCCGGACGCCACCCAAGCCGAATCAGCCCAAGCTTTCCCAGGAAGAGATCAGGCGGCTGCTCGCGGCGGGCGCCAAAATCGGGGACCGCACCTCCACCGCGACGGATGAATTTCCCGAAGCCTGGTACTACGCCCTGGTGAAGCAGGCCATGTACGATGCCTGGAACCAGCCCAGCGGCCCCGCCGTGCCGGCCGGCCTGCGCACCATCGTTGTCATCCGGGTGGAGCGCAACGGGACCATCACCCGGCGGACGCTGGCGCAGACCTCGGGCCATGCGCTGATGGATGATTCCGTGATGAAGGCGGTCCAGTCGGTGTCGAAGCTGCGCCCGCTGCCGTCGCAGTGGACCGGGGCCCACAAGGACATTGACATCACGTTCGACTTGAGCGCCGGCGGCCTGTGAACGGCACGCTGATTCATTCGCGACACTGTAGGGCCTTTGCCTGCGAAGGCCGCTTGCTCGGCGCGCCGCATCCGCCTTCGTCAAACTTCGGCGAGACAAGAGCGGCGGCCCTACATTGAAGGCTTGCCCTGCCCGCGGCTTTCACTACATTACACGCGCGCAACGGAGAGAACGGATGAAAAGATGGATTTGGTTTCTTGCTGTCGTTGGAATGGGGTGGGGGATGCGTCCGGCGCAGGCCCAGGTGGTGGTGACCAAGGGCGCGGGGCAGAAGACCGGGTTGGACATGTCGGCGTTCCGCGCCTCTCCGGCGCCCGCCGCGGCCTTGTTCCGCAAGACGTTGCAGGATGACCTGGTCCGATCGGGCTGGTTTTCGATCACCGCGGCGGGCCGCGGGGAAATCGTGCTGAACGGCGAGTGCGAGGAATCGGGTGGATCGCTGAATGCCGCCGTACGCGTGCTCCACGCCACGACGGGGCAGAGCTACCTCGGCAAGAAGTATCCGGCGTCCGCCGGCGAGGCGCGTCGCCTGGCCCACCGGGCCGCCGACGACATCATCCAGGCGGTCACCGGGTGGCGCGGTATGGCCTCCGGCCGTCTCGTGCTCGTCGGCAACCGGTCCCGGGCCAAGGAATTGTATTTGTGTGACGCGGACGGCGCGAACCTGGTGCAGTTGACGCAGGACCGCAGCATCAGCCTGGCCCCGCGCTGGAGCCCGGACGCTCGCACCATCGTTTACACTTCCTACCTGAAGCGTTTTCCCGACGTCTACTCGATCGACGTCGCCAGCGGCTCGCGCCGGATCGTGGCCAACTTTCCGGGATTGAACACGGGCGGGGCCCTTTCGCCCGCCAGTCGGGAAATGGCGCTGGTCCTTTCGAGGCAAGGCAACCCGGAAATCTATGTGAAGAATATGGCCGGCGGCCAGTTGACGCGGCTGACCACGAGCCCGCAGGCCGCGGAGGCCAGCCCCTGCTGGTCGCCGGACGGCAACCGGATCGTGTATGTGTCCGACCAGCCCGGCACGCCGCAGCTCTACACCATTTCGCGCTCGGGTGGGCGGCCCCAGCGGCTGACCAGCCGGGGCCTGGAAAACGTCGCCCCCGACTGGGGCGCGAACGGATGGATCGCCTTTGCCTCGAAAGTCGGCGGGCGTTACCAGATCTGCATCATGAATCCGGATACGCAGGAAATCAGGCAGCTCACAGCCGACGGCGCCGATTACGAGGACCCTTCCTGGGCGCCCGACGGCCGGCATATCGCGTGCGCCCGCACGGCCGGGTACCGGTCCGCCATCTATCTTGTTGACACAATGGGTGATCCCCCCCTACCTTTACTCAACACTTCTGGAGATTGGTTCTCTCCATCGTGGGCGCCTTGAGCGCGAAACCGTTTTTAGGGAAAACAAACAGGAGAAGCAAAGATGCAGATGCGAGGGTGGACGGCGGCGGTGATGGCGGGATTGATTATCGTGGCGGGCAGCGGATGTAAGAAACGCGCCCCGAAAGGCGGACTGGCCGGGATGGACAACGTGGGCGGCGTGGTCGGTAGCGACTTGTATGGCGAAGGATTGTCGGACCGTTTCGCGGCTGGGCAGGAAATGCGCGGGCAATTTGCGCCGGTCTATTTCGACTACGACAGTTCGCAGATCAAGGACTCCGAGCGCTCCAAGCTCGACGCCGTAGCCAGCCACCTTCAGGGCGCGGCCTCGGGCAATCTGATTGTCGAGGGGAACTGCGACGAACGGGGCAGCAACGAATATAACCTGGCGCTGGGCGAGCGGCGCGCGTTGGCCGTTCGGGCCTACCTGGTGGGCTTGGGCATTGACGGCGCCCGCATTCAGACCAAGAGCCTCGGCGAGGAACAGCCGGTGGCCATGGGGCACGAGGAAGATTCCTGGAGCCAGAATCGGCGCGGGGAATTCGTCGTCGTTCAGTAGTCGCCAACATGACGGTGTGTGCGGACAGCCCCGGCCATGGGACCGGGGTTGTCGCATTTCGATCAGGGACGTGTCGTATGAGCGGAATCCATGCCATGGCCTTCCTGCCGGGCGGGACCCCGGGCGGGGGCGAACTGATCCTCATCTTCGTCGTCGCGCTGGTCCTGTTCGGTGCGAAACGGCTCCCCGGGCTTGCGCGAAGCCTGGGCCGCGCGATCGAGGAGTTCCGCCGGGCCGCGCGCGACGTGTCGGAGGAGATCCATCGGGCCGCGGACGCTTCTTCTCCGCCTTCCGAAACTCCAAAGCCTCTCGAAAAGGAATCGGACCATGAGCGAGTCGGATGAACCGGCCCGTTCGGTTATCAAACCGTTCCTGGATCACCTGGAGGATTTGCGCTGGACCCTGGTCCGTTGCGCGCTCGCCCTGGCCGTCGGCGTGCTGGTGGCCCTGCCTCTTTCGCCCGCCCTGCTGGCGCTGCTCCGTCGTCCGTTACGCGCCGTCACGGATCAGCCGGAGCAGTTTCTCCGATCCCTGGAGGTCGGCGGCGCCTTTTCCATAGGCCTCCGGCTCGCGGGCTGGGGCGGCCTGCTGTTGAGCAGTCCGCTCCTGGCGTTATTCATCGGGCGCTTCGTTTTCCCCGGCCTCTTTGAGCACGAGAAGCGGGTCGCGGTGCGGACGTTCGGCTTCGCCCTGTTGCTGTTCGCCGTGGGCGTTACCCTGGGCTATGCCTATGCCCTGCCGGTCGCGCTCAAGATGATGTTCAACATCCATGCCTGGATGGGCGTGCGCGCGGAATGGACCATCACCAGCTACATGGCCTTCGCCATGCCGTTCCTGATCGGCTTCGGCCTGGTGTTCGAGCTCCCGGTGGTCCTCGTCGCCTTGGGTCGGATGGGATTCATCACGGCCGCGCAATTGAGAACCATGCGGCGTCACGCCATCGTGGCTTGCCTCGTGATCGGCATGGTGATGACCCCCCCGGATGTGTTCTCGCAGGTCCTGATGGCGGCGCCGCTGATCGGTCTCTACGAGATCAGCCTCTGGCTCGTCGCCTTGTCCGAACGCCGGTCGCGGACCCTCCGACGCTGAAATCGGTCAGGTCTTTTTCGCGTCGCCGGCGAGTTGCCCGCAGGCGGCGGCGATGTCCAGTCCGCGCTGCGTTCGGAGGGTGCAGGGAACATGGCGCTCGCGCAGGACGTCCTGGAAGTCCAGCACGCGCCGACGTTCGGACGGCTTCAGCGGCTCGCCCGGTACGGGGTTCCACGGGATGAGGTTGACATGGCAGAGCGCCAGGCCCGGCCCGCGTTTCAACAGGCGCGCCAGCCCCAGCGCCCGGCCCGGTTGGTCGTTCACGCCCTGGAGCAGGACGTACTCAAACGACACGCGGCGCCCCGTGGCCTCCGTATAGTCGCGCACGGCCTCCATCAACACCGCCACGGGATATTTTTTATTCACCGGGACCAGGCGCGAGCGCAGTTCGTCGTCGGGCGCGTGAAGGGAGACGGCCAGGTTGACCGGCAGCTTTTCCTTCGCCAGGCGGCGGATCCCCGGCACGATGCCCACGGTGGACACCGTGAAATGGCGCGCGCCGAAGTTGAAGCCCTCGGGGTCGTGCAGGCGCTCCACCGAGGCCCACCACCGGTCGTAGTTGTTGAACGGCTCGCCCATGCCCATGTAGACCACGTTGGTCAGCAGGGTCCGGTCGGAGGCCAGGATCGTCCGGGTCTCGCGCGCGGCCCACAGCACCTGCTCGATCATCTGGCCCGCCGTGAGATTCAGGCGGAAGCCCATGCGCCCGCTGGCGCAGAAACTGCATCCCATCGCGCACCCGGACTGGGTCGAAACGCAGACCGTGGCCCGGTCGCGGTAGATCATCAGGACGGACTCCACCGGCGGGCCGTCCTCCACGCGGAACAGCGCCTTGCGGGTCATGCCCCCGTCGCCCGATTGCGTGCGCTCAAACTGCAACGTGCTGAAAAGGACCTCTTTCGTCAGCCGCTCCCGAAGTGCCGCGGGCAGATCAGACATTTCGCGCGGACTCGCGGCCAGATTGACGTACAGCTGGCGGTAAATCTGCCGTGCCCGGTACGCGGGTTGGCGCCACTCCCGCAGGAGCGCCTCGATCTCTGCCAGGGTCAGGTTGTATAAAGCCGGCGCACGGTCTTTCATCGGTGTCCATCGTATCAGGACGGTGTGCGGGCGTCGCCCTTTTTGCTCCGGAGGCGACAGCCGACGCGGCGCTGGCATTTGCCCTTCGACATGCTACATTCCCGCACGACCTCTCCGCAGGGGAGCCGGGTGATCTGCTGTTCGGACTATGAGGAGCTATCGTATGCATCGCACGCTGAAAGTCCTGAAGGTGGCGCTGATTGTACTGGTATTGCTGGTCGTCGGATTGCGCCTGGTCCTGTCCCCCCTGGTCCGGTCTCTCGCGAACAAGATGCTGCCGGAAGCGCTGGGCACCGAGGCCTCGCTGGGCGACCTGCGGTTCGGGTTCCTGCGCGGCTACACGGGTCTACGCGACCTGCGCATCGGTCAGCCAAAGGGATTCGATGCCGAGGACAAGGATCTGTTCCGTTTCTCGAGTTTCGAGGCCAAGGTAAAGCCGGGCACGCTGCGCTCGGGGACGCTCGAGGTCGAGCGCCTGGAGGTCAAGGATCTGTACGTGCACGTGATCCGCGACAAGGAAGGCCGCCTGAATGTCGAGCAACTCGGCGCCGGGGAAAAGGCGGCCCCGGAAGAGAAGAAGCCGGAGGTGAAGACGGAAGAAGCGGCCCGGCCGATCCGGATCAAGCTCCTCGCTGTCCGCAACGGCATCATCAAGTATACCGATTATTCCCTTAGCGAAAATCCGGTGCGCGTGAACCTGGCCGACCTGGACTTCGAAGTGAAGGATCTGCTGGTGGACGCCACGACCGATGCGTCGGCGGTGGAGCCCGCCATCGTCTCCCTGGTGGGCCGCCTGAAACAGGAAGGTCTGCCGGACGGGCGCTTGGGCTTGTCGGCCCGGGTGGGACCGGTGGGTGACGAACTCCCCGCCGTAAATGCAGCGGTCCGCCTGGTCGGATTTGACCTGACGCCGTTCGAGAGTCTTGTGCCGCCGGCCACCCTCACGCTACTGGGCGGAAAAGGCCTCGATTTCACCGCCGACATCGGTGTCAAGGCCGACTTGCTGGATGTGAAGGGCGCCGTGGAGATGGCGGGAGGTTCGCGTTTCCCGTTCCGAGTGGGCGGCACGCCGAAAAAACCGGAGTTCGATACCTCCAGCGTGTTGTTCGGCACCTTCGGTCGGTTGAGTGGCGTGATGTCCGGCACGGCGGCGGATGCCATGGAAACGGGCAAGGCCGCCGCGGGCGCCGTCGCCGACGAGGCGGGGGCGCTGGCTGGCAGCGCCCTGCGCACGATCGGCGGGCTCGGCCGCGCCATGAAATCCACCGCCAAGGCGGGAATCAAGGGGGATTTGAAAGAAGCCGGTGGCGCCCTGGTCGAGGGCGTGGGCTCCGCGGCGTCCGAGGCCAAGGATGCCGTAACGGACACCGCCGCTGCCGCGAAGGAAGGACTGGCCGAGTCCACGGAAGCCCTGACCGGTGCGGCGGCATTGGACGCTTGGCGGCAGGCGACGGACACACGCTGGGAGGCGGCCTGGAGCGCCGCCCGCGAGCAGGTCGCCAAGGCGCCGTTCCCGCCTTCGCGGGAAGCCGTTAGTCCGTAGCAGGTCTGGCACGCCGCGCCCGCTGGATCTCCCGGAACAGTTTCCGCAGGGCGGGAGAGGTGAGGGCCTTGTCGGCCGACGCGAAGAAGCGTGACAGGTCGACCAGGTTCTCCCGTTCGTACACGCACGCCTGCAGGGCCATCTCCAGGCGATCCAGTTCGCGCAGCAGGCGCGCCTCCGGCGTTTTTCCCTTTTCGAATTCTTCCCATAAGGCCAGGTAGCGTCGGCCCTTCGGCAGGCGGCCCAGCACCTTGCGCACGGAGGCTTTCTCCAGCGCATGTTTGCGGGCCAGGGACATCCCGTCCGACGGAATGATATCGCCCGCATAGATTTCGCCGAAGTCGTGCAGCAGGGCCATGCGCAGCAGTTTGTTGCTGTCCAGCTTCGGGAAGCAGGAATCGGCGAGGAACAGGGCCAGCAGGGTCGTGCCGAAGATGTGTTCCGCGACGCTCTCGCAGCGCGCTCGGGAGATGCCGGCGCGAAGCCAGCCCTGGCGGTAGAGTTGCTTGAGATGGTGAAATTCCAGACAGGTCCGCAGAAATACCGAGGTGCGGCCCTTCTTCAGCCTGTCCGCCGTCCGCCGCGCCTTGACTGCCATTTTGCGTTTGTTCACAAGAAGAATATGTCATCCATAGCGGAAAGCGTGGATCAGATCAAGCCGCACACCGGTGAGACGCGGGGTGTCATCCGGAGTTCTGGATGACGCGGAAGCGGATTTTTCAGTGCGGATCGTGTCATTCGTGAAGGAAATGGCTTGGAGACACCCCGGCCTGGCGCTTCCAGCTTGCCTCGTTTTTTACGGCGTGGCAGATTCGGCCTTATTAAAAACAGAACTTCAAACGCGAGCCGGGGGGCCGGAAAGATGCAAGAGAATCAAGGTGGCGGAGATCAGTGGCTGGCACAGGTGGTCGACAAGGCCGCGGCAGATTACAAGTCTGAGCGCGAGCAAGAGGAGCGGGCCGCGCGGCGCCGGGAACGTAACCATCGCGTGTTTCGCCAATTTCTCGTCTTTCTCCTTTTCCTTGGTATGGCCGCCGGATTTATCTTTCGGAATGAACTGGGCCAATTCCTCCTCAAGATTGACGGCACCCTGTTCAGGGCCAAGACGCAGGGAAAGAAGTCTCCTGGCCCCGTCCAGAAGACCGTGCGGAAGATCCGGTTCATTTCGGATGAGGCCGACAAGCGAATAGACACTCTCGACGAGATCCAGCGCTGACGCCGGGCGTGACCCATATCCTGCCAACGGGAAGCGCGATAGAACAGGTCCGCTGGACAATCCCGCCGAATGCCCCGATCATATCTGTCGTTCAGCGGCTTGATTCTGTGGAAACCTCCGGTTCGGCCGAATCTTGAACTTAAAACCGTTGCGAAGCGACGGCCCTTTGTGTATGAATGCCTGTCCCCTGGAATCAACGAGGGGCGCTTTCGAATCCGAATCGGCAAAGGAACGAGACATGAAGGAACTGGCGGCCAGGAACGTGCGAAATATTGCCTTGGTGGGTCACACGGGGAGCGGGAAGACCAGTCTGCTGGATGCGATGCTCTACAAACTGGGTGTCAATGACCGGCTCGGTTCGCCGGCGGAAAGCTCCAGCATGGCGGACTGGAGCGACGAGGAGAAGGATCGCAAGATCACGATCTGGGCCAAACCCTTCAACGCCGTCTATGCCTCCGCCCAGGGCGGGAAGTACGACCTCGTGGTGACCGATACGCCGGGATACGCCGATTTCTACGGGCAGATGGTGGCCGCCACGGCCGTGGCCGATGCGGGGTTGGTGGTGGTGGACGCGGCCTCGGGCATCCAGGTCGGGACGAACCGCGCCTGGCGCCACTGCGAGGCGCTGGGGTTGCCGCGCGGCATCGCCATCACGGGGCTCGACAAGGAAAACACGAGCTTCGATGACACGTTGAACGCTCTTCGCTCGGTATGGGGCGACCGCTGCCGTCCGGCGTCGGTGCCCACCCCGGACGGAAAAGGCGTCGTGGATGTGCTCGGGGGCGCGGGTGGCGACATCGAGGCGCTGAAAAACGCCCTGGTCGAAGCCGCGGCGGAAACCGATGATCAACTGATCGAGAAGTACCTCGGCGGCGAAACCCTGACGCCGGAGGAAATCGCAACGGGACTTCGTAAGGCGGTCGCCACGGGCAAGCTCATCCCGGTATTTGTGGTATTGCCGAAGCTGGGCGCGGGTATCGTCGAGTTGATGGAAGGCCTGGTCCGTTTTTTCCCGTCGCCGCTTGACCGCGAGGTCAAGGACGCGGAGAGCCACCCGGTGGAACCGGGGGCCGAGTCGCCCTTCGTCGGCCAGGTGTGGAAGGCGGTGAACGATCCGTTCGTCGGACAGTTGACGATCCTGCGCGTTTTCGGCGGCACGTTGCGGTCGGACAGCGAGATCTACAACGCCACCAAGGAGCAGAAAGAGCGCATCGGCACGCTGTACCTGCTCAACGGCAAGAAGCAGGAGTCGGTGACCGAGGCGGGCGCGGGCGAAATCGTCGCGCTGGCCAAGCTGAAGGTGACGATGATCAACGACACCCTCTGCGCGCCGGGCAAGAGCATCACCCTGAAGCCCATCCAGTTCCCAAATCCGACGGCCGCCTATGCCGTCGCCCCGAAGACGCAGGGCGACGAGGACAAGTTGAGCACGGGCCTGCATCGCGTGGCGGACGAGGACCCGACCCTCAAGGTCGATCGCAACGCGGAGACGAAGGAACTGATCCTGTACGGCATGGGCGACCTGCACCTGGACATCACCCTGCAGCGCATGAAGAAGCGCAGCAACGTGGAAATCGTGTTGAGCACCCCGAAGGTGCCCTACAAGGAAACCGTCACGGCGCTGGGCGAGGGTCATTACAAGCACAAGAAGCAGACCGGCGGGCGCGGCCAGTACGGCGAGGTGTACCTGCGCGTTCAGCCGAAGAAGCCCGGCGAGACGGAGTGGTTCGAGGACGCCCTGGTCGGCACCAACGTGCCGCGCAATTTCCTCCCGGCCATTCAGAAGGGTTGCCTGGAGGGCATGAACCGCGGCGCGGTGGCGGGATATCCGGTGATCAATACGAAGGTGAGCATCTACGACGGATCCTCGCACGACGTGGACTCGTCGGAAATTGCCTTCAAGATCGCCGCGGCGCGGGCGTTCAGCGACGGCATGGGCAAGGCCCGGGCGGTGCTGCTGGAGCCGATTATGACGGTCAGGATCATGGTCCCGGACCAGTACATGGGCGACATCACGGGCGACATGAATCACAAGCGCGGCCGGATCCTGGGCATCGGGACGGAGGACGGCATGCAGGTGATCACCGCCGAGGTCCCGCAGGCGGAGATGTTCCGCTACAGCTCCGAGCTTCGGAGCATCACGGGCGGGCGCGGCTCGTTCGAGATGGAAGTAGCCCGGTACGACATCGTTCCCTCGAATGTCGCCCAGAAGATCATCGCCGAGGCGCAGAAGAACCGGAAGGCCGAAGAGGAATAATACGCCGGCGTCAACGAAGCCGGCTACAGGCGCTGTAGCCGCGATCGGTGATCGCGGACGGATCATCATGCAGAACGGGATTAACCCGGTGCGTCAGAAAGGGGTGTCGCCATGAGCGGTCACAGCAAATGGGCCAACATCAAGCACAAGAAGGGTGCCGCCGACGCCCGGAAGGGCAGGGTCTTCAGCAAGATCGCCAAGGAAATCATGATCGTCGTGGCGTCGGGCGACAAAGACCCCTCCGCCAACCCGGCGTTACGGACCCTGATTCAGAAGGCCCGCGCGGTGAATATGCCGGCCGACAACATTGACCGCGCGATCAAGCGCGGCACGGGCGAACTGCAGGGCGCGCGGCTCGAAGAGATCATGTTTGAAGGCTTTGCCGGCGGAGGGGTGGCCCTCATCGTCCAGGCCCTGACCGACAATCGCAATCGGACGGTGGCGGAGGTCCGACACGCCTTTACCCTGCACGGCGCCAACCTGGCCGGGCAGGGCCAGGTGATGAGAACGTTCCAGCGCAAAGGCCAGATCCTCGTGGCCGCGGAAGGGACGGACGAAGACAAGCTGATGGAGCTGGCGCTCGAGGCCGGGGCGGAGGACATGCGGCGCGAAGGGGATCAGTTTGAGATCATCACCGAGCCCGCGCAGTATCCAGCGGTGGCCGAGGCTTTGCACAAAGCCGGGATTACGGCCGTCAGTTCGGAGATCACCCTGCTGCCCTTGAACTGGATGTCCGTGGCCAACAAGGAAAAAGCCGCGGCCCTGCTGCGCTTCATCGAGGAATTGGAAGAACTCGACGATGTGCAGAACGTGTATTCGAATCTGGACATTCCCTCCGAGCTGCTCGAATCGCTCAGCAAGTAGAGAGGACGGGTTCCGGCTCATATGCGGGTGCTGGGCATAGACGCCTCGCTGCGATCCACGGGATTCGGAATCGTTGCGCAGATGGGCAGCTCATTCCGCAGCCTGGAGTTCGGTCTCATCCGCAACGCGGCTTCGCGGTCCCATGCACAGTGCCTGGGCGCGATCCAGGTCAAGATCGCGGATTTGCTTGAAACGCATCATCCTGATGCCGTGGCGCTGGAAGGCGGTTTCTATTTCAAGAATGCGCGGACCGCCCTGATCCTCGGGGAAGTGCGCGGCGCGGTGATCGCGGCCTGCGCGGTGCGCGGGGTGCCGGTCTTCGAATACGCGCCGCGCCGCGTGAAGCAGAGCCTGACCGGGACGGGCACCGCGGCCAAGGAACAGGTCGGCCGCATGGTCGCAGCCATCCTGGGGCTGACCGAACCTCCGCCCGAAGACGCCGCCGACGCCCTCGCCCTCGCCCTCTGCCACCTGAACAGCCAGACCGGCATCGCCGCCCTGCAGCCCAAGCCCCTGTAAGCCCTGAAATTCCGGCCTGATGGGTTCTGAATGCGGGTGGTCGTTTTCGTTGGATCTGTTAGAATCAACCCACGTACAAGGAGTATGAGCCAGCCAGACCGCGCTTGTAGGATGAGAGGGCACACGTGGAGAGGGCGCCAAAGGTTCAGAACATCTTGCAGAACCTTCGAAGTATGGAGGGGTTGAAGACGCTCTTCTGGGAAGAACTGAACTACGAGCGCGAGAACAAGCACCTCAGCCCGCGTCACTGGCCGGACATCTCCAAGCAAGCCCTTGCTGAAGACCCGATTCTTTTTGCCAGCGGCGGCGAAGAAAATGCCTTCCACGTTGTTTACTGCCGTCTGGCGTCATCTGATCTGAAACGCGGGTTTGAGCGCCCGGTGGTGAGCCAATTGCTCCGGGTCCATCCCTACGCGTTGTTCGTATTCTCCAACAAAAATCAATCCGCTTGGCACTTCCTAAACGTCAAGTTTGACGAGCAAGCCGAGAAACGTCGGTTGACACGACGTATTACGGTACGACCCGGTGAAGGTTTGCGGACTGCGTCAGAACGAATGGCGTTGCTCGACCTTCAAACCATAAGCCCGGACCTCTTCGGTCTCTCGCCCATGCTGATCCAACAGCACCACGATGAGGCTTTTGATGTTGAGAAGGTTACTAAGGATTTCTACGAGGAGATCGCCAACTGGTACTTCTGGGCGCGCGACTGCCCCGGCGTTTTCTTCCCCAAGGACGCGGGAAACGAGGAGCAACGCGCGCTCTTTCTCATACGCCTGTTGACGCGGCTCATTTTCTGCTGGTTTCTTCGTGAAAAGCGCAACCCCGAGACCGGTTCCGGCCTGATCCCGGACAGTCTGTTCGATGCTCGGCGCATGAAGGATTTGCTGAAGGATCCATCGCCGGAAGCATGCACCTACTATACCGCCATTCTGCAAAACCTGTTCTTTGCCACCCTGAACACAGAAATGGACACCACCGGCCAAGCCTCGGTACGGCGATTCCTGGATGAAGGCGACAGCCAGCGAAGTGATGAGCACATGGTGCACCAACTCTGGCGGCACGCCCGGCAACTGCGCGACCCTGCCGCTTTGGAAAAACTCCTGCGCGACATTCCTTTCCTGAACGGCGGACTTTTCGAATGTCTGGACGACCGCGTGCAGAAGGGCAACTCGCCCTACACGGTGGAAGTGCGGATTGATGGGTTCGCAACCGATCCGAAAAAGCAACCGAAGTTGCCGAACTCCCTGTTCTATGGACAGGATCACATTGTGAACCTATCGGATGCCTATGGCGATCCCTCCAAGAAGCACGAGATTGTGCGGCCGGTTCTCTCGATTCTGAACCGTTACAACTTCACGCTCACCGAGAACACACCTTTCGATCAGGAAGTCGCTCTCGACCCGGAGTTGTTGGGACACGTCTTCGAAAACCTGCTGGCTGCTTTCAATCCCGAAACCGGGACGGTCGCGCGCAAAGCCACGGGCTCCTTCTACACGCCGCGCGTGGTCGTGGATTGGATGGTGGATCAAGCATTAATTGTTTATCTGAACCACGCCCTCTGCGTAGGGCCTCCGCTCGCCGGAGGCCGAATTCACGGCGCGCCGCAAGCGGCGGCCCTACAGGACATAGACCCCCGCCTACGTCGCCTTTTGTCGTGGGAAGACGAATGCCACGATTTCAAACCCGTCGAAGTAGAGAAACTGATTGACGCCATAGATGGCCTGAAGACTATTGACCCGGCCTGCGGTTCCGGCGCATTTCCGATGGGCATGCTCCAGAAACTCGTGCATGTACTCAAGAAACTGGACCCGGAGAACAAGGGCTGGAGGAGGCGGCAGGAGAAGTTGGCCGAGGCCATTGAAAGCGGCCCAGCCCGGGCAGAGGCCCTTAAGGCCATTGAACGAGCGTTTGCTCGGGATAACGACGACTACGGCCGCAAGCTCTATCTCATCGAGAAGTGCCTCTACGGTGTGGACATCCAGCCCATTGCCGTACAGATCGCCAAACTCCGATTCTTTATATCGCTGGTCTGCGACCAAGGCATTGATCCGAAAGAGGAAAACTACGGCATCCTGCCCCTGCCGAACCTCGAAACCAAGGTCGTTGCCGCCAACACGTTGCTCGGCCTGCATCGCGGTCAACTCCTGCTCGGTTCCAACGAAGTCAAACGCCTGGAGACGGCATTGCAGAAGGTCCGGCACAACTACTTCACGGCGAGGAGCTACAAGCGAAAGAAGGAGTTGCGAAAAGAAGACAAGCGCCTGTGCGACGAACTCGCCACGGCGCTGGAAGACAGCGGCGAATGCACGCCCTACGACGCCAAGCGGCTGGCCGGCTGGAACCCCTACGACACGAACACGTACGCCCCATTCTTCGATCCCGGCTGGATGTTCGGGTTGTCAGGTAGGGCGCGACCTACGGGCGCGCCGGAACGCGGCGGTCTCGGCGAGACCGCCCTACCAAAAGACCCGCCGGGCGCGGTGTTCGACATCGTCATCGGCAACCCGCCCTACGTTCGGCAGGAGGAATTGAAGAACCAGATCGTCACAGGCAGCGACGGCAAGCCGCAGCCACTCAAAGACGCGCTTAAAGGCCAGTACGAATGCTTCACCGGCACGGCCGACCTATACGTATATTTCTTCGAGCGGTCCTTGCAACTCCTTCACACCGGCGGCGTGTTGAGCTTCATCACCAGCAACAAATGGTTCCGCGCGGGCTATGGGGAACGACTGCGGACCTATCTCGCCTACGCGACCCGTCCCAGCGTGGTGCTGGATTTCGGCGACGCACCGGTGTTCACGTCCATCGCCTATCCGGCCATTCTGGTGACACAAAAGGTGAAGAATATTGAGAAGGGACAGCTTCCGGATCCGTCATCTCCGACAGGATTTCTCCATCCGAAGAATCTTCCTCCGGATGCTTGGCAGTCCCACGTCATGACCTGGATCCCCGGCCCGGACATCCGCGAGTTCCCCGACATCTTCGAACGCGACGCCTTCGCGCTCGCCCAGCGTGACCTCAAACCCGACGGCTGGCGGATGGAAAGCCCGGTCAATCTGCGCCTGCTCGAACGCCTGCGTAAAGCCGGCACACCGCTGGGCGAATATGTGAAGGGACGTTTCTATCGTGGCATTCTGACCGGCCTGAACGAAGCCTTCGTCGTGGATCGCGCCACCCGCGACCGGCTGATCGCCGAACACAAGTCATCCGCCGAAGTGTTCAAGCCGTTCTTGCGTGTCCGTGACGTGAAGCGGTGGCGGTGCGATTTCGCCGATCAATACCTTATCAAGATTGAGTCGTCGGAAAACAAGACGCATCCGTGGAGCGGGAAGCCGGACAAGGAAGCGGAAAAGGTTTTCGCCAAGACCTATCCGGCGATTCACGCTTGGTTCGAGACCATGCGCCAGGCGCTCATCAAGCGCTACGACCAGGGCAAGTACTTTTGGGAGTTGCGGTCTTGCGATTACTGGGAGGAGTTCGAGCAGCCAAAGATATTCGTTCCGGCAATAGAAAACGAAGTTAATTATGCCCCTGACTTGATCGCTTTCTACGGCAACGACAAGACCAGCATTATCATCCCTTCTTCCATTCCATATACGCTAGCCATTCTCAACTCGCGGGTTTCCTGGTGGATTACGCGGCAGCTATTCGCTTCCAAGCAAGGCGGTTTCTACGAGTTCAAGCCGATGTATGTCTCACAAATCCCCATCCCCGTCGCTAAGCCCGCTCAACGCACGGAACTGGAGAAAGTGGTGGACCACATTGTCGCCAAAAAAAGGGCTGATCCTGCCGCCGATGTCTCTGCCTGGGAGCAGGAGATTGACGAG
>JAHJJH010000180.1 GCA_018823105.1 Verrucomicrobiota bacterium | reverse complement strand
TCTACATACGCGCCCGCGCCAACAAGCCGGACACCTGCATCACCGTCCATAACCTGATCCTTCAGGGCACGAGCGTGGGCGCCTCGGTGGACGCTTCGGGCCAGGGGAACGGGAAGAATGTGCTTCACATCGGGGGTGGCGCACTTTCCGAAGATTTTGTCCTGGAAGGCCTGGCGCGCATGGATTTTCCCACCTATGGCCCGAGCGGTTCAAAAAACCTCATGTTGGATTTCCGGATCAGCATCGGCAGGGATGTAGCCCAGAGTCCCATCGTTCTTGACCAGGACGGGGACGGGATCGCGGACAAGGATGATAATTGTCCGGACACACCGAACCCCGACCAGGCGGACCTCGACGGCGATGGCCTTGGCGACGCCTGCGACGAGGAGGATCCCGACTCGGCCATGGTGTTGACCTTGACGATGGTGGACAGCGCGAGGAATGCCCGGCCGCTTGGCAGCCTGCCGTCGGACGTCCTGCAAGACATCCCGGCCAGCGTCGTGATCCACTGGCCGTCCGTTTCCAATCGGACCTACACCGTGTGGCGGGCGACGACGCTGACGCAGAACCTGGGCGGCTTCGAGAGGGTCGCGGAGGGCATCGCCGGTTCTCCTCCGAGGAATTACTACCCCGATGCCACGGCCACCAACGAAGTCCGGTATTTCTATCGAGTGCAGTTGATCAGACCTTGAAATGGCTTCCCAGGGAATGGACAGTAACTGATCGATCTGCTAGCTGTTGGGGCGGACATGAAATTCAAAGTGGATCACGATTTATGCATCGGCTGCGGCGCCTGCGAAAAGACCTGCCCGGCGGTTTTCGGGCTCGTGGATGACAAGTCCAACGTGAAACTGGATCCCGTGCCGGAAGAACACAGGAAAAAGGCCCTAAAGGCCGAGGACGGCTGCCCCGTCAGCGCCATTTCCCACGAGTAACCCGCTCCGCCGCATCGCAGTTTTCCAATGGTTGGAAAAATGCCGCCCGATTTTTCCAATGTTTGGAAAAAATGCGCAGAAATTTTCCAATCATTGGAAAAAACAGATGGGAACGTTTCCAATGATTGGAAAAGTCTCGGTCCGGATCACGGCGCGGGGACGGTCCGGTAGATCCGGCCCTTGGCCCCGGTGAACCAGCCGTGCTCGAGGTCGCGGAAGGCCATGGCCGTCAGAATCGGTTCCACCTCGAACAGCGGCATCCACGTGGCCCCGGCATCGCGGGAAATGAGAACCAGCGATCCGTCCATGCCCTGCTGCACGAGCACCAGGCCCGTCTTGGCGTCCAGGAAATCCACGTCCATGATGGACCAGTAGCTGCGGATGCCCAGTTCCACGGTCTCCCAGTCCGCGCCGCCGTTGCGGGTGATCCAGAGCCGCCCGGCGTGTCCGCGGTCGGCCCGCATCCAACCGAACTCATCCGTCACCATTTCAAGCTCGGCAAAGCCCGCGTCACTGGGGAAGTCCTTTTCCGTCCAGGCGGCACCGCCGTCTTCGGTGAACGCGAATCGCCCGTAGGCTCCGACCACCCAGCCGCGGCGGGCATCGCGGAAATACACGCCGCTATAATCGTTGCGCGGCAGGCCGCCCTCCAGCGCCTGCCAGCGCGCGCCGCCATCGTCGGTACGGAACACCGTCGCCCCGCAGGTGGGCGGCTGGATCATGAAGCATTGGCTTCCCGCGGCCGAGATCGCGCCAAAGTAGTAGAACCGCTGCTCCGGCAGGGCGGCGGGGGTCCAGCTCGCGCCGTGGTCGGTGGAATGAAGCAGTTGTTCCCGATACAGAATCCAGCCGTCCGCGGCCGTGGGGAACTGCACGACGCCATAATCCGGGCCCTCCGGCTCGCTCGGGAACAGGGCCGACCAGGTCTCGCCGCCGTCCGTGGAACGCAGCACGGTGCGCGATTCGCCGACCGCGACCAGGGTGAGCGGTCCCGCGTCCGCGGGATCGGGCGGTACGAGCGCGATATCCAGGAGCGGGTTTTCACCCCGGTAGGCGGTTCGCAGCGGGCCTTCCTCGACCTCCGGCTCCGTCACGGCTGTTTCTTCGGTTACGACCTCCTGCGCCGCATCGGTGCGGGCCTTTTCCTTGCACGATACCAATCCCGCCAGCCCCGCCGCGAGGAACAGTCCGCCCGCCGTGCGAATCCATCCTGTTTTCATTGTCGCCTCCTTCCTTCGTGTTCCAGTCATCGCGGCGCCGGACGGGCCTTCCGCCCGCACTAGGAAAGCCGAAGAAGCTCAGACACGATCCCGGCGTAGCCCTTGAAAGCCTTCTGCATCTCGTCCAGGGAGATATACTCGTTGGTCGTATGGGCCAGGGATTCCTGGGATGGCCCGAAGCCGATGATCTGGCAGTTCGCTTCAGGGCTCAACTCCCGGTACTTCACCACGCCGCTCCCGTCTGTGCAAAAGCTGTAGGCGCCGATTTCAATCGGCAGGCCCGCCGCGGCCAGGCCCTTCTTCGCCCGGACCACGATCTCCTCGTCTTCCTCCGTCTTCCACGCGGGGGCAAACTTGCTCTGCTTCAGGTGGACTCCCGTGAACGTGGTGCATTCATCGCTCGCGTATTCTATGGTCGGGTCCGTCGACTCCGGGTACAACTTTTTGCCGTGGTACAGGACCGGCTCCATATTGCCCCTGACCAGTTGAATGATGGAGTCCTGGGTGTCGCCGGGCAGCGTTCTGACATCGTACGTGAGATCCACCTCGTTCGGCACGGTGGAGTTTCCGCCTCTTCCATCAATCCCCCCGCCACCGCCCAAGGGGATCTTGATATCCGTGGGGACGATATTCCTCTTTCCCAGGAGGGCCACCGCTTCGGATCGGTACCACACGTGAAAAGCCTCGATGATGAAAGCCACCTGTTCAAGGGGGTTGACGGTGGTTCGGCCGACCGACGCGTGCGCGCCCCGGCCGAAGATGTGGATCAGGATCTCTGCCCGGCCCCGCTGCGCGATATTCAGCCGGCCCTCGGAAGCCTCGCCGACGATGATATAATCAGGCCGGATCTTCTTGAGCGCTTCAAGAAAACAGACCCCCTCAAAAAGCTCCTCCACCACGGTGCCCACGATATATATTTCCCCGCCGTATTCTTCGGGATTCAGGTTCTTCAATATATGCATGGAATGAAACATGGTCGCGAAAGCGCCTTTCATATCGGACGCCCCCCGGCCATACAGCTTCCTGCCCTTTATGGCCCCTGAAAACGGCCCTGTTTCATCGTCCCATTTGGCCGGCTCCGCGTTTA
>JAHJJH010000179.1 GCA_018823105.1 Verrucomicrobiota bacterium | reverse complement strand
TTCGGAGCGGCCTGCGGCCGCCGAAAAGAGGCTTGTGAAGGGTCACTTTGAGGTGGATCTCATGCATGGGGCGAGGTCGAAGGCCTGCATTCTGACCCTGGTGGACCGGAAGACTCGCCTGGTACTGATCCGAAAGCTGCGGGACAAATCCATGGAAGAAGTGAAGAAGGCGCTGGTTCTCACAATCCGCCGTTACAAGATTCGCACCCTGACCGCCGACAACGGGTCAGAATTTCACGATTACAAGCGAATTGAACAATTAACCGGCGCTCTCTTCTACTTTGCCAAGCCTTACCACTCCTGGGAGCGCGGCACGTGCGAGAACACGAATGGCCTGATTCGCCAGTATTTGCCGAAGCGGATGTCTATGAGCCGCCTGACTCAATTGGGCTGCAACGCGATTGCCGGAAAGTTAAACGACAGACCCAGGAAAGTCTTGAACCTTCTCTGCCCGGAGGAGGCTTATTATGATTTATAACTTCTGTCGCATTTCAAAGTTGAAGTCAGGCGTCTTACTTTATGACGAGATCGCTCTGTTAAAAACCTTCATTCCTGATCCGGTCAGTAATGTCTGTAATGAAACTCCCTGTTCCGACGACCTTTCCATTAGCGTCTTTTATCACCCAACCAGTTAAAGAAATGGGCACTACCTGCCCATTCTTTTTCAGGTATTCTTTCTCAAACGCCACATAAGGAACCGTGTTGGCAATGGCAACGAACTCGGCTTCCGCCTGCTGCCATTTCTCGGGAGTGAGCTGCTGGTAAGTCAACTGTCTCAATTCGTCCAGGTTATAGCCCGTTATGTGCTGATATCTCGAGTTTGCTTCAAGAACGTTGCCCTCGGCATCCGTAAGGACAACTGCGAAAGGGATATCTTCGGACAATTTCTGGTAACGCTCCTTCAATTTCGGAGAGGCAGATGGACGAAAAAGTTCGGTTTGAATAGCTATCACCTGCTTCATCATATCGCCGCGCATTGATGGGTCGATACTCTGAGCTTTATTCTTCTCACCGTTTGTACAACCCGCCATTGCCAGCAATAAGACGCAGGCTGCTATTGAATATAATTGCATCATTTTATGTTTCCTTTCTTGTCGAATGGGGCGCTCACCAACTTCTGGCTGGATGGTAGCAGGCGAAGCCTGCGGACAGCCAGACAGAAAGTTGGTGCAGCGGCATTGTTCCGTAGGCGCGCGCTGCGCGCGCCGAGGAACAGTGCCGCAAGGGAAAAGGGGTCGGGAGTCGTTTTCGTGGGGGGGGGGAGTAAAAAAAGACTCCCGACCCCTATGAATATTCCCTATGCTGTTGTCGGGTTCAAACAGGAGGAAGTCATGAAAAGAGCACTGGGTGTTGTGGTCTTGTTCATAGTCATGCTGTTCGTGGCCGGTTGCGCGGCGGGCGATGCGCGGTTTGAGGCCGCGCCGGCGGGTTTCTGGGCCGGGCTGTGGCACGGCCTGATCTGCATCGTCACCTTCATCATCAGCCTGTTCAACGACAGTGTCCGGGTCTACGAAGTCCATAACGCCGGCCATCTCTACGACCTCGGGTTCATCCTTGGCGCCGCGATCGCCTTCGGCGGGTGCGGCGGCTCGGGCGCTTGCCGGTCCCGTAAATCGTCCAAGGAAAAGGAGTGGGACGAGATCGGCGTGCGCGTGGAGGAAAAGGTGCGCAAGGGCATCCGGTCCTGGCTCGACGAGTCCGGGAAGAAGGATGCCGAGTGGGAGGAGATCGGGGCCAAGATCGAAGAGAAGGTCAAGCGCGAGCTCCGGAACTGGTCGGAGAAGTAGGGCGCCGGGGTTCAGCCCGGCAGGTGCAGGCCGAAGACGCTGCCCTGGCCGGGCGTGCTTTCGACGGTAACGCTTCCCCCGTGCGCCTGCGCGATGTGCTTGACGATGGCCAGGCCCAGGCCCGTCCCGCCCATCTGTCGGCTGCGCGCCTTGTCCACCCGGTAGAATCTTTCGAATAACCGCGGCAAATGTTTCACCGCAATGCCGCACCCGCGGTCCCGCACGCGGATGGCGATCCCGCCCTCCTCGCGGACAACCTCTACTTCGACGGGCGAACTGGGCGCGCTGTACTTGATCGCGTTGTCGAGCAGGTTCACCACGGCCTGTTCAAGCAGCGGGGCATTGATCCGCGCGCACAATCCGGGCTCGCATTTCAACTCGATGGAAATCTGCCGCGTCTCGGCTTTGTGGTGGCAGCAGTGGAGGGCCGCCTGCAGAGGCTCGTGCAGGGGCTGTTCCTTCAGTTCAATGTCCTGCTGTGCCGCCTCTTCCTCGACCCGGGAGAGGTGGAGCAGGTCCTCGATGATGGCGTTAAGCCGGTCCGCCTGCCGGGCCATGATCTCCAGGAAGCGCCGGGCGTCCTCTTCGCTCTTCAAGGCGCCGTCCTGGAGGGTCTCGATGAATCCCTTGATCGAAGTGATGGGGGTCTTCAACTCGTGCGAAACGTTGGCTACGAAGTCGCGGCGCAGATTTTCCAGCCGGCGCAAGCGGGTGACATCATTGAGCACGACCAGCACACCGATGCCGCGTCCCCCGGCATCCCGTAACCGGCTGGCATGTACCTGGAGGTGGCGGTCTTCGCCGCTGAACAGCGTGATGTCGCCCTCGACGGGCTGGTCGCCGGAGCGGGCGGCGGTGACCAGTTGCTGCAGGTCCGCGTTTCGCGCCAGTTCCTGCAGATGGCGGTTCCTGGCCTTGTCCCGCGGCACCCCGAACAGGCGGGCGGCCGCGTGGTTGATATTGATGACCCGTTCCTCCTCGTCCAACGCCATGACGCCCTCCACCATGCTGACGAAGACGGCTTCCTGTTCCTTGCGCTGCTGCTCCAGTCGCTCCAGCCGCTCGCCGACCTGCTCGATCCGACGGGCGATCGCCGCGCCCGGCGCGCCGGTTTCCCCGGCCGGCGCCCAGCGATCGCATGCGCGCCGGGCCTCTTCGAGCGAGCGCCGTAACCGTAGAGCCTTGACCCAAAGCAGCAGAAGGCCGGCGATGAGCAGGACACTCAACATGGGGAAGAACAGGCTATGGGAAAACAGGTCCGCCATCGGGTCACTCTTTGAATCGGTAGCCGACGCCGCGCACGGTTTCAATGTAGTCGCCGGCCGCCCCCAGCTTTTTCCGCAGGCCGACGACCTGCACGTCCACCGAACGCTCGGTCACGGGATAGTCCGGCCCGCGCATGGCATCCACGATCTGCTGGCGTGTCATGACCCAGCCGGGCCGTCGGGCGAGAACCTGGAGGAGGCGAAACTCGGTAAGGGAGAGCGGGACGGCTTTTTCCTTCAGCTTCACCTCGTGGCGGCCGGGATGAATCGTCAGGTCATGAATGCAGATCGGGGCCTCCTCGTCGAAAACCTCGGCCGCCTCGCGCCGGAGGACCGCGCGCAACCGGGCCAGCAGGATGCGGGGGCTGAAGGGCTTGGTCACGTAGTCGTCGGCGCCCAGTTCCAGACCCGCGACCACGTCCGCCTCCTCGCCCTTGGCGGTGACCATGATGATCGGGATGCCGCGGGTGGACGCCTCGGCCTTGAGCATTTTGCAGAACTCCAGGCCATCCATGCCCGGGAGCATCAGGTCCAGGAGAATGACGGCCGGCGGCGCGGTCTTTACCCGGCGGAAGGCCGCCTCGCTGCTCGCCGCGACGGCGACCTGGTAACCCTCCTTGGCGAGGTTATACCGGATCAGTTCCTGGATATCCTCTTCGTCCTCGACCACCAGCACGTGTTCGCGGGCCATGTGAGACTCCTGTTGAGACGAAGAAATCCTCCGCCGGCCATGTTAGACCATTGCGATCATGGCGTAAAATCTTTGTTCAGCCCTGCACGGGCGGGACGACGGTGTCACGTGCGCCGCGTGAGGGCACGCGGCCTACAACAACGAATTAGAATGGAGATTCTGCAGGCCCGGCGCCCCCACCAGGCGTGTTCCCTGAACCCTTCAGCCCTGGTTCCTCATGGCCGCGTAGGCGTCCAATGCCCGGTCCCGGGCTTCGGCATGATCTATGATGGGGTGGGGGGGGGAGGACTTCCCGAGGGTCACGCGGGAGGCCGGCTTTGAGAATCGGCGGGCGGGGCGAACCCGTAGGCGTGAACGGTGCGGCTTTCGGGGATCGGCATGAAAGTCCAGGCCAGGGTGACGTTCGCGTGCTTGGAGAGCAGCCCCTTCCGGGCTGCGCCCGCGGCAAGGCAATCCCGGCACAGAGAGGGAAAGTCCGCCGGTAGAATGTCCGAAGGCTTTTCCAGCCCGAGCGTGGCGGCCATATCACGCGCGGACTGGTTGGCGAACAGGACTTCGCCCTCCTCGGAAAGTTCGAGCAGGGGATTGGGGTTGTTCAGGGGGAACGCGGCCAGCTTGGCGATGGCCACGTCGGCCTTCTTGCGCGCCGTGACGTCCCGCAGGATGGCGAGCGCCTCGCCCTTGGCCGCGGAGACCATGCGCACCTCATAGAACCGCGATCCGTCCTCGGCGAGCGCCACATCGAACACCTGCCGCTGACCGGTTTTCCACAAGCGTTCAGCGGCTTCGCGGAGTCCGCGTGCGGCGGGCGCCGGCAGGAATAAATCGAGGGCATTTCCCATCATCATCGCGCGGTCCGGCATGTCGCCGTCCGGCGCGGACTTCACGTCCAGCACGATGCCGCTCCGATCGAAGCGCAGCATCAGGTCCGGGATCGCATTCAGGAGGTTGGCATGCCGCTCCTCGCTCTGGCGCAGCGATTGCTCGACTTCCTGGCGCTGGAGCGCGGCGCCGATCAGGCTGACGATGGTTTTGAGGGCTTCAAGTTCGGCGAGCGCCCAGGCGCGTTGGCCGCCCTGCACCTCGAACCCGAGGAAGCCGCGCCAGGCGCTGTTCACGAAATAGGGCAGGATCGCCACGGAGCCGATCTGCTGCGCCGTCAGCGTAGCCTGCTCGCCGGCGGGGAACTCGAGAACGTTGCCGCTGACGATCTGACCGCGGCCGAGTTGATCAATCCAGCGGGCGAATCCCTGCCGGCGCATGGGGAAGGCACGCCAGATGGCGTGGTAAAGTTGCGGGGGCAGGCCGGCCGCCGTCCACTCGTAGCGGCGGTCGGCGATAAATTCGTTCGGCTCGACCGGCCGCACTTCCGTCACGTGCACGCGGCTGACGTTCATCGCCTGGCCGAGCCGGGTCAGGACGGGCTGGATGCAGTGTTCCAGGCTGCGGCATTTGAGGAACTGCTCGGAGGCGAACCCGATGGCCTCGAGGATAGCCTCGCGGCGCCGGATGAGGGCCTCGGCCTGTTTGCGCTCGGTGACATCCTGGATCATCGCCATCTTCGACATGCGCCCGTCGGGATGGACGAGGGGCGTGTTCACCACGTAGTACCAGCGGCTGTCCTTGGGGCTCAACATTTCCCAGCGAACGGTTTTGCCCTGGAAGACGCTGTCATTGACGCACCACGGGCAGACGCTGTCCCGGTCGTACAGCGCCTTGTAGCACAACTCGCCCACGGCGTCGCGGCCCGTGCGTTCGATGAAGCGGCGGTTCATGAACTCGACCTTGTACTCGGCCGAGCCGATGTAGATCAGGCCGTCATAGGCATCCACGATGGCCCTGTACTTGGCCCAGTTTTCCTGCGCCGCCTCCTGCGCCTGCCGCCGCGCCGTGACGTCCTGGACGTACCCGTAGTAATGCGTGATCGCGCCCTGCGCGTCCCGCCCGACGACGGTGAAATCGTAGAGCCAGCGCACCCGCCCCTGGCTGTCGAGGATCCGGTAGTCCTGCTCGAAATAGGGAACTCCGGCTTCGCTGTGCTGGCGCACCTCCGCCGCCACGCGCGCCAGGTCATCGGGATGCACGATCGAAGCGTAAAGAATGCGCCCCCCCGTGAAATCTTCGGGGCAATAGCCGAACTGCGCCACGTTCGGCGAGACGTATTCCACCGGCCACTGGTCGGCGGCCTTCCACTTGAACGTGACCGTGGGACCGCTCTCGAACAGGCGGAGGGCTTCCTCGGGTTTTAGTGTTACAACATTCATGGACAGCTTCTGCAAAAAGAACCGCGCGTTTATGCGCAGGACCCGCGCGGAAGTCAAGTCCTGAAGCCCGCCGTCCGTCCCACGATTGGAAAATTGCTTTTCCCGACGCCGCGTGTATAAACATACCCTACATATGAATACCCCCAGCCCTCAACCCGTGGAATCGGCGGCCCCTCAGCCCCCCAGCCCTCAACCCGTGGAATCGGCGGCCCCTAAGCCCCCGAGTCGTCGAAGCCTGTGGATCCTGCTCGCGATCAGCCTCGTGGCCGTGCTGGCCGTGCTATGGCTGGTGTTCCGGCCCGACCAGGTGGAAACGGAAAAGATCGAGGTCCTGTTGGAGGGCGATGCGGCTACCGCGGCCGGCGTTTACAAGCATGACGTCGTCGACGCGGTCGGCCGGAGAGATGTGAAGGCCGAGGTGGGACGCCGGTACCGGGTGCGGATTGACGATGAATCGGACAAGGGCGCTGCCGGCATAGCGAAGATCGGGGGCCTGGTGACGTTCGTCTCGGGCGCCCGCCGGGGGGAAATCGTCATCGTGGAAGTCACCCGCGTCAAGCGCAGCGTGGCCGAGGCCGTGCGTATCAAGACCTTGGAGACCGTGCCGGTTTCGGAACGAACCCGCGCCGCACCGGTGGAACGTTCGGCCGACATGCCGCCGGATCCCGTCAGCGTGGGCGGGCGATACAGCGGCACGGCGAAGGAACTCGGCAAGGCCGGCGACGGCATCATCCGTGTCGAGGGGAAGGTGGTCTTCGTCGAGGGTGCCCGCGTGGGGGAACGCGTGGCCTTCGAGGTGACGGAAAACCTGGGCCGGTTTGCGCGCGGCCGGGTGGTGGAAGCCGCCGCCGGGGAGGCGCCTGCTCCCGTGGCGGCGGAAAAGCCGGTCGTGGACTCCACCCCGCTTAACGGGGCGTCCGCCCGCGCGGACGATGTCAAAGCGGGCCGGGTGTTCGACGTCACCATCACGGAGGCCGACCGTCGGCAGCCGGATCGGGACGGTGTGACGAAAATCGATGGCCTCGTCATCTTTGTAGTCGGGGGCCGGCCGGACCAGCGGGTGCGCATCCGTATTGTGGAACGCATGACCCGCTTTGCCCGGGCGGAAGTGATCAGCCGGCTGGAGTCCGCGACGTCCGCGCCGGCGCCGGAAGGGGGCCCGTGACCCATGGCCCGCATCCTGACCGACGAAACCACGCTGCATCGCTGGCGCACTTCTCTGGGGAAAGAGAGCCGCATCCTGCGGAAACTGCTTTTCGTTGAGGCCGGCCTGGCCCTCCTCCTGGTCGCCACGGGCGTGGTGCTGCTGCTTCTCGGTAAGGGTTCGGTCCTTTTGATCGTCGGGGCTCTCTTCGGTATCCTGACCGCGGGACACTGGCTGAAGATCCGGCAAAACGAGGACGACTATTCGTTTGTGGAAGTGGGGCTGAAGGGCGAGCAGGAAGTGACCAAGCTGCTCAAGGCCGCGCTGGGCAATGATTCCTATATCCTGAACGACATATCGGTTCGACACGGATGGAAACAGGCGCAGATGGACCACGTGGTGGTCACGCCGCGGGGCATCTTTGTCATCGAGACCAAGACGTGGCGAGGAGTAATCGAGGGCGATGAGAAGGGTGAGAAATGGACCCAGACCAGGCGGCCGGGGCAGAAGCCGCATACGATGTTCAATCCCATTCTTCAGAATCGGCGTCAAATCCGCATCCTGCGCATGTTCCTGGAGGATAAGGGCGTGGATTGGCCGGATATCTATCCCGTGCTGGTATCCAAGTCCCGCTACGGAGAATTCCGAATTCGGAATTCCACGGTGCCCATTTTGAGGCCCAAGGATGCGGCGGCGCATATTTCCGCGCAGACTTCCGACCGCGTGTATACCGATGAGGAAGTCACCGCGGTCATCAGTTCGTTGATGAGGACCCTGTGAGTAAACGAACCAGCCTGGAAATCCTGGTGCTGATCGTAAACAGCATCGGGTTCGCGGGCTACCTCTTCTGGCTGGTGTTCCGGAGCACGCGGATTTTTTATACCCAGGACGGGGTGCTGTACCTGTTGCCCTGCGTGCCCTTTTTTTTTGTGTATGCCTTTATCCTTCATCGTACTAAACCCGCCGAACCTGAAGAAGGGACCTGACCATGGAAAAAGGCGCCAAAATCATGGCCCGGATGTTGCTGATCGCCTGCCTGCTGGGGCTGGGGGTCATTCTTTTCAACCCGGATTATCGCCAGTTGTTTCACCTGATCCGCAAGGGGACGCCCGCGGAGGCGGCCATTTGGCAGAGCAACTTGAAATACTATCCCGCCGTGGGGGCGACGCCGGAGGAGGATCCCCGTGCAAAATAAGATCATCCTCTTCTGCTACGCCTATATCGTGGGACTGGTCATCGCCAAGCTGGCGCCGGTGGAGGCGCGGTTCCTGCCGGCCTTCTGGGTTCTGACAGGGATCGGGTTGGCGGTCAGCGCCGCCTGGGCGCTGGTCCGTTGGCTTCGAACATCGGACGAGAGCGAAGAGCGATCCTCCCGCGTCCGCATCGCCTGGGCGGGCCTGGTGACCCTGACGTTCATCGTCATGGGGTACACGCGCTACATCAGCGCGGACACCGTACCCGATCAGCGCACCGGGTTGGTCCGGATTACCGACGGCCAGGCAGCCTACCAGCAGGAAATCGCCTTGCCCGACGCCAGCCGCCTCCGCCTGGTGAAACGGGAGGACCTGGGGGAGGATATCCAACTCCGGATTCATGGGGAATTGGATGCGCGCCTGCCCGTGCTGGATGAAAACGGCCTTCCCACCATGGACGCCCGGGCACGCTGGCGCTTCAACCTGGCCCGCGTGCCCCAGGAGAGCGAGATCGTCACCATCCAGGCGAGCGATCCGGTGGGAACCGATTACCTGGTAAGCCAGCCGTTCAGCCGGATCACGCGGATTGAACTGGTCGCCCCGAAGAATACCGCGCAGACCATGCGGGGTGGGGTGGTGGCCCTGTATCGGGTCTCGAACCACATCGGCTCTTTCGCGCGGGTCAGCCGGCAGTCGGCGCCGGTAACCATCCTGGGCCGCATCACCCAGGATCCGTTTGTGTATGGGTTCCAGACCCGGTTGACGGTCACCCCCGCCTATGTGCAGACCGCCTCGGGCGGCACGTTCTTCAAAGTCGAAGGCGGCGACATTCTCGTCACCATCAAGCCCGACCTGGTGGGTTACGAGGCCTTTGCCCGGACCGAGGCCTACGGGAGTGACATGGTCGTGCAGGGCAGCTTGACCCTGGCCCGCACCGCGTCCAATCCCGGCGGGTTCAATGACCGCCGATTCCGTCAGAACTACAACATGTACGGGATGATGTCGGTCATGCAGGATCGGGATTCGAAAGCGGCCCCGTTGAACAAGGTTGGGCCCGCGGGCGGACCGCCCCGGCATGGAAACCGGCTGGTCGAATTTTCCCTGGGGTTGCGCGACCGGATGTTGCGGGTGATGAAGTTGACCATCCCGTTCCCGCAATCGGCTTTCCTGGGCGGCGTGACGCTGGGATTGCGGTACGGGCTGCAAAGCACCCAGTGCCTCTTCGGAGGCCAGCATGGGCCATTGGAGCCGGAGGAAAGCAACGGGACCGGGGCGGTGGCGCCCGCCGAGGGCTGCGAGGAGTACATTGCGGATGAGTTTAAGATGGCAGGGGTGAACCACGTGCTGGCGGTCTCCGGCCTGCACGTAACGATCATTACGGCCATGCTGGTGGGGTTGTGTGCCATGCTGCGCCTGCACAAGCAGGTCTTCGTGCCGTTGATCATCATGGCCCTGATCATTTTCGCCATCATCACCGGCGCGCGCCCCTCCGTCCTGCGCGCCGTCATCATGCACGCCCTGTTCCTGCTGACCTGGGCGTACATGGCGGGAAACATACGCTCCTCCGCGCTGCTGGGCGTTCCCGTCGCGGCCTTCCTGATCCTGCTGCAGAACCCGCTCGTGCTCGTAGACCCGTCGTTCACCCTGTCCTTCGGTGCGATCCTCTCCCTGGTGCTCATCACCACGCCGGCGTTCGACCTGTTCAGCCACCTGCGCGGCAACACCTTCCTGGCTGCGGGGTTGTTGGTCCTGTTCTTCACCGGGGTCGGCATCCTGAAATGGCCCCTCTTGGTTACGCCCCAATTCCTGCTGCCGGCCGGGCTGGTGGCCTTCGGCGTCATGATGGGCGCCGCGCGATTGGAAAAACGGGGCATACGGCTGATCGGTGGGTTTGGCTACACGGATATCCCCCCCGGCGTGGCCAAGTTCATGGCCGCGCAGGTGGCCATCCAGGTCGGCATGATGCTCCCGCTCTCCCTTTACTATTTTTGCCGATGGCCTTTTGCGGGGGCCTACGCCAATTTCATAGCCCTGCCGCTCATCGGCATCGTGGTGCAACTCGGCGCCATGGCCGGCCTGCTCGGTCTGATCCCCGGGGTCGGCCTCTATATCGCCCTGATGTTGAGCGCCGCCAACTGGCTGTTCTCCACGGCCTTCCTGTGGCTGGCGCATATCAGCGCCCTGATCTTTCCCTATCCGGCCATCCGTCGGCCCACCGAGCGGTTTCTCGTGGTCTACTATCTCCTGTGCGGCATCTGGATCTGGAACAAGCCCCTGCGGCAGTGGTTGACGGCCTGGAGCGAGCGGCGGGGATGGTCTGGACGCAAGGCGTCGTCGATCGGCATGGCTTGCCTGGTCCTCCTCGTCACCACGCCGCTGTGGTTCGGCGCCCGGCCGAAACGGGCGCCGGGCCTCGAGGTGACCGTCCTTTCCGTCCAGTACGGAAGCTCCATCCTCGTGCAAACCCCTGGCGGAAAGAACATCCTGGTGGACGCCGGCATGGTCGAGCACGATCGCGGTCGCCGCAACGAGTCCGAACGGACGATTCTGAACTTCCTGTCCCACAAGTGGGTCCGTCAACTGGACGCGCTGGTCATCACCTCACCGCGTCCCGAGCGCGGGGCCGGGGCGGCCTACATTCTGCGGAACGCCTGGGTCAAGAACCTGTATCTGCCCGCGGGGTTGGTCGGCGTGGAGAAGTCCTGGACCGCCGACGACATCATGACGCGCCTCGCCGGGAGCGGGAGCGATCAATACGGCCCGGGCCTGGCGGAAACCCTGCGCGATGAGTATGCCGGGAATCCGGCGCATCCGCGCCGCGTTTCCCTCGCCGGGATCCTCGAGACCCGCCGTGACACGATCTGGAACCGCTGGGCCGGCACGGTCGTTCATGTCGCGCCGCTCAAGGCCGGAGAGGTGCTGGCGGAGGAGACGATCGACGGCAAGACCTTCCGCCTCGAGGTGTTGCATCCGGGCGACGCGCAATGGACCGAGTTCCCGATGGAGAACAACTCGGCCGTCCTGCGTTTGAGCTACGGCGATTTCGCCATGCTGATCACCAGCGACCTGCATTTTGCCGGGCAGCGCGAGTTGGCGGAAAGCGTGGCGCCCGACAAGCTTCGCGCGCAGGTGCTGGTTGTTCCGGATCACGGCATCGCCCAGCCCCGTACCTCGCCGAACCTGATGAAGGGCGCTACCGAGGCGGCCCTGGCCTCGGATCTAGGGGCGCTGCTCGACAAGGTCGCGCCGGAAAAGGCGATCTTCGAGTTCGGTAACCCGAGGCCCGCCCTCGGCACGGCCAACCGCGACGCGCTACAGACGTTTGAACTGACCTGGCGTTTCGTGGAGAGTCGCGTGGGCGCCCGGAACTGCTACAACACCGACCAGGACAGTGCCTTGTTCATCCACTCCGACGGGCAGGGCTACACCCTAAGCACCCAGGCCGAGGCGAACCGCGCCGAGGGCGGCGGGGAAGAATCCGTGGACGAGATAGACATGGCGTTCTGATCGCGATCCTTCAATTCTCGGGATATATCAATAGAGCCGGAATTGACTAGGCATAAGAAATGGTAGGGCGCGCTCGCCGAGCGCGCCGCGGCGGCTTGAGCCAAGCCGCCCTACCTTGAGAGTCGGTCATTCGCGATCATGCAGGTAATTCAAACACAATCCCTGAACGTCTGGAGGAATCTCGCCGCCGAGGAATGGCTCCTCTCCGAACAGGCGCCCGAGCCGCCCATTCTTTTTCTATGGCAGGCCGACCCGGCCGTGGTGATCGGAAAGAACCAGAACCCGTGGGCGGAATGCGCGCCGGGCCGTCTGGAGCAACTCGGCATCCGGCTCGCCCGCCGCGTCTCCGGCGGCGGCGCGGTATACCACGACCCCGGGAATCTCAATTATGCCTTCATCCTGCCGCGTGCCGCGTACCGGCGGGACAAAGCGTTCGGCTGGGTCCTTGCCGCGCTCCATCGGCTGGGCATCCCGGCCCGGCGCTTGGGCCGCAGCGGCCTCGGGATAAACAGCCTGAAATTCTCGGGCACCGCCTTTTGCTACCGCGGCGCCCGCGTCCTGCACCACGGCACCCTGCTGGTCTCCGCCGACCTGGAGAAACTGGAACAGGCCCTGTCTCCGCCGCCCATCGCGATCCGCGGTCGCGCGGTGCCGTCTGAGCGTTCGCCGGTCATGAACCTGTCGGAACTTGTTCCCGGGTTGACCGTGGATCGGGTCGCCGTGGCACTGGCCGGGGAGGGGCCGCTGGTTGCGGAAAGGTTTCCTGACGCGGCCGTTCGGGAACTGGAGGCGAAACACGGCTCACAAGCTTGGCTGTATGAGTCCACGCCCACGTTCGAAGCGGACCTGCCGACCGGCCGTGTCCGCGTGGAGCACGGGCGGATCGTGGAGGCGGGGGAGGCGGTTCAATTGATGGGCTGCTTGTTCCGTTCACGCGACCTGTCCGCACGGCTGGAGGGTAATCCGGCCGAACGTATCCTGACGCTGGGTTTGTAGGATGAGAATCGCGCGAAATATTTTCTTTGCGGTGTTTGTAACCTGGTTTCTGGCCTGCAGTCTCGTTGGCCGGCCCGTCCTGCACGGCGACGCCCGGGAATACATCCTTCAGACCCAGGCGATCGCGCTGCGGGGTGAACTCAAGGTTGATCCGGTCCCCGCGGCCGACTACTGGAATCGAACCAATCCGTACGATCTTGAACTCGGGGAGACCCGGCCCGCCGCCTGGCCGTTGACGGAGAGTGCCCAGGCCGGCGGAGGTTTCGGGGCGCTCTATCCCGATCGGTTCGGAAACTATCGCTATGCCCATTTCTGGGCTTATTCCGCCATGGTCGCTCCGCTCTATGCGCTGGGGCATGCCTGCCTGCCGGGCATGGAGTACGCCTCGTTCCGGATCTTCAACAGTCTCTTCCTGTTGCTTCCTTTTCTCCTGGCCTGGCGGAAAGGCGGCTCGGGCGCCCTGTTGACGATCATGATCCTGGCTTCTTTTTCACCGCTGATCCCTTATACGGATTGGGCACACCCGGAGCTGTTCTGTCTCGGCCTGGTCCTGGCGTCGTTCCAACTTGCCCGCGGTCGGCGAAGCCGTTGGTTTGCCCCAGCCCTGCTCGGTTTGGCCGCCACGCAGAATCCGCCGATCCTGCTCTTCTTCCCGCTGCACCTGCTGTACACGGCCTCCGGCCCGGAGCGGATTCCGTGGAAGCAGATCATGATCACCTATGGCCTCGGCGCGTTGGTCGGCTTGTTGCCGGTGTTGTATTCCCTGTACTACTTTGGCGTCTGGAACTTGGTCCGGGCCGTCGGCCTGGCCGATATCCGCTACGCCTCCCTGGCGCGGGCGGTTCACTTCTTCTTCAGTCCCATGGTCGGCGCGTGCTGGCTTTTCCCTGTATGTTTCCTTTTCCTGCCGGCCTCCGTTCGCCGCGCCAACGCGGTCTTTGTGGCCGCGGCCCTGCTCTCGGTTTTTACCGCCGCCTGGGCCTCGTCCTCCACGTCCAATTTCAACGCGGGGCAGGTGGGGGCGTTGCGCTATGCCGTCTGGGTGCTGGCCCCGCTGTGGTTCATCGTCTTTAGCGGCGCGGCGGACCTTCGCGAAAGCCGGTTGCGGCAGGCTCTGTTCGCCGGCGCTGTCCTGCTCAACGTGATCATGATCGTGGTCTTCAAATATGAGCGTTTGCCGCGCAAGGACATCCGGCTCGTCGCGGCGTGCCGGCGCGCCAGTCCCGAAATGGCGGCCTGGTACGCATGGCTGCGTTATCCGGACGACATCGAAGTGCTTGTGGAAAATATCCTGGGCCATGAACTCCCCGGCGCGCGGCAGTTTGACGGTGTGTACATCTGGAACCTGAATCCGCGGCGGTCGCTCTGGATCATCTCGCGGCGCGCCGTGGAGCGGGGACTGATGCTCTCCAGGCCGATGGAACCCGGCCTGTGCCTCGACGCGCGGCCGCCCGGAAGCCTGGCCGTCAACTACAAGGACGGAACGGCCATCCTCCGCATCCATGCGGAAGTTGGATACGCCCGGCACCCCGTCTGGGGCGACTACCTTCTCGCGTGGGCCAACCGCGCCCTTCCCGCCACCGGCCAGGAACCGCCGTGGTTGATCATCCGCTGATTGTGGCGCGGCAGGGACTCACGGCTTGGTGAAGAGCATTCGGTAGAAGATCGGAATGTTCGTAGGCGCGGGTAGGGCAAACGAGACTGCGTTGGTCCCATCGGTCAGTGTCTGGTTGAACGACAGGATCGGCTGCCAAGGCAAAGCCGGTTCGGGCAGATTGGTGCTGAAATACGGCTGGATGGACCAAGGGATCGCCCCCGTGTTTCCGAAGGTAAAGATCGTTATGTTGCTATCCATGGCCAGGCCGATAATTGTCGCATCGGGCGCCGTGGGATCCTGGGCGCGATACCCGACGGCGCAGGCGCTGAAGTCGCTCATGCTACTGCTCGTCAGATTAGAGGCACGAACCCAGTAATAATAGCCCTGCCCCGGGACGGCCGTGGTGTCGTCAAAGGTAAGCGTATCGGCCCCCACACCCCCGATGCAACTGGCCGCGTTGGTGTCGTTGTCCGGATGTCGCCACAAACCAAAGCCCGGCTCACCCAAAGTGTCGTCCCAGGTCAGCATAACCTTATCGGGATACGTTCCTTCAGAAGCAGTGAAATTGGTGGGGGTGGCGAGGCGGCGGTAGCCGTCATCCACATTGCTCCAGTCGCTGGTTCCCAAAGCATTCATGGCCGTGACCCAGTAGTAGCACAGCTGGCCGGGTAGCGCGGTGAAGTCATTGTAGTTGGTCCCGTCGGCCCCGCTGGCCCCCACGATCGACGCCGTCTCCACGGTATTGCTGACATTCCGCCAGACGGCATAACCCGCCTCTTCGGCCACATCGCTCCAGTTTAATCGCACACAATCAAGGTCTTCTCCATCACTGGCTGTCAATCCCTGCGGGATTTCCGGCGCGCTCTCCAGAAAGGGACCCAAGGATATCTCATCGAAGAGCACTCGCTCCTCGCCGGAGATCCAGAGCAAGCGCACGTATACGCCGTTGCTGATGTTGAAAAAACGGGAGTAGTTCGAATAGGTTGCCGACGATATCGAAACGGTATCCTGATCGGTCCACGCCAAGCCGTCTGGCGAAGTTTGAAGCGCGTAGGCCACGACAGGATTGGTGCCGTCCCAATGACGGTACCGGAAGCTGACAAGTCCCAGGCCGTCAGGCAGGAAAGGACTCAAGACGTATTTCGAGTCGGTTCCATCTCGTAGCCGAACCGTTTGTCCTGAATACGCATAGAAAGTGTCTATGAGGGCATTGGAAACGCTCCAACCCTTGTATTCGTAGTAGCCATAGGCATATTCGGTTGGCCAGTTGTCAAAGTTCTGCACGCGCTGTAGTTCCGCTGTTTCGATGTTGATCTGATCCAGGCGCAGGTCCTGAAGCGCTCCCGGCGGGCATGGCATGCCCTGGATGATGACATCATCGAAGGCCAAATTGCCTTGTGATTTGCCGTAAGTGAAACGCACGCGGATGATATTTGATGCGAGCGCATACGAATTGGTCCGGGCCTGGTTGGCAATGGGACAATTAGAGGCGACGATAGTCCAAGCGATGTCATCGGGCGTGGCTTCTACCAGCAAATACGAATTACTATCGACTACTTGGCCCTTCAGCCAATAGACAAGGTTTGTTGGCTGGTCGAGGTGCGGGGTGATGATCTGGTCCCCAGTGTTATCAAATTTCAAGGAGGGAGGTTCGCGACCATAATTTCCAAGGGAGAAATACGAGCTGCTAATGCCTGTAAATGTCCAACCCGGGGGCGGATTGATCCCGTCCGCGAAGCCTTCGTCTAATAGAATGCATACGCAGTCTTCCAGCGTATTGGTGAGATTACAGATGCGCAGATAAGAGCCGGCAGGATGAAAATAGAAACGAGAATAGTTCCGATATGCCGTTCCGGCGAAATTGCTCGCGACGTCCAGGGTCGTCCAGTTGGTTCCGTCGGCAGAGGATTGCAGGCCGAGTTGCGCCGGGGTATAGCCGTTGGTCCCGCGCGCATACTCGAAACTGATGGTCCCGTAGCCATTGCTGAAAAACGGGCTTTGTATGTAATTCGTTGTTCCTGCGCTGCCCGGCAGCAGCGCCGATTTACCCTCATAGGCATCCACGTCCCAGACGCGACCGGTTTGGACCGTCCATGAAAGATGCGTATGAGCGCCCAGGTTGGTCCCGCTATCGGGCCAGTCATTGAAATCCATGTAGCGGGTGGGATCCTCGGCATCCGCCTGGATGACCAGTGATAACAACGCCGCTCCAGCCATCCCCGCCACTGTACAGGCGACGCGCATGCACCCTCCCTCGGGTGGTTCTCCCATCACCTAACATACCCGCCGGGCGGTTTTTTGTGTCGGCCGGAGAGCTACTTCGCCAACAGGCTCTCCGCGAAGTCCCAGTTGGCCAGCTTGTCGAGGAACGCGGTGACGAAGTCCTTGCGCCGGTTCTGGTAGTCCAGGTAGTACGCGTGCTCCCAGACGTCGCAGGTCAGCAGCGCTTTCTGCCCGTGGGCCAGGGGCGTGTCCGCATTCGGCGTCTTGACGACCTTCAGTTTGCCGCCCTCCAGGACCAGCCACGCCCAGCCGCTGCCGAACTGGGTCATCGC
>JAHJJH010000178.1 GCA_018823105.1 Verrucomicrobiota bacterium | reverse complement strand
TCGTCGAGGCAAGCAGGCGCGGCTACAGGACCGTCTGCGTGGCTTTAACCAGCTCTTCGAGTTTCTTCCCGGCCGCGCCGCTGTCCACGGCTTGCGCCGCCACCGCCACGCCCTGCCGCAGGTCGGCGGCCCGGCCGCCGGCCACGATCGCCGCCGCCGCATTGAACAGGACGATGTCCCGTCGTGCCCCTTTTTCACCGGCCAGCACCGCGCGGAGGATGGCCGCGTTTTCCCTGGCCTCGCCGCCCTTGAGGTCCTCGGCCGCGGCCGGGGACAACCCGACATCGGACGGATGCACCTCGAAGATCCGAACTCCGCCCTGGTTCACCTCCGCCACGCGGGAGGCGCCCGTCGTGGTCAGCTCGTCCAATCCGTCCAATCCATGGACGACGAACAGGCGCACGGCGCCCAGCGCGAGGGCCGCCTCGGCCAGGACGGGGACGAGGTCGCGATGATAGACCCCGAGCACCCCGTAGCGCGCCCCGGCCGGGTTGGAGAGCGGGCCGAGGATATTGAAGATGCTGCGGATGCCGATCTCGCGGCGGGGGCCGATCGCATGCTTCATGGCCGGGTGGAGGACGGGCGCGAACAGGAAGGCGAGCCCGAGGCGGCGCAGGCAGTCGGCCATGACCTCGGGGGCGCAGTCGATTTTCACACCGAGTTCGGCCAGGACATCGGCGCTGCCGCACTTGCTCGAAACGCTGCGGTTGCCGTGCTTGGCCACGGTGATCCCGGCCCCGGCGGCCACGAAAGCGGCGGCGGTCGAAATATTGAACGTGTGCGCACCGTCGCCCCCGGTGCCGCAGGTGTCCACGACGATTTCGCCCGGGGCGGGAATGGCGGTGAACTTCTCGCGCATGGCCGCCGCGCTGCCCGCAATCACGGCGGGGCTTTCGCCCCGCAAGCGCAGGGCGGTGATGTAGGCGGCGATCTGCGCCGGCGTGGCCTCGCCGGACATGATCTCCCGCATGGCGGCGAGCGCCTCGTCACGGGACAATTCCTGGTTCTCCACCAGCCTGGCAATGGCTTCGCGTATCATGGCTGATCCCTCCCTGTTATTCCTTCACGCCGCTCGTGCCATGCCGTTATACGGCGTATATGGATGCGGTGCAGCTACTTTTTCCCCTTCTCGAGTCCGAACCCGTGAAATTTCCCGATCGCCTGACGATCCGTCATTCCGGCGAGGTAATCGCACACCGTCCGCCACAAGCCCCCCGCCGGCCGCCGGGCCCGGGCCTTCCGGCCCCTCATGTCCGGGGCCACGCAGGCCTCTTCGAGTTTTTCTCTTTCTTTTCTCGAATGCGGCCTCGCAGGTGTGTTATTAAGCCATCAGCATTCGACCAAAGGAGAAGAAGATGAAAACTATTCTTCTGGCGCTGTTATGCATCGTAGGCTGTCCGAACTCCCGGGCGCAGCATCGTTCCTCCCATCATTATGATATCCAAATTACCGTACTAAAAAACCAGGAAATGCTGCTCTTGAACCAGTTGAACTCGCCCGATCTGAAGTACCAGTCCATTCGCCGACACGAAATAGAGCAGCAGCTCCAGGAGATCCGGCAGCAAAAGATCGAAATCGAGAAGATCCGCGCCGGCATGACGGATTCGGACCGGTCTGCCTATCCAGCCGCTCCCTCGCGCTTCTACACCCCGCTGCAGCCCGAGACGCCGGATTGGACCCAGATCGAGAGCCCGACCGTGATCGTGAAGGGCATCGCGACGATCGGCGACCGGCAAGGGGCCTTGGTGTCCGGCGGTAAAATCGTATTTTCCAACGAAGTCTTTGCCACTACGTATAAAAACAAAACCTATTACTGGCGAGTCACGCACATCGGCGAAGACTCCGTGGATTTTATCGAAGTCGACAGGCAGGGCGTTCCGATTGAAGAAGGCAGGAAGGATAAGAAGGATGGCGGCCGCAACTGATACGGCTGTTTCAAGCCTTCCTGCCTCACGGACGACGCAGGAGGGCCCGGCCTGGACCTGGCCACGCCGGAGAGAAGAGGCGCGGAGTGCAAGAGAAGACCTTGACATCCAAAATGTTGTATAAAGGCCGGATCCTGGGCTTGGAAGTACAGGAGGTCGGCTTGGACAACGGCCGCCAGGCGGTGCGCGAAATCATACGGCACGGCCCCGCCGTCGCGGTCCTGGCCCAACGGCCGGACGGCCGATTCCTCTTCGTGCGCCAGTTCCGCAAGCCGGTCGAGCAGGCCCTGCTGGAGGTGGTAGCCGGCAACCGCGAACCGGGCGAGGAAGCCGAAACCTGCGCCCGCCGGGAGCTGGAAGAGGAAACCGGCCACCGGCCGCAACGAATCCTCCCCCTGGGCTTCATCTACCCCTCCCCCGGCTACGTGGACGAGCGCATTGATCTTTTTTTTGCCGAGGTGGACGACAAGCCCGGCCCCGCCCGGCCGGACGAGGATGAGAATCTCACCGTCGTCCTGCTGACCCGCACGCAGGTCGAGGCACAACTCCGCGACGGCGGCATCTGCGACGCCAAGACGCTCGCCGCCTGGCTCCGTTACGAGCTGCGCCGCGATGGCGCCGGAGCCCTTTCGCCGTGAGGAGGAACCCATGGTCACACACTTGAAACAAGGCTGGAACCGTCTGAAGAACTTCCTGCTGCACGGCGTGTGGGACGCGGATTTGAGCGCCCTGCCCGCGGGTCGCAGCCTGCCCATCCGGATCGTCCGGATCGCGCAACTGATCGTCAAGGGCTTCGCCGAGGACGACCTGGCGATTCACGCCTCGGCGCTGACCTTTGTCACGCTCATGTCGCTGGTCCCGATGCTGGCCGTCGCCTTCGCCCTGCTGAAGGGGTTCGGTTTCGGGCAGGAGCGAATCAACCAGATGTTGGACTGGGTGAACGGCATGCCGCCAGAGTTCCAGTCCTTCGTGGACACGATGCGGGACATCGCCGACGCGACGAACTTCGCCGCGATGGGCTGGGTGGGCCTGGCGTTCGTGCTGTTCACCGCCGTGCTGGTCCTGGCCAGCGTGGAGATATCGTTCAACCGCATCTGGGGCGTCCGGGTGCGGCGCACCGTCATGCGGCAGGTGACCAACTACATCAGCATCCTTGTGCTGGTGCCGCTGCTGATCGCGTTCATCGGCACGGCCCAGGCCAGCCTGCGGGGCGGCCTGTTGAAGCTGCCCAGGCCGATCAGCATCTTCTCGGGTGGGCTGCTCTCGCTGGCGTCCATACTCACCACGTGGCTGACGTTCTGGTTCATCTACGTGCACATCCCGAACACGAAGGTGAAGACCGTCCCGGCCCTCATCAGCAGTTTTCTCGGAGCGGCCCTCTGGCTGGCCTGGCAAAAGGCCTACATCTCCCTCCAAGTCGGCGTGGCGCGCTATAACGCGATCTACGGGACGTTCGCCTCGGTCCCGATCTTCCTGGCCTGGCTCTACACCAGCTGGGTCATCATCCTGCTCGGGGCCGAACTGACCTTCGCCCTGCAGAACTCCGCGACCTACCAGATCGAGCGGGCCGCCGAGAACGCCAGCTCGAACGCGCGGCTGATCATCGGTCTGACCGTCCTGTGGCGGGCCGCGCAGGCGCTGGCCGGACAGGCGGCCCGGTTCGAGACGGCGATCTTCGCCCGCGAACAGCGCGTGCCGGTCCGCCTCCTGAACGAGATCGTCCGGCTGTTGGTCCGTACCGGCTTCCTGGCCGAGACCTCCGACAAGCCGGGCAGCTTCGTGCTGCTGCGGGCCGCCGACTCGATCCCGATCAAGGAGGTGGTGGATATCGTCATGCAGGAGGGCGCCCGCCCGGAGGCCCTGGGGCTCGCCCACCGCAACCCGGTGATCGAGAAAATCCTGGCGCAGCTGGACTCGGGCGTCAACCGGGGCCTGGAGAACCTGACGATTCAGCAGCTCCTCGTACCCGCGCCCTGAGCCCGCTTCGCGGAAAATCTAAACTCAAAATCCAAAACAATCTTGAATGCTCAATGACAATACGCCGCCGGTCCTGGTCTTCTTTTGTCATCCTGAGCGAAGCGAAGGATCTCCGACGTGTTGATCGCCACGGAGATTTCTCGCTACGCTCGGAATGACAACCCACGCGAATCCGAGACCCTGATGCCTCCCATTGATTTCGAGAAGGACCTCAACCCCGAGCAGCGCGCCGCCGCCCTGGCGCCCGACGGGCCGGTCCTCGTCATCGCCGCCGCCGGCACGGGCAAGACCCGCACGCTGACGTACCGGGTGGCGCACCTGGTCGAGCGCGGCGTGGACCCGCGGCGCATCCTGCTGCTGACCTTCACCAACCGGGCGGCGCGTGAGATGCTGGACCGCGCCCGGCAGCTCGTGGGCGAGGGCGTCGGCGGCCTGTGGGGCGGCACGTTTCACCACATGGCCAATCGCATGCTCCGGCGGCACGCCGGGGCGCTCGGATACGAGCTCGATTACACCATCCTCGACCGGGACGACGCCCGCGGCCTGGTCCGCACCGCCGCGGACGACCTCGGCCTGCTGGGCAGGCACTTCCCCAAGCCCGACGTGTTGTTGAGCGTCTTCAGCCTGGCGGCGAACAGGGAGCAGCCCGTCGCGGACGTGGCCGCGGACTGGTTCGAGAACCATCCCATCGAGATCGAGGACGTCGTGCGCGTCCACCAGTCCTACGTGAAGCGCAAGCGCGCGCTCAACGCGATGGATTTCGACGACCTGCTGGTCAACGGGCTTCAGCTGTTCCGCGAGCACTCCGGCGTGCTCGGGCACTACCAGGAGCATTTCCTGCACATCCTGGTGGACGAGTACCAGGACACCAACCTGATCCAGGCTGAGTGGGTGGACCGCCTGGCCGGCATCCGACGCAACCTGCTGGTCGTCGGCGACGATTTCCAGAGCATCTACTCCTGGCGCGGCGCGGATTTCCGGAATTTCCTGACCTTCCCGAAACGCTACCCGGCCACGGCGGTCTTCAAACTGGAGACCAACTACCGCAGCGTGCCGGCCATCCTGGAGGTGGCCAACGCGTGCATCGCGGGCAACCCGGAGCAGTTCCAGAAGACCCTCCACGCCGTACGGGAGGATACGTCCAAGCCCGTGCTGGTGCGCCTGTATGGCGGCGAGGAGCAGGCCCGCTATATCCTCCAGTCGTTACAGCATCTCCGGCGCTCGGGCGCGCGGATGGACCGCATCGCCGTGCTCTACCGCGCCCATTTCCACGCCATGGAGCTGCAAATGGAGCTGGCGCGGGAAAAGATTCCCTACGTGATCACTTCCGGCGTGCGGTTCTTCGAGCAGGCCCACGTCAAGGACGTCACCAGCCTGCTGCGCCTGCTGGTCAACCCCGGCGACGAACTCGCCTTCCAGCGGCTGCTCGCCCTGCTGCCTAAGGTCGGCCGGAAAACCGCGGCGCGGATCTGGGAAGCGCTGGGCCGCCGGTGCGACGTG
>JAHJJH010000177.1 GCA_018823105.1 Verrucomicrobiota bacterium | reverse complement strand
CTCCATGCCGGGCGGGATCAAGCGTACGCCCTCTGGCATGTGGGAGCGCCGGAAGCGGAACGGGTCGCCGGCGACACGCAAAATGACGACGAACTCCAGACCGGCGCAGATTCATTCGGCGAGGAACTCGACGACAATCTCAAAAAGACCCAGGATGATTTTTGGGAAAGCCTGGAAGGGATGCTCCTCGAGGGCCAGAGCGTGTGTTCCCCGGGCCTGATCAGTTTTATGGGCGAGCCGTTGAACAAGGACGCGGCCGCCGAGGCTCCCTAAGCATAGAAACAGGACAGTCAACCAGCGAGGTCAGCATGCCGGACATCGGACAGGAAAAATGGCAAAAAGTGCAGGAGGAGGTGGCGTTGCTGCGGGAGGGGATCGCCCGGGTCATCGTCGGCCAGCAGAAGATCGTGGAGGAGATGCTGGTGGCCCTGTTGTGCCGGGGGCACTGCCTGATCGTGGGCGTGCCCGGCCTGGCCAAGACCCTGCTGGTGAGCACCCTGGGGCAACTCCTCGGGCTCAAGTTCCACCGCATCCAGTTCACACCGGACCTCATGCCGATGGACATCATCGGCAGCGAGATCCTGCAGGAGGACGCGAGCGGCTCGCGGCGGAAATTCGAGTTCACGCCCGGCCCGATCTTCGCGAACCTGATCCTGGCCGACGAAATCAACCGGACCCCGCCCAAGACCCAGGCGGCGCTGCTCGAGGCCATGCAGGAAAAACAGGTCACCGTGGCCGGCCGAACCATGCCGTTGACCGAGCCGTTCATCGTGTACGCCACGCAGAACCCGATCGAGCATGAGGGCACGTATCCCCTGCCGGAAGCGCAGCTCGACCGGTTCTTCTTCAATCTGCTGATAGACTACCCGACGCCGGAGGAGGAGCGCCGGATCGTTCTGCAGACCACGGGCCGGCCGCGGCCCTCCGTCGGGAACCTGCTTGGGGCCGAGAAGGTGATCGAGCTCCAGGAATCCGTGCTCGACGTGCCCGTGCCGGATAATGTCCTCGACTACATTCTGAAGCTGGTCATCGCTTCGCGCCCATCGCGGGAGCCGGCCGATCCCTTCGTCCGGCAGTACGTGGAGTGGGGGGCCGGGCCGCGCGCGTCGCAGAACCTGACGCTGGCAGCCAAGGCGCTCGCGTTGCTGCAGGGCCAGCCGGCCGCCTCGATCGAGGAAGTCCGCCAGGTGGCCAAGCCGGTGCTGCGCCACCGCGTCATCCCCAACTACAACGCCACGGGCGAGGGGATCAGTGTCGAACACATCGTGGATCATCTCCTGGAAATCGTCTAGTGGGCGACCTGCGCTTCAAATACCTGAAACCGGAGGACATCCGGAAGCTGGCGAGCTACGAGTTCGCGCCCCGGGCCCTCGTGGAGGGTTACCTCGCCGGCCGCCATCGCTCCCGGGCGCGCGGGTCGTCCATCGAGTTCCGCGACTACCGGCCCTACGTGCCCGGCGACGACCCGGCCCTGGTGGACTGGAGAGTCTTCGGCCGGACCGACCGCTACTACCTGCGCACGTACGAGCAGGAAACGGACATGGAATGCCATGTCTTCCTCGACAGCAGCGCCTCGATGGGGTTTGGCCGGGGGTTCGCGAAGTTGGAGTATGCCTCGTTCTTCACAGCCGCCCTCTGTTACCTGGTCGTGCGCAACAACGACCGGGTTTCGCTCCAGATTTTCGACGAGGGCATCCGCCGATTCTTCCCGCCCGGCAGCACCGGCCGGCACCTGCGAAACCTCATGGTCGCGCTGGAGGAAAACCGGCCCGGGAACCGGACGTCCGTGGCCGCGGCCCTGCGGCGTTCCTTCCCCCTGCTCAAACGGCGCGGCACGTTGATCGTGATCTCCGATTTCTTCGACGATCCCGCGGCGATTTTCTCGGCGCTGAATCCCTATCTGCACCGCGGATTCAAGATTCATCTTTTTCATGTCCTGGCGCCCGAGGAACTGGAACTGGAACGCCGGGGCCTGCTCCACTTCGTGGACCTGGAGACGGGGCGGCGGGTGATCGCGCATACGGAGAACCTGGCGAAGCCGTACGGCGAGGCGATCCGCGCCCATATCGCCAGCCTGCGCGAACTGTCCGTACGCCGCAAGGTGGACTACGTCGTGGCCCGGACCGACATGCATTACTTCAATCTCTTTGACCGGCTGACCACATGAGCCTCGTCTTCCTGAACGGAATGCTGTGGCCGCTGGCCATGCTGATCGCCGTGCCGCTGCTCCTGCACCTGTTCGCGCGCAGCAAGCCGCCGATTTACCGGTTCAGCTCGATTGAGTTCATCCTGCGTATCATCCGCTCCACCCTGCGTATCAGGCGCCCGCAGGACTGGCTGCTGCTCCTGCTGCGCACGGCCCTGTTCGCCACCCTGGTGATGCTCTTCCTGCGCCCGCTCTTCTTCTCGCGCCGGGCCCTGGCCGGACCGCTGGCGCGGAAGAACGTCGTGCTGGTTGTGGACGCGACGGGATCCATGGCCTGCAACGAGGGGGGGCGGACGCGATTCGCCGCCGCGTGCGCCGAGGCCTCGGAGGTGCTGGCCGGGCTGACGGCCGCGGACCGGGCTAACGTGGTCTGGCTGGATGCCGTGCCCGATCCGGTGTTCCCAGAGATGGGCGTAAACATGGGCTACCTTCGCGCCGCGTTGAGCCGGGCCGAGGTCCGCCCGCAGGCCGGTGACATCACCGGCGCGATACGGCTCGCGGTCTCCATGCTGGAGAACCTCGACGGGAAAAACGAAATTTATCTCGTGTCCGATTTCCAGCGCCCGGCGTGGGAGCAGGTGGACCTGGCGATCCCGGACTCGATCGGGCTCGTCAGTCTGCGCGTTGCCCAGGGTGAGGGGGAAAACGACGCTCTCACGGACCTGTTCCTCGATCCCCCGGCGCCCTTGAAGGGGGAAGAGGTTACGATCCATGCCGAGGTCGCCAACTTTTCCTCCCAGCCGCGCCAGCAGACCGTCTATCTCGAGTTGGGTGAGAGCCGGCGCACGCAGGACGTGATGATCCCGGCCTGGGACAAGGCGACCGTGTCCTTCCGACATCGGTTTGCGGACGCCGGCCTCTACACAGCGGCCGCTTCGCTGAACGAGGATCGCTTCACCGCCGACGACCACCGCTGGGCCGTCGTCAAGGTGTCGGACGGTCTTTCGGTGGGGGTCTCCGGCACGAATACGGCGGAGGGCCGGTTCTGGCTCCGCGCACTGGACGCGCTGCCCTGGGTAAAGGTCGAACCGGTCGAGCCGGGCCGGTTGACGAAGAACACGCCGTACGACGTGTTCATGTTCGCGGGATGGGATGGGACCGGGGCGGAGACGCTCGCGGAGCTGCTCGCTCTGGGCAGCACGCTGGTCTGCACCCCGGCGCGCGGCGCGCCGGTAGGCCGCCTGCTGGCCGTCGCCGGCGTGGACGCGTCCCGTTTTCCCGAAGAGGCAGCCTTGGAGACTTTGCCCAAGGCGCTTCGGACGCGGATTGCGCTGGAGAAGGACCGATTGTTCCAGCTCTTCGCGGGCGGCGAATACGGGGATCCCGCGGGCGGTTTGTTCCGTGCCCGCTGGCGTCTGCCGGAAGGTGCCGCGGAGTCGGGCGAGACGCTGCTCGTTTATGAGGACGGGCTTCCCGCGCTCACGCGCTATCGTGGCGGCGGCAACCTGTTTCTGTGGACCCTGCCGCTCGATCCCGCGTTCAGCGATTGGGCCGGACACATGGAGTTCCTCCCGTTCCTGGGCGAGTTGTTGTTGTCCAGCCGCGCGATTCGGGACCGAGGGGCCGCGACGGCTACGCCCGGTGAAAAGCTCGCGTGGATCGTGGACCGTGAAATCCTGGCGTCGGATATCACCCTGCAGCACGAGTCCGGCATGGCCATTCCCGTTCTGGCGCACCGTGAAACCAGCGGGACGCGCGTGGTGTCCGAGGACGGCGTCGGGACCGGGGTGTTCACCTGGAACTACGAAGGCGAACCGCAGCAGGTTACCGCGGTCAACTTCCCGCCGGTGGAATCGGATCTTCGAACCATGACCATGAAAGAGATCGAACGCCAGGGGGACATCGCGCTGACGGCGGGCCGGCGCGCGCGGCAATTGCGGGACGGGCTCCCGTTGTGGCCCTACCTGCTGGCGTTGGCCTTGGGCTGGGTCCTCCTGGAGGGCGGCGTGCAATACTGGGTGGAGCGCACATGAACCCCCTGTGGCCGGTCGAATACCTGGTCCTGTGGGCCGGCCTGCTGGTGGCCGGCGCGGGCTTCCTGTCGTGGCGCGCGTCCGCGAAATGTCGTCGTCCCATCCGCCTGCTCCTGGCCGCCCTGCGGGTGGGCGGGGTGGGGTGCCTGGCCGTGATTGCCCTGAACCCGGGGCGTTGGGCGGAGAGTTCCCGGCTGAAAGAATCCGAACTGGCCGTGCTCGTTGACCGAAGCGCCAGCATGGCGACGCGGGATGTCGGAGATTCCTCGCGCTGGGAGGCCGCCTCCGACCTGGTGAAGGAAGCCGCGCGGCTCGCCGGCGACCCGGCCGGGATCAAGCTGTATGTTTTCGCGGGCGATGTGCAGTCCGTTCGCGAACGCGGGCTCGAGGCCTTTGCGGCCGACGGGGAGACGACCGATATCCGGCGCGCCATCGAGGGGGTGTTGAACCTTTCACGTTCCGGCAGCCGACGGTTGGTCGGGATGCTGGTCCTTTCCGATGGACGGCAGATCGCGACGTCGGGATCGTTGGATGCGGCGTTCCGCGCGCGTTCGCAGGATGTGCCGATATTCCCGCTGGTACTGGGCGGCGCGATCGAGCGCAAGGATTTGTCCGTCGAGCCCCTGCGCCGGCAGTATGTAACCTTCAAGGGGCAGCGCACGCGTATCGGCGCGCGGGTCCGCCAGTCGGGTCTCGGTCCCATCCGTCCGACGGTTCGCCTGCTGGACAAGGCCGGCGCCGTCCTTGATGAGCAGACCCTGTCGTTTGAAGGGGACGGAGAAGCCACGGTCTCGTTCGCGGTCACCCCGGAAACCCGGGGCTACCTCGACTACCGAATCGAGGTCGCCCTCTGGGAAGGCGAGAGCACCCGGCATAACAATGAGGCGCGCGTCGGAGTGGCCGTGCTGGACGGCCGGATCCGCATCCTGATGGTCGAGGGCGTGCCGTACTGGGACAGCAAATTCATCGCGCAGCTGCTCCGCCGACAACCGAACGTGGAGGTTATCTCGGTGTACCGTTTGTCGGCCGATCGTTTCTTCCGGGTGGAAACCGACCTCGCGGACGCCGCCCAGATTACAGGTTCCATTTTTCCCGACAGCGAAGGTGAATTGGATCTGTACGACATCATCATCTTCGGCAAGGGCGCGGAGTATTTCCTGAACCCCGAGCGGGTCCAGCTCCTGCGCGATTTCGTGCGCGACCGGGGCGGGTGCGTCCTGTTTGCGCGGGGCAAGTCCTACAACGGGGTTTTTCCCGAGCTGGAAGCTCTCGAGCCCATGGAGTGGGGAGAGCGGTTCGCCAGCCCCTTTACGGTGCGGCCGACCGACGCCGGCGCTTCGGCCGGCCTGTTCGGCGACATGCTGCCCGGGCCGGCGGATCCGGTATGGTCGAAGCTTCCCCCCCTGGAATTTGCCCAGCGTGTGCGCAAGATCAAAGCCTTCAGCGAGGTTCTTGTCGAGGGTCATGGCGAGCTGGCCGGACAGGAACAGGCGTTCCCCGTTGTGGTCCGACGCCGCTACGGCAAGGGCATGGTCGTGGTGGTGAACGCGGACGGATTGTGGCAGTGGGATTTCTTCCCGTCGGTGAAGGATGCAAGCAACATGTACCAGGAATTCTGGTCGCAACTGATCCAGTGGTCGGCCACTTTCTCCGAGTTCCTGCCCGGCGCGCGGTATGCCCTGGGCCTGAGCGCCCACGCGGTGCATTCGGGCGAGTCGGTTCGACTGCGCGTGACCCGGCGCCAACCGGAGGCCGGTGCGCCCGCGCCCGAGGTCCGGGTGCTCCAGGGGGAGGCGGCGGTGCGCACCTTGCACCCCGTGCCGGTTCCGGACGAGCCCGGGCGCTGGGAAACCGTCTTTTCCCTCGAGCAGTCCGGGGCTTACCGGGTCGCGTTGCATGATCCACCCGACGAGAACCGGGACGGCGACCTCTATGATGCGATCGAAGTGCTCGCGGCGCCGCGCGAACAGGACAACGTCAGCGCGGATCCGATGTTCCTTCAGGAGTTGGCGGAAGCCTCGGGCGGGCGGGTCGTGACGGCGGATACCCTGGCCCCGGTGATTCAGCGTCTGGACGCCGACGAGGAAGCGGTGGACGTCAGCCGGGCGATCTGGCAACCAGCGTGGGATCGGGCCTGGTTCCTTGGTCTCACGGCGTTTTGTTTTGCGGCGGAATGGTTTGTGCGCAGAAGGAATGGACTGTTGTGATGCGCGGCAAGACACGGACGGAACTGGGCCAGTTGCTTGGCCGGAGCCTTTGCCATTGGCAGGCAGGCCTGGTGTTGCTCTCGCTCATCCGGGTCCTCGCCTGGGCGCTCGTTTTTCTGCTGCTCTATTTCATTCTCGATTTCTTTCTCGCCCTGGGTTCACGCACGCGCGGCGTCCTGGACGCGATCCTCCTCGCCTTCCTTGCGATCGCGCTGGCGGTCCGGTGGATTCGTATCGCGGCGCTCGCGCCCCGGGACATGGCGCTCCGGGCGGACCGGCTGTTGGGCAATCACCGCCATACGGTTTTGAGCGCCTTCGAGCTTGAACGATGGCTCGAAACGCAGACCGCCCCGGAGCCCGAGTTGAAGGCGTATCTCATGACCCGCGCCATCGGCCGCGCCGCGGAGGAGGTCCGTCGTCTCCGCCGTCGGGACGGCCTTCCGCGCGAAGAACTCCGACGCGGGGTTCGAGTCCTGCTCGTCTGCTTCTCCGTGGCCGTGCTGTCGCTGGCCGTGAACAGGACGGCGTCGCGGATCATCCTCGCCCGTATCTTCCGCCCCGGCCGCGACATCCCACCCTATAGCCGCTACACATTTCACGTGACGCCGGAAACACTGGTGGTGCTCTATGGAAGTGACCTGGCCGTGCAGGCGGAGATCGGGGGACGGGACATTGGCGGCGAGGTGGGGTTCCTGACCCGCACCGAGGGCCGTGTGCATCGTGCGGCCTGTTTCCAGGAAAGCGCCACGCGATTTGCCCAGCGCCTCGAGGGTGTGGTGGCGCCCGTCGAGTTCTGTTTCACGGTGGGCCGCGCGCGCAGTCTGTGGCACAAGGTGGACGTATTGTTCGAGCCCCGCATTGCCGCGGCCGAGGTGCTGCTGACCCCGCCGGCTTACAGCGGACGGCCTGCGCGCAGGTTCTATCTCGGCAGCGAGGATCTGGCCGGGCTCAAGGGCTCGCGGATCGAAATGACGCTCACCAGCAACCGGCCACTGCTGGACGGGCGCGTCCAGTTGCGTCCCGGGAACGGCGGGGAAACCGCGCCGGCCGTGGTCGGCGAGAAGACCGGAGAATATACGGTCCGGTTTGCCTGGACGATCAACGAGCCGGCGACAGCCGAGATCACCGTTCGCGATATCCGCGGCACGCAGAACGCGATGCCGTTCAAGGTGGTCCAGCGCGTCCTGCCGGACGAGCCCCCCGCGGTGGTCCTGAGCGAACCCCCGCCTTTCTCCCTGGCGACGCCCGGCATCGTGGTCCCGATTCGAGGCCAGGCCGACGACGATCTCGGCTTGCTCCAAGTGGATGTGGCGCGCGCGCTGGTCGGCTACCGGGACCGTATTCAACCGGTCGGTCCGCCCGAACCCGTCGCCCGTTTCGAGTACGAGGGCGAGCTGGTTCTCGCGCAGCTTGGCGTCGAGGCCGGGCAGGTGCTGGAGGTTTACCTGGAAGCGATGGATGGTAATCCGAGCCTTACGGGCGTCTCGGTTTCCGAAGTCGCCCGCGTCCAGATCATTTCCGAGGAGGAATACGCCCTCATGCTCCGCGTCCGGATCTCGGCCGAGGAATTTGTGGCCCGTTACACCGTTTTGCAGCAGGAATTTTCAGACCTGCAGAAGGCCCTGAAGGAGTTGAGCGACCAACTGGGTCAAGGCGAACCGGATCCCGAGAAGGTGGAGCAGGCCCGCGAGAAAGCCCGCCGCAGCGCGGAGCGCGCGGCGGAACTTTTCGCGGATATCGCCCGCGATTTCCCGGCCTACGAAATGGAACAACGGCTTCAGGAGGCCGCGGGCGGCATGAGCGAACGAATGCGGCAGACGGAAGCCCTGCTTGGCGCGAGCCGGCCGCCGTACGAGGGCCTGAAAGAGCAGGTGGACGCGATCCTGAAGGAATACTCGGCCGACCAGGATCGCCTAGATGAACAGATCCGGGATGCCGAGGAGGCCGCCCTGCTCGCGGAGATCATGGAAAGCGCGGCCCTGTACACGCGCCTTGTGAACGAGCAGGAGTCCCTGGTGCGTCGACTCTCGCGGTTCGAGGGGGGGAGCCGGCAGCAGGACGTCCGGTTACTGGCCGAGATGGAGCGGCGGCAGGCCGAGATACGTGAACAGCTTTCCGGGCTGTTGGAACAAATCGATCGGCAGGCGGGGCAGCTCCGGATCGATTACCTGCAGCTTACCTCCGACATGGAGGAATTTGTCGAGAAGGCCGGGGCCCTTCTCATTGTGACCATCATGGAGCGCGCCGAACTCATGGCCCGCAACGAAGACGGACCCGAGACCCTGCGGCAGGCCCGCTTGGCGCTGGAAAAAATGCAGGAGCTGGTCGGGCAGGGTGAAGGCTCGTGTTTCGGCGGATTGTGCCAGGGCCAGCTCAAATTCGATGTCCGCCAAAACATGCGCTCGACCCTTGAGCAGATGCTGGCCGCCATCACCATGCGGATATGCAGTGGCCTGGGCATGGTTCCCGGGGAGGGCCGGGGCGGCGGGCCCGGGGGCGCCGGCCTGTTCGGCGGCGACAGTAGCGACGGTTATTGGATGGGCGGCCAGTCCGCTCTCAACATCCAGGTCTACGGCCCGGAACGGCGTGCGTTCCGGTCGGCGACGGATGGCGGGTCCGGCTTCGGGCGGGGGAAAGGTCCGGGCGAACACCGGATCGGCGAGCGGGATACGGATCGCGTGGCGCCCCCGACCTCCGGCCCCGTTGCGGCCGACAGCATGCCGCTGGAGAACGTGCCCGAGTCCTATCGGGAAGCGGTTAAAAAATATTTCAGCACGGGAGAGCCATGAGCATGAACAGAACCTTCTTCATCGGTTTGGCGGCGGTCTGGCTCGCGGCGGCGGCGCAGGCCAAGGAAGGCGTGGTGCAGTGCGCGAACCTCATCTACGGCGGCACGCACACCTCGCGTTGCTTCAGCGATGAATTTCTAAGCGCGATCCAGCGCGACACGGCCATCGCCACCGAACGGCGGTTCAAGAGCGTCAAACTGGCCTCGGAAGACCTGTTCAATTTCCCGTTTGTCATAATCACGGGGGAGGCCGATTTTCACTTCACCGCGAAGGAACGCGACCATCTGAAAAAATACCTTCAGAGCGGGGGTTTCCTGTTGGCCTCGGCCGGCTGCTCGAACAAGGACTGGGACCGGGCTTTTCGCCGCGAAATGAAAACACTCTTTGGGGACAATGATCTGAAGAAGATTGAAATGGAACATCCCATCTTCCGCACCGTCCACGCGATCAAGGATCTGAAACTCCAGCATCCGACGGCGGAGGCCCGCCTCGAGGGCATCGAAGTGGACGGTAAGTTGGTGGTGGTCTACTCGCCGCACGGGCTGAACGATACAGGACACACCGAGGGCTGCTGTTGCTGCGGTGGCAACGAAATCGTGAACTCCCTGCAGGTGAACGTCAATATCCTGGTTTATGCCCTGCTGTATTAATATCTTGAATACAAGAAGATTACATATTGCGGCCGGCCTGGTCGGCCTCTTTTGCGGTTCGTGGGCCGCGGCAGGGGACGTTTTTGCCGCGCCGCCGGATGGCGTCGAATCCGCCGTGACCGGGGAGGTGGCCCTGGTATGGCATCGTGACCTCGACACGACACTGAGTCGGGCGGAGGCGGAGTACCGGCCCGTGCTGGCCGTGTTCTCCTCGCCGGGTTGCGCGTGGTGCCGCCGTCTGAAAACCGAAACGCTGGACGACCCCGAGACCCGGCAACTGCTGCGTCACTTCTCCCTGGTGGAGATCGACGTGATGGACGATCCGCTGACCGCGCAGGAGTACGGCGTGCGCGGCGTGCCGACCGTCCTGATCCTTTCCTCGGACGGGCGGGTGCGCAACGGCGTGTCCGGCTATCTTTCCGCGTCGGAACTGTGCACCCTGTTGCGCGGGGAGCTCAACCCGGAGTTCCTGGTAAGCCAGGATAAAAGGTACCAGGATCTCCTCAAGACTCTCGACAGCAGGAAGGTTCCGGACGATCTGTGGCCACGAATCCTGATCGAGATGGGCGAACCGCCGAAGCGCAAGGAGCTTCGGGATCGGGTCTTCGCCCTGCAGCCGTTTCCAGCCGCCCGCCTCGTCGCCCTGCTGGAGGATCATCGGCTGGCGGTGCGCCTGGGCGCGCTGGAGATCCTCGAGGAACTGGCCGGGGTCTCGCACGAATTCGACCCGTGGCAGCCGGGCGATGCGGCCGGGGCCAATGCGGCGTCGCTCCAGCACTGGAATGCCTGGGCTGAAGGCGTCACGGGCGAGGTCGCGCAGGTGTACGCGGCCCTGTCCGCTGAGGAGATACGCGACTGTCTCCTGGACCTTGTCTCCGATCATCGCGAGCGCTCGCTACGCGCGATGCGTCTCCTCGAACAGGGCGGGCCCGGCACGGCGGACTCCGTGGCGGCCTTCCTCTCCGAACACCCCGACCTGTCCGCCGGCGCCCGGGGCCGCATCCGGGAAATCCAGTACACCCTCGCGCTGCCCGAGGCGGCCGGGATGGATGTCCGGGCGCTCGCGCATCGCCTGGTCTTCGGCAATCTGGACGCGCGGTTGAAAGCGATACAGGACCTACCCACGTTCCGGTCCGCCGCCGTGACTGTCCTGGGCGAATTCCTGCAGGATCCGGACCCGCTCATTCGGGAAACGGCCGTGGACAGCCTGGTGAAAGCCGGATCGCGACAGGTCGTGGATCTGTTCGAGCGGCACCTTCAGATCGAAAAGGACAACGAGGTCGTGTTTGCGATCCTCCGGGCCTTGGGCACCCTGTCCGGCAAGAAGAGCCTGGCGATCCTGGCCCCGTACCTTCAAAACGCGAACGAGGATCTTGTCATCGCCGCGCTTCAGAGCCTGGGAAAGCTCAAGACGTCCGGCGCGGCGGAACAGGTTGGCCCGTGCCTTGAAGATCCGCGCTGGCGGGTGCGTACCGCGGCGCTCGATGCGGCGGCGAACATGTCCGCGCGCGGGCTTTCGGACAAGGTGATCGCCCTCCTCGACGACAGTGATCCGTTCGTCCGCTACACGTCGATCCGGGCACTGACCGAACTGGGCGCCAAGAAAGCCGCGGGACGGTTGCAGAAACTCTTCTTCGACGAGGACGATCTGAAGGGTCCGATCGTCGGCGCGCTGCTGCAGATGGAACTCGATTTGCCCGCGGCCTTTAAAACGGCGCTCGAAGGGCGCGGGGCGGAAGTCCTGCTTGCGGTGATCGAGGCGGTTGCGGAAGACGGCGAGTTGAAGGATCTCCAGTTGATCGCTCCGTTGACCGGCCATGCCGATCTCGACGTCGCCTGCGCCGCCATCCGACCTGTCGGTAGCAAGGGGATGGCCAACCCGGCCTATCGGCAACACCTGGCCGGGATTCTTCGCGAGGGACAGGAGGACAAGGTACGGGCTGTGCTGGAGTCCATCAGTATCCAAGAGGCCGGCACCGCCTGGCAGGATCCTTCTACGACGTTCGAGCTAGAAGCCCTGGAATCGGAGGGAGCGTCCGGCGCGGGGAGCAAGGAACTGGAGGAGCTATTCGAGGCCTTCAAGCCGGCGGCTGAAGCGGCGGCGCCGCCGCCACCGCCACCAGCACCGTCGCCCCAGAGAAAATCGGATGACCTCCGCGCGCTGTTCGAGGCGTTCGGGTTCAAAACAACTCCACCGTCCTCCTCCGTCGCCCCCATGGCATCGGGCCCGGATCCGCTCTTGGATGCGGTGCGGCAATACGCGGATCCGAAATACGACGATCGGACGCGCTTTGCCGCGGCGTTGCTGCTGACCGGCATGGGACAGACGGACCAGGTGGCGTTCCTGCGCGGGACACTGGACAATCGCACGGAAGACGAGCGGCAAAGAATGGCCTACGGCGTGCGGCCGCGCCTGCGTGATGAGTTCCTGCCCCTGCTGGAAGACCTGATGAACGACCACTCGCCGGCGGTTCGGACCGCGGCGGCGGCGGCCGCGATCGCGCGCGGAGGCTCCCGGGGTCTGGAAAGGGCGTTGGAGGTCATGCTGCGACCGGACAGCGAACTCCGGCCGAAGGAGATCTACGGGTACGACCTGGAGTCCGCCCTGCGCCGGCCTGACGGCCGCCGGGTGGCCCGTGACTTTGCCCTGAAATCTTTGCAGCAGACCAACTCCGCGCCGAAACAGGTGCTGGGGCTCCTGCTGCAGCATAAATGCTGGCGTCGGACGGACGAGGCCGTGATCCGTCCTTTCCTGGACGCCGACGATCCCTGGGTGCGCCGGGCGGCGTTTTACGCGTTGGGACAGAACGATACGCGGGCTTTTCAGGAAGTGCTGGAGGATGCCGTGACGGATTCTTCCGAGTACGTCCGGGCGGTGGTTCCGCAGGTGTACATGGGCAGCAGCTCGCGTTGGACTCACTATTTCAGCAAGGACGATTTCGAGGACGATCATTATTACTGGTCTGCCCGGGGCAACGCGCCCCGGCTGAAGAGCGGGCAGATCGAGGCGTTAAGAAAGCTGACGCAGGATCCCGCGCCGCGAGTGCGAATTGAAAGCTTCATGGCCCTGCTGTCCAACCGCCAGACCGTGGACCTGGCGGAAGTCGTTCGGGCCGCCGAATCGGTACCCGACCGTCACGCGGTCGTCGAGCGCATCGGCCGCTACCTGTTGAACAGCTACACGACCCTGGGGCCTGAATTCGCGATATTGCTGCCCTACGTGGAGGAAAGCGAAAATAACGAAGAACAAAAAGAGAAGGTGCGCAAGCATTTCGGGGAGGAGAAAGCCGGAGGCGGGCGCCCGACCGAGCTGCCGCTGCTGGCCGTGCAGGGACGTCGTATCGAGGCGACTTTCCGCGAACCGCTGGAAAGCGGCGCCGCGGTCGTTTCGTCGCCGGACGTGCGCCTGGTTTTCTTCACCAGTTACGGTTGCCGCGACTGCGAGCGCGTGGCGGCCATGTTCCCCCAGTTGAGGGAAGTGTTCCCCGGATTGAAGATTGACACCCACGACATTCGAAAGACCCGGTCCATGAGCCTGAACGAGGCGCTATGCACCCGGTACGGCGTGCCGGACCGGATTCGTCTTGTCACGCCGGCCCTTTTCACCCGGGCGGGATACAGCATCAAGGACGACATCACGTTTGCACGCCTGGGTGAACTGCTCTCCCGGTCGGCCGGTGGGGACGACGAGTGGTGCCGGGTGCCGGAGGAGGAACTGGAACAGGCGGCTGTGTCCATAGGAAGCCGCTACAAGAAGCTCAACCTCGGCGTGGTAGGGGCTGCCGGCCTGCTGGACGGCCTCAATCCCTGCGCCTTTGCGACGATCATCTTCCTGCTGTCCTATCTCCAGGTCACGAGACGCTCCGCCCGCGAGATCGCGCAGGTCGGACTGACCTTCATCGCCGGCGTTTTTATAGCGTACTACGCGATGGGGCTCGGCCTGGTCGAGCTTGTGTCCAGACTAGGCATCCTGCGCCGGTTCAGTTACGCCATCAACGGGCTACTCGGGGCGTTCACCCTGGTGATTGCCGTACTGAGCCTGCGCGACGGATTCCGCTGCCTGCGGGGACGAATGACCGAGATCACGCTGCAACTTCCCGGGATTCTGAAAAGAGGGATCCATGCCGTGATCCGCCAAGGGGTGCGCCACTCCCGCTTCGTGATCGCGGCCTTCGTCGCGGGACTGGTCGTCTCCGTGCTCGAACTGGCCTGTACCGGCCAGGTCTACGCGCCGACCGTGCTCTTCATGCTCAAGACAGGCGGAGATCGCCTCGCGGCCATGGGATACCTGCTGGCGTACAACGCCGCCTTTGTCGTGCCGCTCTTTGTCGTGTTCGCACTGGCGATGCTCGGCCTGCGCAGCGAGACGCTGATCCGCTTCATGAAGCGCCACGCCGCCGGCGTCAAGTTCGCCACCGCCGCCCTGTTCTTGCTTCTCTTTTCCTTCTTCGTCTGGGGATTCAGAATATAGTCCCGTCCGCCATGAATCGTGGAGAGAGCTGCCACGCGGAAAGGCCGCCCGCGGGGCGCGGGGCGACCGTACATGAATCGTCTCTGGTAGCACCGGGTAGGGCAGGCTGGTAGGGGGTAAAAAAGGGAGAAAAGCCGGTGGCGGGGGCGTGGTCATGTGCCCCGGACCACGATCGTTGTGGCGCAGCGAGCATCTGCGACAGGCATTCTAAGGATCAAGTGGGGCTGGCCGGTGGGGCTGGCCGGGGTGGTGGCCGGGGTGGGTGGTGGCCGGGGTTGTGGCCGGGGTCGGACCACACGAAGTCAATGACAGTGAAAGTGTTAACCTCGTTATTGGCGGCAAAACAGGGTTGTGGCCGGGGTCGGACCACACGAAGTCAATGACAGTGAAAGTGTTAACCTCGTTATTGGCGGCAAAACAGGGCCTTAGAAGCGATTTTCAGGCCCGAAAATCAAACGCAAGAGGCTTTAGCCTCCTTCACAAGCCATACGCCATGTTCGGATCGAACTTCGAGTTCCCGTCGCTTCGTGAACCGTGCCACCATTTGGTTCACAAACGATTCGCTGCCTACGGCCAGACTTTCCGTCCACATCGGTTCGCGCCGGGGCAATTGTTCCTTGGCGAGCACTTCATCCAGATCGCTGGTGTAGCTCTTTCGGAATTCGGAAATGTCCAGAAAGCCCAACTGTTCAGCCAGTTTGTCGACGTCCAGTAGCAGGTACCTCTTTCTCAATCCGGCCGTCTCCCGGTATCCGCCCCAATCCCAGTCGCGCGGATGCGTCACCGCGCCCGCTCGCACCATATTCAGATCCACATACTGGAGGCAGCGCCGCAGGTATCTTCCGCTATCGATCATCGTTGCGTGGTATCGTTCGCTCCAGAACCCACCCGATCGTTCCTTCCGAATGTTGTACTGCTGCGCCACGCTTCCCTCGACCAACTGCATGAACCGCCCGACCGCCGCCTCGGTCTCGCTATGCAGCACCAAGTGCACGTGGTTCAAGGTGATGCAATAACCCAACAGTAAAACCGGGTGCCTCTTCAGCGCGTCGCGCAGCCACTCACGGTACACGTTCCGATCCCGTGCGAACTTCAGCAGGAACTTCCGGTCATGGCATCGGTGGGTGATGTGGTAGACCTGTCCGGCAACGATGTATCGATTCGCCCGGGGCATGTCATGCGTCTTTACCAGAGCCCGTTATCGCTTAGAAGCTCTTTTCACCCACGAAAATCGAACGTAAAGCCGCTTTTGGTGTGTGAATTCGGTTCAACGCTTTGTGACAGAGTGGGTTGTTGTGGTCCGACCCCAACCGCACCCCATTTTCTATTTCGGTCTTTTTTTAGCGGTTGGATTACCTGTCCCTTTCGATCAATTCACCATCGACACGACCCCGCCGGGTTGCCCTATACTCGGCCTGTCGGCACAATCGGCAGGAAAAAAGGAGGATGGGTCATGCGCTGGCGCACTGCGATCGTTCTCATGACGGGGATTCTTCTTCCGCTGTACCCCGCCCTGGCGGAGAAGGGCGGGCCGGGGGTCACGACCTGCGGGCCCGGCTACCGCTTCGACGAGAACGGCTGGGTCTACATCCACATCGAGGGCGCGCCCCACGATCGAGGCTTCCAGCACGGGTATCTCGTCGCCGACGAGCTCAAGGAGATCCTGCGGAGCCTGAAATACCTGACGTTCTGGGAGACCGGGAAGGAATGGTCCTTCTTTGTCGAGGCGGCGCAGAAACTATTCGCGGACCGGATCGACGAAGAATTCATCGAGGAGATGAAGGGCATCGCCGCGGGCGCCCGCGAACGGGGCGTGGAGATCACGTGGCAGGAGGTCCTGGCTTGGAACGGCTACGAGGAGCTGACGGGCTACTGGTGGCCCAACGAGCAGGCGGGCAAGTACGCGGAGGGGAGCAAGGACCATTGCAGCGCCTTCATCGCCACCGGTTCGGCCACGAAGGACGGCCGGGTCGTCATGGCCCACAACTCGTGGGACGGCTTTGAGTGGGGCCAGTTCTTCAACGTCATTCTCGACATCGTCCCGACGAACGGCCACCGCATGTTCATGCAGAGCGTGCCGGGGTGCATCGACAGCATGACCGACTTCTTCGTGACCGACGCCGGCATCATGGGCACGGAGACCACCATCGGCGGCTACAGCCAGTACGATTCTGACGAAGACCCGGAGTTCTTCCGCGTCCGCAAAGCCATGCAGTACGCCGGCTCGCTGGACGAGTTCGTGCAGATCATGCAGAAGAAGAACAATGGCGGCTACGCCAACAGCTGGCTGCTGGCCGACGCAAACACGGGCGAGATCATGCGCTTCGAGCTGGGCCTGAAATACCAGCGCGTGGACCGGACCACGAACGGCTGGTTCATCGGCTTCAACGCCCCGGTGGATCCCCGCATCCGGAACCTCGAGTGCTCGAACACCGGTTACTCCGATATTCGTTGGGCCATGGGCGCGCGGAGGGTGCGTCTGACCCAGCTCATGAACAAGCACCGTGGGAAGATCGACGCCGCGGTGGCGAGGAAGATCCTGGCCGACCACTACGACGTGTACCTGCAGAAGAAGAACCCCGGCTCGCGCACCGTGGAGGGGCACTACTGGCTGGACCCATTCGAGTTCTGGCCGAACCGGGTGGCCTTTGCCCCCGCGGGCGCGGTGGACGGGAAGGTCGTAGACAGCGACATGGCCCGGCGCCTCGGCTTCTGGGCCCGGTGGGGCAGTTCCAGCGGAATGCCCTTCGACGCGCGCAAGTACCTCACCGAGAGGATCCAGTGGGACTACCTCGACGGGTATCTAAAGGATCGTCCGACCCAGCCGTGGACCTTCTTCACCGCCGGCCAGCAACCGGGCCCGAAGGAGCAAACCTCACGCTAGGGGGTTATCCTCGCCGGGGCGTGGGGTCGGCCCCGGAAACGATCTCTGTCGTTGGCTGGCCGTCCGGCGGCCGATCGGTGTAGAAGGGGAGGGGAATGTATTTTTACGCGCATGCCGGCCTGGGGTGGATTCTCGCGGAGGCGGGACGCGGCGATTCGCGCTTCCGGCGGGCGGTCTTCCTCGCGGCCATCGCGCCCGACCTGGATGCGCTCCCCAGCGTCCTGGGCTGGTCCATAACACTGAACCATCATCATGTCTGGACGCATAACCTGCTCTTCTCCCTGGTCGTGTCCGCCCTCGCGATGTGGTATTGCCCGGGACAGCGACTCCGCGCCCTTGTCTTCACCCAGATCGCGTTCTACAGCCACTTCTTCGGCGATTACTTCTTCACCACGTGGCCTTTGAGTTACCTGTTCCCGTTCTCCCGGTGCGAGTTCATCAGCGATTCCGCCTTCCACCTGTGGCATCCGGTCAACCAGTGGTTGGGACTGGGTTTCACGCTGGGCGCGCTGGTTCTCTGTGTCGTCTTCCGGCGCACGCCCCTGGAGGTTCTGTCTCCCCGGGCGGACACGGCATGGATAAAAGTCGTGACTAAGCTGTTCCGGGCGCGAGGCGTGCGGCGAATGAACCCTTGAACAGAAAGCCGCAAACGGGTAATTATCAAACCCGGGTTGGCGCCAGTGCATGAGTAGCTCATTTCATTTCTTGAAGACGGCTGCCGTAGCGGCCTGCCTGTTTCTCCTCGCAGGAACGGAACGGGCGCCGGCCCAGGCCGAGGGGCCGGAGGAACTCTACCGCAAGGGCGTGGGCGAATTCGCCGCCGGCAACTACACCGACGCGGCCCGCTACTTCAAGGAGTTGATCGCCAACTTCGGGAACGAGCCCTCGCTCCAGGCGCAGATGGAGGGCGCCTACTACGCCTACGGCTGCTCGCTGTACAACCTGGGCCAGCACGCCGACTCCATCGAGGCCTTCAAGGCCTACGCCACGAAGTACCCCGAGGCGCGGTACCGCGACGAGGCCCAGTATCGCATCGCCGTGGCGCATCAGATCCTGGAGGCCTGGGACGCCGCGGTGAACGCGTATAAGGACCTGCTGGCGCAATACCCGCGGTCGGCCTACGCGGAAGATGCGGCATACCAGATCGGCATGGTCTTCCTGCTGCAGGACAAGCGGACGGAGGCGGTGGCGGCCTTCACCGAGTTCATGAACGCCTTCCCCAACTCGGACTACTGGGGGCAGGCCGGCGCGTTCATCGCCCGCGCGCTCTTCGACGAGGACAAGATGGAGGAGGCCATCGCCATGCTGCGCACGCTCGAGCAGCGGCCGCGGAGCTGGAACGTGGTCACCTACTGCAATTTCCTGGCGTTTGAAATCGGGGACGCGGCGTTCGAGATCACCGAGTACGGCCTGGCCCTGAAGGCCTATCGCCGGGTCAAGCCCCGTGCCGTGCTCCTGCGCCGCCAGCGGGAAACGGTGGAAGTCCTGCGGGCGGAAGTGGAGCGTTTCCGCCGCGAGAAGCCGACTCCCGACCAGGTCCAGGCGCGCTTCATGCGCGAGCGCCGGTTGCAAGGCTCCCTGGCGCAGGCCGAGGAATTACTGAAAAAACTGGAGGGCCTCCCGGATTATGACGCGGGCCTGTTCCACCGCATCGGCCGGTGCTTCTTCAACCTGGACCGCTACTGGGAGGCCCGCGTGGCCTTCGCCCGCGTGGTTGAGATCGCCATGGAGGACAAGATCCGGGAAACCGCGCACTTTGACCTGGTGCTGTGCCTGTCGCGCCTCCGGCGTTTTGACGATCTGATCGCCGAGGCCGACCGGTATTTGGATCGATATGATCCGGAATGGAAAAATCGGTAAATGTTTTACCGTGACACAGAGTATCCGTTCGATGCATCCCCTTCGGCTCGGTCGGGATGCCTAGCCCTCCCGGCATTCGGTAGGGCGCTTTGGCCCAAAGCGCCGGAAAACGGCGGCTTCGGCGAAGCCGCCCTACCCACGGCTTATAAGGTAGTTGTACAAGACTCAATACGGTTGCGGTTGATGCCTGTTTCGGGACAATGAAGAGAGTTTTTTCCATAGCCGTTGGAGCACTGCTTTTCCTCTGCGGGCTGGGCGGGGAGGTGTGGGCGGCCCGGTGGCAGAAGTTGAGCAATTGCCGGCTGGACCTCGGGCGCCCCCGGGACGGCGATACGCTGCCCGTGGTCCACGGAGGCCAGGAGTACGTGTTCCGACTGTATTTCGTGGAGGCCGCCGAGTCGAACCGCGAGGCCTCGGCCACGCTGATCGACCAGGCGACGTACTGGGACATCCCGGACATGCGCGTCATTCGGGTCGGGCGCGAGGCGGCCGCCTTTGTGGAGAAGATCCTGGCCCCGGGCTTTTCGGTGCTGACGCAGTGGGAGCGCGCGAGCGGGCCCAAAGATACGACGTGGTATTACGCGATCGTCCAGGTCGGCGAAGAGGATCTGGCCGAGCGGTTGGTGGAGGAGGGGCTGGCCCGGATTCATGGCGCCAGCACGCCGCCGCCCGATGGCACGAGCCTGGAAACCTTCACCCAGCGCCTGCGCCAGGCGGAGACCCGCGCCAAGCAACGCAAGGTCGGGGCGTGGGCCGGCGCGGAGCTGTCCGAGCCGGGAGCGGCTTTATCCATCACGCCGGCGGCGGATCAGGCGCCGCCCCCGCCCGTCCAATGGCCCAACGTGCCCACAGTGGCGTTTCTGCGCGCGGAGGCCTACGTCAACACGGAGCGCTTTGAGGAGGCCGAGACGGCCATGCGCGCGCTGCTGCGCCGATTCCCGGAGCATGTCCAGCGGGCGCGCATCGAGTTTTACCTGGGCCTTTCCCTGGCCATGCAGGAGCGATTCGAGGAGGCGGTGAAAATCTTCCGCGCCTGGCTGACGAAGTATCCCCAGCACCTCATGGCGTCCGAGGTCCAGTACTGGCTGCCGATCTCCCTTTTCTACGGGGGCGAGTACGCCGAGGCGCGGCCGCTGTTCGAGGACTTCGCGGAGAAGAACTCCATGAGCGTGTACGCGCCCGAGGCGGCATACCGCGCCGCGCTCTGCCGCTATGCCGTCGAGGATTTCGAGGAGGCGGCCAAGGCCCTGGACGCGTGGGTGACCGCTAATCCGGAACACTATTTCCGGTGGGAAGCGCTCGTCACGCTGGGCGACGCGCTGGCGGCGATCGGTGAACTGGAGCCCGCCAAGGGGGCGTACCTGCGGGTGGGCAAGGCGGCCGGCGCGTTCCAGTACATGGCGCTGACGCAGTGCGCGAAGGTCTTCAAGGCGCTGGGCACCCCCGACGACTTGAAAGACATGGCCGAGGCGTTCGCCGCCTACATCCGGGAGAATCCCGATTCCGACAACATCATTGACGCCGCCTATCAGGCCGGCTGGGCCCTGCGCCAGATCCGGCGCCTGGACGAGGCGCGCCGCCTGTACTGGACGATGATCGAATTGCACGGCAACACCGTGGCTTGGGACGGTTTCGATCTCATGCTGAACGACCTGGCGGGCATGTACGGCGACGAACCGGGCGGCTTCCCCGCCGTAGTGCAGGAAAAGAAACAGAAAGCGATGGCCGACAAGCGGATGACCCTGGCCGCCCGGCTGAACATGGCGGATATCCAAGTCCGTCCGCCGGCCGATCAGCCTCGCGCGGCCCTGGTGCTGGCCTCCAGTTTCAGGAACGACCAGCTTGGACTGGAAACGCTTGCCTGGCTCGGTGACATGCTGATCCCGCAGGGGAAGACCAACGAGGCCGCGGCGTGCTTCGAGCAGTTGTTGAAAACCGGGCCGGAATCGCGTCATGCCGCGCGCGCCCACGTGCGCCTGGCGGAGCAACAGGTCAAAGCGGGCAAATATGCCGAAGCCCTGTTGCACGCGGACGCCGCGCTGGCCAATCCCGCCGAGCCGACGCTGGTCATGGAGGCCACGTTCCTGCGGGCGCGAAGCCTGCAGGCGACCGAGCGGTACAGCGAGGCGATCGCCGATTACAGCGTCGTGCTCGCCAACCGGTCCACACCGCGGACGTTGAAGCCCGAGGCTCTACTCAATATCGCGGCTTGCCTCGAGGCGCAGGATCGGCCGCGGCAGGCGCTCCCGTATTACCAACGCGTGTACGTCCTCTATGGCGCCTACGCGCCCGCGGTGGCCCGGGCGTACATGGGCAGCGGAAAGGCCTTTGAGAAAATCAAGGATTACGAATCGGCCGCCCGGACCTACCGGGAAATGCTGGAACTGGAAACCATGACCGGCACCCCGGAGGCTGTCGAGGCGCGTCAGCGGTTGACGAATCTCGGCTCGTGAAAGGCATGAAGGCAGAACCGGCATGAGACAACGATGGCAGATAACAGGGGCGGTGATCCTGCTGGGCTCGGGGCTCTGGTGCGCCGCGCAGAGCAAGGGGGCCGCGGGCGTCGGGCCGGTGCTGCTGGTGACCAAGGATGGCCAGTTCCAGGGACGCCTCCTGCGCCGGGACAAGGAAATGCTCTGGGTGACCAAGGCCGCGGCGGACGGCAGCGTCTTTGAAGCCGGGATCCCCCTAGCGGACATCAAGAGGATTCGCATGGGTACGCCCCGCGTCTTTGCGGCGATTGACCAGGCCGGCAGCGAAACCCAGGTTCGCGCCGTTCACGACGGGCTGGACCGTCTGATCTTGAGCCTCAAGCCGTTTCGCGGCCTGCCGGGCATCCCGATGGATGAGGCCATTCTGCGCAAGGGTCAGCTCTACGCGCGGCAGGGGTTGTGGCGCGATGCCATCCGTCAATACGAAGACATCCTCAAGCAGTCTTATGAGTGCGAGCAGAAAGACGCCGCGCGACTGCGCGCGGGTATCGCCAGCGAGTTGGCCGGCGATCCCAAGGCCGCGCTGAAATACCTGGAAAACGCGGTGCTGCCCGAGGATGACGAGGAGCTGCTTTCCACGGCCCTCTTCTCCCGGGCTAACGCGTTGGCTACCGAGGGCCGTCCGGAGGATGCACTCCTGGATTATCTGCGCCTGGTGGTTTTCTATCCCTTTGTGCAGAACAACGAACTGCGCGGCCTGGAGGCGGCGGTGGCCTGTTACGTGGAGATCAAGGACTGGGAGTCTCTTCATAAGACCGTGCAATGGCTCCGACAGGAATATCCCGATGCCCGCGAGACGAAGCGCGCCGGGGGGCTCCTGGAAGGGCATCGCGAGGAGATGGAAGCCGCGGGGACCGTCCTGGACGAGGGCGCGGCGGCCGTCGAGGGTGAACCCGCGGCCGAGGAGGCCGCTCCGGGCACCCCGGCGCCGGCCAGGGCGGACACGGAAGATATTCAGGTGGATTGAAGGACGTCTATTTCAGGAATAGAAAAGGAGCAGACACCCAATGAACAGGCGAATAATGCGCACGTTGACGTTGGTGGTGATGGTGCAGGCCGCCGCCATGACCGTGATATGGGCCCAGGAACCGGCCGCGCCGCCGGCTCCCGCCCCGGCCGTCGCGGCG
>JAHJJH010000176.1 GCA_018823105.1 Verrucomicrobiota bacterium | reverse complement strand
CCTGCGCGCGGCGTAAGGAGGCAAGCGCGGATTCGTCGGGGGCCTTGTTGAAGGACACGCGCAGCCGTTCCAGCCGGCGTCGGATGCGGTTCACATCGCGGTTTCGCCAGGACAGGCCCGCATAGAGAATCACGGCGGCCGTGAGAAGCAGGGCCCAGGACCGCCACCCCGTCGCGCGGGCCGTCGTCAACGCAGGAGCCCCCCGATCATCTTCTTCCGCTTCACCGTCCCCAGCGTGTGCGTTTCGATGGGGACAGCTCGATTGTCTCCCGCCACAAAATACTCGTCCTCGTCAAGGGTGATGGCGGGAAGCATCCAATCTCCCCGGCCCGTCAGGTAGGGATCCGGCATCTCCCTCCCATCAACGATCAGTTGGCCATTGAAGAAGCTGACCGTTTCGCCCGGCAGCCCCAGGACGCGCTTGAGATACAACGCCCGCCGGCCGACCATGGAAATCACGACAACCTCGCCGCGCCGGGGGTGACGGGTGGCAAACTTGAGCAGGTTGACCGCGTGCCATGAACCGTCCCGGTACGTCGGTTCCATGCTGTTGCCGCGCACCTGGACGGGCAGCAGGACGTAATTGAACAACAAGATGCAGAACAGTGCCAGCAGGATCGCCCGGCGAAGCGTGGTCTTGAGATTCTCCCCCACCATGATTTTTTTCAACCATTCCGTTCGCGGCTTGATGTTGTTGTTCATGAATCCCGGGCTTTCTCTGCCAGGCGACGCCATTGTCGGCTGACTTGCCCAAACGCCCTCGCCAGGTCTTTCAACCCGGCCGGCCGCGAGGTCCGTTTCCAGCCCTTCGCGTAGCGGCGGAAAAACGCCTCCAGTTCGCGAATGAATACAGCAATCCGGCGCCGCAGGAAAGCCGGTTTTCCGCGCGCGCCGGCCAAACCCTGTTCGAGAATGATGCGCCGGGCATTCAGGTAAAGCGCCTCGCCGGCGATGGCCAGTTCCTCGATGTCCGTCTCGCGGAGCCAGTCCGTCGGGCGCAGGGCGGCAAAGCGTCGGGACCAGTTTCTGCAGGCCGGGGCCAGCCGGATCGCGCGCTGCAGGGTGGCGGCGGGGCGGCTTTCCCCGCCCGGCTCCCGGATGAGCAGCGGCCATTCCGCCAGCCTCGTCGTGCCTGCTTTTACAAAAAGCCCCGCCGCCCGGCCGGAAGGATCGCCCAGGGCCTGCAGGGAAAACGCCCGGTCGAATCCGCGCCCTCCGTCCCCGCGCGGATTCCATCCCATGGCCGCGCCGAGGGCCAGTCCATGGAACGAGCAGGCCGGCAGGTTGAAATGCCCCATGTCGCCCCAGTCGGTCACCAGCAGCCCGGCCGCGCCCAGGCGAAACCCGGTCCGCGCGTAGCCCGCGATGTTGGCCCGCGCCTCTTCGACCTCGTTGAACACGACCTTATAGCCGCGCGTCGAGGGACAGACATACGTCTCCAGCCCCGCCTCAATGAATTGGCGGGCCTTTTCGAAATCCGTATGCCAACTGTAGCCCCAGTCCAGCGCGATGCAGTCTGCCGGAATCCCGGGGATGCCCTCCGGGTGCTGCTGCATCACGTCGCCCCAGAACATCAGCCGCTTACCATGCTCCCGGGCCACGCGGCGGACGAACCGCAGGTGTTCCAGGTAAAGCGCGGCCAGTCCCCGCCGCCGGACAAAGGCCGCATTGGCGCCCCGCCCCAAGTCGTACGTTTCGTCCCCGCACATGTTGAAACGCTCCGAGGAAAACAGGGGCAGGTATTCGTCCAGCATGTTCCGTAGGAGCCGGCGGCCGGCCTCGAGGCGCGGATTCAGCGTGGCGCCGCGCAGCCGCGCCCGCCAGGGCGCGCTTTCCCAGTCTCGAAACGGCCATTCGACCTCGGCGAGAGCGCGATACCGCGGCAGGCTCAATATCCGGCCCATGTGCCCGAAGCAGGCCAGGCTGGGCGCCAGTTCGACATGGCGGTCGAGGCAAAAGCGGTCCAGTTCGCGGATTTCTTTCGCCGTCAGCGGATCCGCGCCCGCGCCGATCGCCGGATCAAAGCCAAAATCAAAGACATGTTCGATGTACAACTGCAGCTGGTTCATTTTCAATGCGGCCAGCCGGTCCACCAGCGTCTTGATCGTCGCGAGTTTCGGGACGCGGCCCCGGCTGATATCCAGGGAGTACCCGCGATGCCGGAAGGCGGGCGCGTCCTCGATCCGCAGGCAGGGGAGCCGCCGGCCGTACTGGCGCAGGAGTTGTCGGAACGTCTGCTGGCCATAGAAGAGGCCGGCCGCGTCGTGACCGATGAGGCGCACACCGCTTCGATCAATGGTCAGTTCGTAGCCCTCGGGCGGGCCCGCCGGGACGATATCCCGCCGGACCTGCCCGGTCCCGTCGGGGCGCTTGAGGACCAGTACCCCGCCCAGGCGCCGGAGCTTTTTCGGTTCGGGAAGTAAACGCATGGTCATTCAACGATCATCCAGTATCAGCCTTTCCAGCATAGGGGGTCTCAAGCGGGCCTGCAATCCGGCATCGCGCTTTTTATCCGGACTTTGTGCTTGTCAGGCGCGCGGTCGGAACCTATAGTGCCGGCCCTTGGAAGGTTGGAAGGAGTACGACATGGCGATCGCTTGCGAGATTTGCGGAAAAGGCGCCCGGACCGGGAACCGGATTGTCCGGCACGGGTTGGCGAAGAAAAAGGGAGGGATCGGCTTGCACACCACCGCGGTGACGCGCCGGCGTTTCCTGCCCAACCTCCAGAGAATTCGCGTCCGGGAAAACGGCGGCGTAAAGACGAAGCGGGTCTGCACGTCGTGCATCAAGGCCGGCCGGATCGTTAAAGCGTGACCGTTCCTTCCGACCCATGAACCCGACCCGGACGGGTCGGGCTTTTTTTTCGTCGGAAGAAAGTGGACGCGCCCGGCCCGGCCGCCTAGAATGCCGGACGCGGCAGGATGATGCCGCCACGGGGAGGGGAGCATGAGCGAAGACGCGCGGAAAAGCACGGCGGAGTTGAAATACGATGGCCGGACGACGGAGTTGCCCATCCACACGGACAACATCGGCCAGCGGGCCCTCGATATCCGCAATTTACGCAAGGATACCGGCCTGACCTCTTACGACCCGGGCTTCGCCAACACGGTGAGTTGCCGGAGCGGCGTGAGCTACGTGGACGGGGAGGCGGGGCGCCTGGTCTATCGCGGGTACACCATTGAGGACCTGGCCGAAAACTGCACCTTCATAGAAGTCGCCTACCTGCTGCTCCACGACCGGCTGCCGACGCGCCCGCAACTGGAGCAGTTCAGCGTGCTGATGAACCGGCACTCGATGATCCACGAGGACATGATCACCTTTTTCGCCAAGTATCCCGAGCATGCCCATCCCATGGCCGTGCTGTCGGCGATGGTGGTCTCCCTCTCGAGTTTCTATCCCGAACTCGAGGAATCCGAAGCGGAAGAGCTGGACATCACGGCGACGCGCCTGCTCTCCAAGCTGCGCACGATTGTGGCGTTCTCGTACAAGAAATCCATCGGCGAGCCGTTTGTATATCCCAGCCACAAGCTGAGCTACTGCGCCAATTTCCTGAACATGATGTTCTCCTCGCCCGTGGGGGATTACCCGATGGATTCGATGCTGGTCCGGGCCATGAACCAGCTCCTGGTCCTGCACGCCGACCACGACCAGAACTGCAGCACGTCCACCGTCCGCCTGGTCGGCAGCGCGAGGGTCAATCTGTATGCCTGCATTGCCGCGGGCATCTGCGCGCTGTGGGGCCCGCTGCACGGTGGGGCGAACCAGGAAGTCATCGAAATGCTCGAGCTCATTCACCGGCAGGGCGGCCACGTGGACGCCGTGATCGAAAAGGCCAAGGACCGCAAGGATCCCTTCCGCTTGAGCGGCTTCGGGCACCGCATCTACAAGACCTACGATCCGCGCGCCACGATCGCCAAGCGCATCTGCCAGGAGGTACTGGGCAAGATGGGCCTCAAGGACCCCCTGCTGGATATCGCGCTGCGGCTGGAGGAGAAGACGCTGGCCGACCCCTTCTTCATCGAACGGAAACTGTACCCCAACGTGGACTTCTACACGGGCATCACGTATCGCGCCATGGGCTTCCCCACGGACATGTATACCGTGCTCTTCGCCCTCGGCCGGCTGCCGGGGTGGATCAGCCAGTGGCAGGAGATGCGCCGCGATCCGGAGCAGCGGATCTGGCGTCCGCGCCAGCTTTATACCGGCCAGGACCACCTGACCTTCGTCCCCCTGGAGCGGCGTACCTGATCCCAACCCCGGAGCCCCGATGGACAAACCCCCCCCTCGCAAGGCCCGTCGGCAGGAAAACGTGGAAATCGCCTTTCTCGAGGCGGTGCACAAGCGTTGCAGCCACAACCGCCGCGTCTGGGAGGCGCTGGGCGACCTCTATACCCGGACGGGCCGTTTCGAGGACGGCCTCGAAATGGACCTGCGCATGGCCAAGGCCTGTCCTCATGACCCGATGGTCCAGTACAACCTGGCCTGCAGTTGCGCGCTCACCGGCCGGGTGGACGAGGCCTTGGACGCGCTGGCGTGTGCGGTCAAGGCCGGCTATAACGACGCGGACTGGATGAGCCGCGACCGCGACCTGAAAAGCCTGCGCGAGGATCCCCGTTTTCGCGCATTGCTTCGTAAGGTCCGCGCGCTCCATCGTATGCCCCCGTCCGAAAAGTAGGGCCGCCGCTTGCGGCGAGCCGTTATTCCAGTCCTGCGCATTCGACGGTCCGAATCGACGGTCCGAACCTTGCGCCAAATCGCTTCCGCGTTTATAGTAACCGGGATTTTTCGGCGAAAGGATAACCATGAATCTGACACTCGCGGCCAACACTTTGCGCGGCCTGGCGATGGATGGCGTGCAGAAAGCGAATTCCGGCCATCCCGGCATGCCGATGGGCGCGGCGGACATGGCCGCCGTGCTGTTCCTGAAATTCATGAAGCACGATCCGGCCCATCCCGAATGGCCGGATCGCGACCGCTACGTGCAATCCGCGGGCCATGGCTCCATGCTGCTCTACAGCCTGCTCCATCTGTGCGGCTTTGACCTGACGCTGGAGGATCTGAAGAGCTTTCGCCAGTGGGGCAGCCGCACCCCCGGGCACCCGGAACACGGCCTGACCCCCGGCGTGGAAACGACCACCGGCCCGCTCGGACAGGGCTGCGGCAACGCGGTGGGTATGGCGCTGGCCGAGGCCATGCTCGCCGCCCGTTTCAATCGGGAGGGCTATCCCCTCGTGGATCACCGCACCTGGGTCATCGCCGGCGACGGGGACCTGATGGAGGGTCTTTCCCACGAGGCCTTCTCCCTGGCCGGCCACCTGGGGCTCCACAAGCTGACCGTGCTCTATGACAGCAACCGCATCACGATCGAAGGCTCCACGGACCTGGCGTGCTCGGACGACGTACGCAAACGATTCGAGGGTTATCATTGGAATATCCTGGAAACCGACGGCCACGATCACGCCGCGATTGAATCGGCGCTCCACGCCGCCCGGGCGGAGGCACAGCGCCCGACGCTGATCATCTGCCGGACCCATATCGGGAAGGGGAGCCCGCATTTCCAGGATTCGGCCGAATGCCACGGCTCGCCGCTCGGCGAGGACGAGGTGCGCGCGACCAAGAAGGCCCTCGGCATGCCGGAGGATAAAACTTTTTACATCCCGGAGGATGTCCGTGACCTCTTTGCGCAGCGCCGGAAGGGATGGGGAGCACAGAAGGCCGCCTGGGACAAGTTGTTCGCGGAATACAGTCGCGCTCATCCGGCCGAGGCGGCGGAGTTCAAGCAGTTCCTGGCCGGCGAGATTCCCGGCGACCTGGCGGCCCGCATGCCGGCCTTCGATCCCGCGAAATCCATCGCCACCCGGCAGGCTTCGGGCGCCGTGCTGCAGGCGTTGGCCGAGGTGCTGCCGAACCTGGTTGGCGGTTCGGCCGACCTCGCTCCAAGCACCAACACCATGCTCAAGAAGTACCCGTCCGTCGGACCGCGCCATTTCGATGGACGCAACCTGCACTTCGGCATTCGCGAACACGCCATGGGCGCGGTCCTCAACGGCATGGCCCTGCACGGCGGCTGGATCGTTTACGGCGCCACGTTCCTGGTCTTCTCCGATTACATGAAGCCCGCGATCCGG